>JBPPNA010000310.1:0-5318 GCA_051306355.1 Acidimicrobiales bacterium | reverse complement strand
GTGGCGCGCCGCGGCTCGGAGGGGCTCGGCACCGCCATCACGAGGCCTCGAGCGCGGCGAGCGCGGCGGCGCCGATCGCTCCGGAGTGGTCGCCGAGGCTGGCCGAGACGACCGCTGGGGGCTCACCGGCGAAGCGGAGCGCGGCCAGCGACGCGGTGAGCCGGTCCACGGCGATGGCACCGAGTCGTTCGCCCAGGCCGCCCCCCAACACGACGGTGCTCACGTCGACGGTCACCACCACGTTGGCCACGGCGACACCGAGCATCTCCAGACCCTCGTCGATGAGCTCCGTCGCCACCTCGTCACCGTCGTCGTAGGCGGCGCGGAACGCCGAGGATTTCATGCGCTTGGGCCCGACGAGATCGACGAGGCCCGTGGGTCGGCCGTTGTCGTGCAGCTCGCGGGCTCGCTCTTCCATGGCCCTCCGGCCGATGTAGGCCTCCAGGTGTCCTCGGCCGCCGCATCCGCATCGTCGGCCGCCGGGAACCACGATCACGTGCCCGAGCTCACCGGCGAGACCGGAGGCACCGACCCGGAGCCGTCCGTCGAGGACGAGACCGGCACCGAGGCCCGTTCCCATCCAGACGGCCAGCACATCGGGGTGCCCTGCGGCTGCCCCGGCGCGCGCCTCGCCGTAGGCGGCCATGTTCACGTCGTTGCCCACCACGACCGGGACGCCGAGACGCTCGCGGAGCAGGGCACCGAGCGGCATCGGGCGATCGAAGCCGGGCAGGTTCGGCGCCACCTGCACCACTCCCGTGCCGGGGACGACCACGCCCGGCGTGCCGATGCCGACCGCGACGGGATCGGGATCGAGCGAGCCGATGACGGAGACCAGCTCGTCGATGACCGCCTCGGCCGACAGCGTCGGCGTGGAGCGCTTCACCTCGGCCGCCACCGTCGGAGCCAGGGATCCGGCAGCGTCGACGAGCGCGCCGAGGATCTTCGTCCCGCCGAGGTCGACGCCGACGACCGGGCCGTCGACCACCGGTTGTGTCGGCCCCGGAGGCGGGATCAGTTGTCCTCGGGGAAACCGAGATCCCACTCGAGCATGAAGTTCTCGCGCTCGGCGTCGCGGTTGACCCGCTCACGGTTCCGACGGAACTGCGGGTCGTGCGGGGGCAGGAGCACCAGGCGGGCCCGCACTCGTGAGCGGAACGCTTCGATCACGGACTCGTCACCCCAGTCGGACTGGATGTCCCAGTGCGGGCTGGTGGGACCGAGGTACACGATGCGCGCATGGGCGACCGGCGGGGGTCGTTCTTCGAGCTCGACGTCGGAGAGAGGTGCATCGGACATGACGCCCACGGTAGCCCGACCTAGCCTCGGCGCCCCAGGGTCGCTTCGATGTCGATCGTCTCGCCGTCCCGGATGATCGTCATCGTGACGACGTCATCGGGCTCGAGCTCACGGATCACCTCGCCCACCGCCGCCGATGTCGGCGTGGGCGTGTCGTTCACCGCGACGATGACGTCACCCGCCTCGACGCCGGCCTCGGCGGCGCCGCTGCCCTCCACGGTGCTACGGACGAAGGCTCCCTCGTCGACGGCGATGTCGAAGCGTTCGAGGTTGGTCGGCGACTCGGTGGCGACGTCGGTGGTGTTCACGCCCAGGAAGGCCTGATCCCCCCGTACGACGCCCCCGCCGGCGCGGATCTCCTCGATGAGTGGCTTGATCTCGTCGATGGAGATGGCGAAGCCGATGCTCTGGGCATCGCCGATGATCGCGGTGTTGACCCCCACCACCTGCCCGGCAGCATTGACCAACGGACCGCCGGAGTTGCCCGGGTTGATGGCGGCGTCGGTCTGGATGAGGTCATCGAGGGAGACCCCCTCGGCTTCCAATCGCCGGTCGAGTGCGGAGACGATGCCTTGCGTGACGGTGGGCCGACCGCCCAGGTTCAGGGCATTGCCGATGGCCACCACCTCCTCGCCCACCTGCAGGGCATCGGACGAGCCGAGCTCGGCGGGGACGAGGTCGTCGCGACCATCGATCTGGATGAGGGCGACGTCCTCCTCGGGGAACGAGCCGACCAGCGTCGCCGCCGCCTGGCTGCCGTCGGCCAGGCTCACGCTGATGGAGGGGAGGCCCGCCACCACGTGGGCGTTCGTCAGCGCCAGGCCGTCGGCGGTCAAGATGATGCCCGTGCCCGCCCCGGCCTGGCCCTCGAGCGCGGAGCTGGTGGTCAGGACCGAAACGACCGACGGCTCCACCCGGTTGAGAACCGCCAGCACGTCGATGCGCGGTGCTGTGCCGTCCGGCGATGTCACCGGGGCAGAGGAGACCGTCTCCTGTTCCGCACCCGACCCCGAGGGCCACAGGGCCACCACGCCCAGGATCAGTGCGGCAACGAGCGCCCCGACGGTGCCCCCCACCAGGGCGGAGCGCCCGACGGCGCGGTCACGATCTCCCGGGTGGGGCGGCGGATCGAGGCGGGGCCACGCCGCCGGGGCCCGGAGGTCGCGGTCGGGGCGGGCCGGAGGAGTCGACGGGATCGTGTCCCGGTCGGAGGGACCCATCGCCCCAGTCTCGCCCCGGCCGCGTGCTCTGGGAACGTCGGCCACATGATTTTCCGGATTTCGGGGAACCAAATCCGTCGCGGCGTCGTAGAACAGGGCGGAGGTCACCTGATGGACAGCCCATGGATGCAAGACGGCGATTGCCGCAACCACCCGCCAGAGGTCTTCTTCCCGAGTGACGGGGTCGGGGTGATCGCCGCCCAGCGCATCTGCGGGACGTGCCCCGTGCGACGCACCTGCCTCGAGTTCGCGCTGGAGAACCGCATCGACCACGGCGTCTGGGGCGGTGCCTCCGAGCGTGAACGGCGACGTCAACTGAAGGGCCGACGCCAGGACACCGAGGTCGCTTCCCACGCGAGCTGAGGTGCCGCCCGGAGGTGATCCTGTCGGCGATCAATCCCCACCGATGGCGAAGACCTCGGTGAACCGCACGCAGGCGTCGTGCACCCGGTCCCAAGCACTGCCCCGAGAGGATTCGGGCAGACCATCCATCACCGTCGTGGCCCCGGCCAGATCGTCACCGACGACGGTCACCACGACCCCACCGACCTCCGACACCATCACCACGGGACCGCCGCCACGCTCGTGCGGGACTTCTGCCGGCACCCACACCAGTCGGCGCCCGACACGCTGGGTGGTTCCTGCCGGAAGTGCCGACCACTCGATCCGGCCCGGCTGTTGGAACACGGACACGAACACGTCCCCGTCGCCGTAGATCACCACGGCGAGGTCGTCGCCGTCGAGCATGGACCGACGACTCAAGCTCACGCGGTTGCCGATCACGGCCGCCGGCGCGCTGTACGGACGGCCCAGGCTCCTCACGTGCCGGATGCCCTCCATGGCCTCGAGATCGCCCCCGGTCGCGCCGACGTCGCTGGAGAGGTGCGCCGCCACGAGCGCGTCGACTTCAGGGACGAGGTCGGTGCGCAGGACCGCAGCCGACAGTGCCAACGCCCCGAGGACGCCGGCAGCGACGCCGACGAAGGCGGCGCCGGCCCGGACGGCCGTACGGTGGCGGGCCAGGAACCGCTCGACCACGACGCTGCCGTCGACCTCGGGGAGCGAACGGACCCAGGCGCGCGCCGCCTCGGTCGCCTGCGCGAGGTCCCGGCAGGCCGCGCACTCGCGGAGGTGGGAATCGACCCACGCCGCCGTCTCCGGGCGCAGCTCACCGTCGAGGCGCGCCGAGACCAGGTCGCCGACATGTCCGTCGTGGGGGAGTCCGTCGTCGGTCACAGGTCGTCCTCCTCGGCGAGCCGCTCGCGGAGCGCCAACCGCCCCCGATGGATGCGGCTGCGGACCGTGCCGACCGGGACGCTCAGCTCCTCGGCGATCTCGGCGTAGGGCAGTCCGGCGACGTCGGAGAGCACGACCGCCACGCGATAGTCCTCGGGGAGCTCGGCGATGAGCGCCTGGAGGTGGTCGGGCAGCGCAGCGGTTGCCGCGTCGTCGCTGGCCGAGGGAGCCGACGGCAGGACGACGTCGGGATCGTCGGGCAACGTCACCTGCGGCCGGCGCTGGCGGCGCCGGGCATCGTCGAGGAAGGCGTTGGTGGTGATCCTGCCGAGCCAGGCCCGCAGGGATCCCGGCCGGTAGGTCCGCAGTCCTCGTTGCACTCGTACCAACACCTCCTGCACCAGGTCCTGCGCATCCTCTCGGTTGCCGGTCAGCCGGTAGGCGACCGTGTAGATGAAGTCGCCCTCGTCCCTGGCGACCTCCTCCCACGTGGGGATTCGACCGTCGCGGTCCGGGGCGGACCTCCCCCGCCGACGCGCCCGTCGGATCACCATGAGGCGCAGGCGTCGAGGAACGCCCTGTGGGTCGGAACGCTGGACCGACCCGATCGGTTCCCGACCGGCGACATGCCCTCGAGAGGGTAGCGACGCCCGGACGCGACCCAACCCGCCGCGTTCGCGGCGGGTTGGACGGATTGCTCGATCTCGGATGGGCCCGCTCCGGGCCCGGGGATCAGGCGGATTCGGCCGCGGCGCGGCGGGCGATGGCCCGCGCTCGGCGGATGCGGCGCCGCTCACGCTCGCTCATCCCACCCCAGATGCCGAACTTCTCCCCGTTCGAGAGGGCGAACTCGAGGCACTCGTCGCGCACGATGCAGCCCCGGCAGACCTCCTTGGCCTCTCTGGTGGATGCGCCTCGTTCCGGGAAGAACAAGTCGGGGTCGACGCCGAGGCAGTTGGCGTAGTCCTGCCACGAACGGATCTCAGGCTGGGAATCGATGTCCGCATGGACGCTCATTCGCCAGGCCTCCTTCTGGGTAGGCGATCGTCCGGCAAGGTGCGCGAGGAGGTCGAAAGAGCTGACCCCCCGCCGGTCCATACCAGACATGTAATTACAACGGTGTGATCATCGCCCACCAGGGCCGGAAGCGCAAGTGAGACTTGCCTTCTGGCCCAGAAAGTCCCACTAGCGACGGCGACCGCCACTCGAACGGAGCGCCCGCTTGTGCTCGACGAAATCGACCAGCACGTAGTCGCCGAGATTTTCCGGCGTGGTGAAGAACGCTCGCCCACCGTTCATCTTCGTGATCTTTTCGATGAAGTTCTTGAGGTAGCTGGTGGCGTCGAGCATGAAGGTGTTGATGCGGATGTCGTCCTTCGTGCATCGGATGACCTCGCGCACCGTGGCGTCGATCGTCTCCTGCACCGGTGGATAGTTGAAGTACGGCGCCGCCATGCCGGGCTCGTAGTGGGCGGTGGGTTCGCCGTCGGTGATCATGATGATCTGCTTGGTTCCGGTCTGGCGGGCCAGCAGCTGGCGGGCCAGCTGGAACCCGTGCTGCAT
>JBPPNA010000308.1:0-4421 GCA_051306355.1 Acidimicrobiales bacterium | reverse complement strand
TGCTCGGGGCGGTGGGCTTCACCGTCGACCAGCTCCGCCAGGAGCTCGACTGGCTGGACGAGCACGTGGAGGGTACCTACGGCGTCGACATCGTGATCCCGGGCAAGTACGAGGGGATGGACGAGATCGATCCCGACAAGCTCGAGGAGATGCTCAAGTCGATGATCCCCGACGAGGTGCGCGAGTTCGCCCGTGGCATCTTCGACGAGGCGGGTGTCCCGGGGCTGAAGGACGACGAGAAGCCCCACGAGTTGCTGGGTTTCGGTCTCGCCACGGCCATGCCGCTGCTCGAGGAGGCCCTCTCCCGTCCGAAGTGTTCCCTCATCGCCAACGCGCTCGGCACGCCGCCGCCCGAGGTCATCGCCCACGTGCAGGAGGGTGGACGCCTCATCGGCGCCCTCTGCGGATCCGTCAAGCACGCCCTCGCCCACGAAGCCGCCGGCCTCGACTTCATCGTGTGCCAGGGCGGCGAAGGCGGCGGCCACACCGGCGACGTCGGGTCCATCGTGGTCTGGCCCGAGGTGATCGACGCCGTGGGCGACATCCCGGTCCTCGCCGCCGGCGGGGTCGGTTCCGGCAAGCAGATGGCCGCAGCGATGGTGATGGGCGCCCAGGGCGTGTGGACGGGGTCGCTCTGGCTCACGGTCGAGGAGGCCGACATCCCGCCCGGACAGATGGAGACCTACCTCGAGGCCACCTCGCGCGACACGATCCGGTCACGGTCGTGGACAGGCAAGCCGTGCCGCATGCTGCGCAACGAGTGGACCGAGGCATGGGAGCGGCCCGACACCCCCGATCCGCTCGGGATGCCGATGCAGTCGATGGTCACCGTGGAGGAGATGGCACGGGGCCACAAGTACCCCACGCAGTCGAAGGCCGTGAACTTCATGCCCTGTGGCCAGATCATCGGTCGGCTCAGCAAGGTCCGCCGATCCAGCGACGTGATCATCGAGATGGTGGAGGAGTTCGTCGAGGCCATCGAGCGCGGCGCCCGCCTCCTCGACGCCACGTCGGTCTCCTGACACGACTCGACGCCTTGACGTCTCCGGGTGGGCGTGGGGCTCGCCAGGCACCGTGCCGATCGCTTGTGAACGAAGACACGAGTTTGTTTCAGAATGGCGACGGGCTAGTATTTCGAACTCGTGACGAACCGGAACGGTTTCGTCACTTTCCTGTCGTCGACACTGCCTGGACCCATCGAACCCGTACTGACGCTCACTTCGCCACGCGCCGACCGCACCTTCCGTCGCCGCCGACTCGGTCTCCTGACCGGGATCCTGGCGGCGACCCTGGCCGTCGGGGGACTGACCTCGCTCCCGGGCGATGACGGGGTGGCCGTGGTCGCGGCGGGGTCCGAGGCGGGCTTGCACGGACCGGATGGCGGCACGACCACCGACGACGACACGATCGTGGCCGAAGCGGCCAGCACGCCGGTGGCGATGGTGGAACTGATCGCCCAGACCACGAGCACGCTCCTGGCCTCGGCCACCACGACCGAGGCACCGGCCACCTCGACCACGGCCGAGACCACCACGACGGCCGCCACACCGGCCACGACCGAGCCGCCGACCCCGACCGAGCCGCCGACCCCGACCGAGCCGCCGACCTCGACCGGGGATCCGGATCCGACGCAGGCCACCTCCAGCGCATCGGCCTCCCGCGCACCGACGCCGACCACTGCGGCCCCCACGACGGCCCCGCCGCAGACGGCGCCGCCGACGACCGCGCCGCCGACGACCGCGCCGCTGCAGACCGCGCCGCCGGCACCTCCAGCGCCGACCACTGCGCCGCCGACGACCGCGCCGCCGACGACCGCGCCGCCGACCACTGCGCCGTCGTCAGGGGGGTCCGACGACGGCGATCCGAACACCTTGCAGGTGTGGCTCGACCTCGCCGAGTGCGAGGCCGGCGGCAACTGGTCCATCAACACCGGCAACGGTTACTACGGCGGCCTGCAGTTCTCGCTCGGCTCGTGGCAGGGCGTCGGCGGCTCGGGCTACCCACACGAGCACAGCCGCGACACCCAGATCGAGATGGGACGCCGTCTGCAGGCGCAGGCCGGCTGGGGCTCCTGGCCCCATTGCTCGGAGAAGCTCGGACTGCGCTAGACGGGCGCTTCGTCAGACGACCCGCTCCCGCAGACCGCGGAGATCGGCGAACTGGTAGCCCGACAAGCCCATGAGCAGGACCCCGTTGGGGATGTGGAGCGCGGCGGCGTCAGCGGTCTCCCGACCCACGTAGCCGAGCCCGATCTGGCTGAAGGTCAACAGTGCGATCATCCCGGCCACCGCGAGCTGCCCGCCGTCGGCCTTGGCGACCAGGCCCAGACCGAGGTTGATGAGCGCCAGCAGGAACACGGTGTTGCCGATGTAGCCGTGGACCTCGATCACCAGGTCGCCGAGGAAGAGGAAGCGCCCGGCGAGGAAGGCCAGGGCGATCACGACCACCTCGATGACGCCGGCCAGTGCCGTGCGGACCCGGAGGAGCTTCGGAGACGACTGCATCGGCCCAGCATCGTTGCCGGCTCGCATCGGACGCCAAACGACCTCAGCGTCTGGTACCAAGAGCGCTCGTGACGACAATCGAGGACATCGCCGGCCTGACCGCCCGGCTCGCCGACGGCGACTTCTACGCCGACGACCCGTACCCCACCTACGCCCGACTGCGGGACGAAGCTCCGGTCTCGTGGTGCGAACCGGGCGGCTTCTGGGCCGTCGCCAGCCACGAGGCGGTGCTCGCAGTGTCGACCGACCCCGGCACCTTCTGCTCTCGCCAGGGCATCCTGACCATGGAGATCGGGGTCGACTACGAGACGCCGCCCACGATGATGCACACCGATCCGCCGGAACACACCGCCTACCGGCGGCTCGTGGCACCCGGGTTCCGGCCCTCGGTCATGCGGGCCACCACCGAACGCGTGCAGCAGCGGACCACCGAGGTGCTCGACCGACTCCCCGCCGGGATCATCGACGCCGTGGAGCACCTCGCCGTGCCCCTCCCGCTGCTGCTCATCGCCGACGTGCTCGGCGTCCCGGGTGAGGATCTCGACCGGTTCTTCGAGTGGTCCGAGGCCGCCATCCCCGGTGCCACCGACATCGATCCGGCGGAGCAGCAGCGCCTCATGGGAGAGTGCTGGGGCTACCTGGTGGAGCGCTGCGACGAGCGGCGTCGCGAGCCGGCCGACGACCTCGTCTCGGTGCTGGCCCACACCGAGCTCGACGGGCGTCGCCTCACCGACGACGAGCTGGTCATGTTCCTCAACCAGTTGCTCATCGCCGGCAACGAGACCACCCGCAACGCCATCTCCGGGGGATTGGCGGCGTTCTGCGCCGAACCGGACCAGTGGGACCGCCTCATCGACGATCGGGGTCTCGTGGCCAGCGCCGTCGAGGAGATCTTGCGCTGGACCACCCCGGTGATCTCGTTCATGCGCACCGCCACCTGCGACGTCGAGTTGGCCGGCACGCCCATCGCCGCCGGCGATCCGGTGCTGATGCTCTACCAATCGGCCAACCGGGACGAGGCGGAGTTCGGCCCCACCGCTGACCGTTTCGACGTGGGGCGTTCCCCGAACCATCACCTCGCCTTCGGCTTCGGCGCCCACTTCTGCATCGGCGCCGCACTGGCGAGGATGGAGATCGCCACACTGGTCGAGGCGCTGCTCGATCGGGGGCTGCGGCCCGTCGGACGCGGACCGGTCGAGCGCAGCGCGTCGCCCGTGATCGCCGGCGTGCGGTCCCTGCCCCTCGAGCTGGTGGCGAGCTGAGCGCCGATCGGGTCTGGCGTCAGACCTCGAGCAGTGGGGAGAGGCTCTGCTCGATGCGATCGGTGATCTCGTCGACGGATCCGGTGCCGTCGATGGGCAGCAAGATGCCGCGCTCCTCGTAGAAGCCGATCAACGGTGCGGTGTTCTCCTCGTAGACCTGGAGGCGTTTGCGGATGACGTCCTCGCTGTCGTCGCTGCGACCCGATTGCCGGCCACGCTCCACCAGGCGTCGGACCAGTTCCTCCTCGGGCACCTGGAGCATGATCACGGCGTCGAACGTGCGGTCCATGAGGCTTCCCCACTCGAACGCAGCGCGTGCCTGGCGCAACGTGCGGGGGAACCCGTCGAGGAGGAAGTCCTCGAGCGGATCGCTGCCGCCGATGCGCTCGAGGATCATGTCGATCACCAGCGCATCAGGCACGAGGCCGCCCCCGTCCATGGCCGCTTTGGCGGCGGCACCCAGGCCGGTGCCCCGGGCAACGTGGTCACGGAGGAGGTCGCCCGTGGCGAGGTGCGGAACGCCATGGCGCTCGGCCAGGCGCTCCCCCTGGGTGCCCTTGCCGGCGCCGGGGGGCGCCAGGAGCAGTGCTCGGAACAACAGATCTCCCCCCGGAAGCGGTGGACGGCGGCGTCCGTCGACCGTAGCGCAGCCGCG
>JBPPNA010000251.1:0-5562 GCA_051306355.1 Acidimicrobiales bacterium | reverse complement strand
CGAGGTCTTCGCCGCACTCCACCTCACGCCGTTCGCCGACGTGAAGGTGCTCGTCGTCGGTCAGGATCCCTACCACGGTCCCGGCCAGGCCCATGGGCTGTGCTTCTCGGTCCGGCGGGGCGTCGACATCCCCCCGTCGCTGACCAACATCCACACCGAGCTGGTCTCGGACCTCGGATGCGCCCCGCCCGGCCACGGCAACCTCGAACACTGGGCCCGCCAGGGCGTGTTGCTGCTCAACACCACGCTCACGGTGCGGGCCCGACAGGCAGCCTCGCACCAACGCAAGGGGTGGGAGACCTTCACCGACCGGGTCATCCAGCTCGTGGGCCAGAAAACCGAGCGAGTCGTGTTCGTCCTGTGGGGAGCGGCGGCTCGCAACAAGCGTTCGCTGGTCGACACCAGCCGGCATGTGATCATCGAATCACCCCATCCCTCGCCCCTGTCCGCCCACCGGGGGTTCTTCGGTTCGAAGCCGTTCAGCCGGGCGAATGAGGCGCTCGTCGGCGCGGGACGCGATCCCATCGATTGGTGCATCCCGTGACCCGATTGGCCGAGGTGGTCGACGCATCATCGATCGCCGGCGCCACGACGAAGCGGAACGAGAAGCGGACGGCCCTGGCCGCCCTGTTCTCGATCGTCGACCCCGGGGAGGTCGAGACCGTCGTCGGCTTCCTGCTCGGCGAGGTCCGCCAGGGCAGGATCGGGATCGGTTGGGCTGCGATCCGGGATCTCGACGTCCCACCGGCCCCGGACGCGTCCCTGACGGTGGACGAGGTCGATCGTGCGGTCACCGCCCTCGCCGCCACGACGGGGCCGGGTTCGCAGGCCGGCCGCCGCGCGCAGCTCGTCGAGTTGTTCAGCCGGGCCACCGCAGCCGAGGCCGACTTCCTCGGGCGGCTCTTCGTCGGGGAGATGCGCACGGGTGCGCTCGATGGCGTCGTGACCGACGCCATCGCCGTGGCCTCGGGCGTCCGGCTCCCTGACGTCCGACGGGCGGTCATGCTCGCCGGTGACCTGGGCACCGTGGCCCGAGCAGCCCTCGTCGGCGGGACCGACGCCGTGTGCGCCGTCGGGCTCGAGCCGCTTCGGCCCGTGCAGCCCATGCTCGCTTCGACCAGCGAGTCGGTGGGGGCGGCAATCGAGGAGGTCGGTGCGGCCAGTGTGGAGTGGAAGCTCGACGGGGCGCGCATCCAGGTCCACCGCGCCGGCCAGGACGTGCGCATCTTCACCCGCAACCTCAACGACGTGACCGCTCGGTTACCCGAGGTGGCGACGATCGCCCGCAGCTTCGATTCCGGATCGTTCGTCCTCGACGGGGAGGTGCTCGGGTTCCTGGGGCCCGGCCAGGCGCCCCAGGCGTTCCAGGACACGATGAGCCGGTTCGGGCGCAGCGAGCCGGCGACCGATCCCACGGTGTTGGCCCCGCAGTTCTTCGACCTGCTCCACCTCGACGGTGCCGATCAGATCGACGAGCCACTGCGCGTCCGGCGTGGTCGGCTGGAGGCGCTGGTCGGCCCCCATCTCATCCCGGGGATCACCACCGACGATCCCTCGGTGGCCGAGGAGGTCCTCGTCGACGCGCTGGCGCACGGCCACGAAGGGGTGATGGTCAAGGCGGCCGACAGCACGTACGAGGCCGGGCGTCGGGGCAGGTCCTGGCGGAAGGTGAAACCCGTCCACACCCTCGACCTCGTGGTGCTCGGAGCGGAGTGGGGGAGCGGTCGCCGGCGGGGCTGGCTGTCCAACATCCACCTCGGGGCACGGCAGGCGGAGACCGGCGACTTCGTCATGGTGGGCAAGACCTTCAAGGGCATGACCGACGAGATGCTCGAGTGGCAGACGACGCGGTTCGTGGAGCTGCGTACCGGCGAGAGCGGCCACACCGTCTGGGTCCGGCCCGAGCAGGTGGTGGAGGTGGCCGTCGACGGAGCCCAGGCGTCCACGCGGTACCCCGGCGGCGTGGCACTCCGCTTCGCACGCGTGAAGCAGTACCGCCACGACAAGGGTCCGTCGGAGGCCGACACCCTGGAGGTTGTCCGGGCGCTGCTCCCCAGCCGCATCTGACACCATGTCAGACATGACCATGACGACTGATGCACCGCAGATCGTCGAGACGCTCGGGTACCGGCCCTTCGACGCCGACAACCACTACTACGAGGCCCTCGACGCCTTCAGTCGCCATCTCGATCCCCGACATGCCACCCGCGTCTTCCAGTGGGCCCGGATCGAGGGACGGACCTATCCCGTGCTCGGCGGCAAGGTGTTCCGGGGCGTGAAGAACGCCACCTTCGATCCCGTGGCGTTCCCCGGTGTGCTCGCCGACTACTTCCGGGGCAACCCCAACGGCGACGACCCGCTCGAGCTGCTCAGCCGGCACGAGCCCATCCGGCCCGAGTACCGCAACCGGGACGCCCGGCTCCACACGATGGACGCGCAGGGCGTCGGTGCCGTGTGGCTGTTCCCGACCCTCGGCATGATCTACGAGGAGCCGTTGCGCCACGATCCCGAAGCCGTCTCCCTGCTGTTCACCGCCTTCAACCGGTGGCTCGAGGAGGACTGGGGCTTCGCCTACCAGGACCGCATCTTCGCCGGCCCGTACATCCCGCTCGTCGATGTCGATTGGGCGTGCCGCGAGCTCGAGTGGGCACTCGACCACGACGCCCGCACCATCGTGATGCGGCCGGCGGCCCCCACCACGGCGCAGGGGCAGAAGGCGCCCACCGACCCCATGTTCGATCCGTTCTGGGCCCGGGTCGACGAATCGGGCGTCACCGTGGTCGTGCACGCCGGAGACTCGGGCTACACCAGCCACGGCTACGCCCGCGACGGTTTCACCACCGATTTCGGCGGGGTGCCCCAACCCACCCGCATGCTCCAACTCGAACGACCCATCGAGGACTTCCTCGCCTCACTCGTCGGCGACAACCTCTTCCACCGATTCCCGAACCTGCGCATCGCCAGCGTCGAGAACGGCAGCACCTACCTCCGTGGCCTGTTCGGTCGCCTGCGGGTCGTGGCGCGCAAGATGAACGGCTGGTTCCCCGAGGACCCCACCGAGACGTTCCGGCGCCACATCTGGATCAACCCGTTCTGGGAAGATCACATCGACGAGGTGGTCGAGCACATGGGCGCCGATCGCGTGCTCTTCGGCAGCGACTGGCCCCACATCGAGGCCCTGCCCGAGCCGCTCGACTACGCGGTCGAGGTCGAGCACCTCCCGCCCGATGACCAACGACGGATCCTCCACGACAACGTGCTGGAGCTGAACCAGCGCCGTCCGGCGTGACGTCCACCCGGGCGTCGGGCTGACGTCGACCTGACGTCGACCTGAGTTCGTCGGCGCGTCCAGCCAGGGTAGGAAGGGCCCATGTCCACCGCCCTGGTCTGGTTCCGTCGCGACCTGCGCCTGTCGGACAACCCGGCACTGGTGGATGCGGTCCGCTCGGCCGACGAGGTGGTGGGGGTCTTCTGTCTCGACGACCGGCTGCGGGGCCCGGCCGGTCCGCCACGGCTCGCCTTCCTGTACGGCTGCCTGCGCGCCCTCGACGAGTCGATGGGAGGGAACCTGGTCATCCGCGCCGGCGATCCACGCGAGGTGATCCCGCAACTCGCTGTCGATCTCGATGCCGCGTCGGTCCACCTGGCCGAAGACTTCGGTCCCTACGGGCGGGCGCGGGACGACGCGGTGGCCGCCGCCGTGACTCGTGCAGGCATGGACTTCGTCCGGACGGGCAGCCCCTACGCGGTCGATCCCGGCAGGATCTCCACCAAGAGCGGCACGCACTACAAGGTCTTCACCCCCTTCTCCCGGGCGTGGCGTGAGCACGGATGGGACCGACCCGTCGCCAAGCCGGGCTCGATCCCGTGGCGAGGCGTCGACTCCGACGGGATCCCCGACGTTCCGGACCTCGATTCCGTGGCCATCCCGCGGGCCGGCGAGGACGCGGCGTCGAACCGTGTCGACCACTTCCTGCGGGCCAAGGTCCACGACTACGACGAGGGGCGCGATCTCCCCGGTGAGGACGCCACGTCCCGCCTGTCTGCCGATCTCAAGTGGGGCACCATCCACCCCCGCCAGATCCTCGACCGCCTGGGGGCCTCTGACGCAGAGCGCACCTTCGCCACCGAGCTGTGCTGGCGCGACTTCTACGCCGACGTGCTGTTCCACGTCCCCGATTCGGCGAGGCAGTCGATGAACGAGCGGGTGGGCTCGATGCCATGGGATCGGGACGCCGACGCAGACGAGCGGTTCGAGGCCTGGAGCCGGGGCGAGACGGGATATCCCATCGTCGATGCGGGGATGCGTCAGCTGGCCACCGAGGCGTGGATGCACAACCGCGTCCGCATGATCGTGGCCAGCTTCCTGGTCAAGGACCTCCACCTCGACTGGCAGCGTGGCGCCCGGTGGTTCATGCAGCACCTCGTCGACGGTGACCTGGCCTCCAATCAGCACGGCTGGCAGTGGACCGCCGGTACCGGCACTGACGCCGCGCCGTACTTCCGGATCTTCAACCCCACCACCCAGGCCGAGCGCTTCGACCCCGACGGCACCTACGTCCGGCGGTACGTGTCCGAGCTCGCCGACGTGCCCCGACGGTACGTGCACGAGCCGTGGAAGGCCCCCGAGGGCGTACCGCAGGGCTACCCGCTCCCGATCGTCGATCACGCCGAGGAGCGGCAGGTGTCGCTCCAGCGATACGCCGAGACCGGGTGACGAGACGGGTGCCTCGGCTGGCACTCGGTAACATCGAGTGCCAGCCGTCGTCCGTCGTGTCGGGGAGGTGCCGCACAAGCCATGCTCGATGATCGCAAGGCCTCGATCCTCAGGGCCGTCGTCCAGGAGTACATCGAGACCGCACAACCGGTCGGGTCGGGTCGCGTCGCGGCCGCTCCCGGCGTCGACGTCAGCTCTGCGACGGTGCGCAACGAGATGGCCACCCTCGAGACCGACGGCTACCTCGTGCAGCCGCACACGAGCGCCGGCCGGATCCCCACCCAGAAGGGGTACCGCTACTTCGTCGACACGATCGGTTCCCCCGGCGCCCTGCGCGGCGAACAGGCCCGGCAGGTGAGCTCGTTCTTCCGGGCCGCCCACGGCGAGATCGAACAGATGCTGGCCTCCACCAGCCAGCTGCTCTCCGGGCTCACCGCCTGGACCGGGGTGGTCGTCCCGCCGCCGCCCACCGACACGCCCGTGCGGTCGATCCACCTCGTCGCACTCGCCCCACGGCAGGTGCTCGCCATCGTGATCCTGGGCGATGCCACGGTGGAGAAGCACAGCGTCGAGCTCGAGGACGAGGTCGGGGAGGACCGGGTCAACGCGGCCTCCGCCCATCTCGCCTCCCACCTCGTGAACGTCATGCGCGGGTCGCTCCCGGCGACAGCCCCCGGGACGGGCGATCCCGAGACCGACCACATCGCCACCAGCGTGCTCTCTGTCCTGCGCACCACCCTGACGGCCGAGCCGCCGAGCGAGGTCTTCGTCGGGGGCGCATCCCGCGTCGCCTCCGCCTTCGATGCCGTGGAGACCGTCCAGGAGGTGCTGCAGGTGCTCGAGCA
>JBPPNA010000315.1:0-2662 GCA_051306355.1 Acidimicrobiales bacterium | reverse complement strand
CTCATGGTGGGGACGCCGGAGAAGTTGGTCACCCGCTCGCGCTCGATCAGCTCGAGGGCACGGGCGGGGTCCCACTTGTAGGTGAGCACCAGCGTCCCCCCGGCCAGCGTGGCCGGGTGTAGAAGGCAGTTGCAGGCCGTGACGTGGAACAGCGGCGTCGGTGCCATCAGCACCGGGGGGCCGGACGGCGGCGCGTCAGCATCCACCGGCTTCGGTTCGGCGTCGCCGGCGGCGACCGCCTTGGCGTCGGCGGCGCCGGCGACCGCGGGCATGAACGCCAAGTGCATCACGTTGTGCACCGATCCCCGGTGGGTGAGCTGCGCACCCTTCGGGAAGCCGGTCGTGCCGGAGGTGTAGAAGATGCAGGCATCGTCGTCGGGATCGATGGTGGCGTCAGGCAGTGACTCGGGAGCGTCGGCGGGGTCGACCACGTCGGCCCAACGGCTGGCGTCGTCGGGCAGCTCGCGATCCGAGCGCACCGAGATCACGTGCAGAGGTTGGTTCTCCCGCAGGGTCGCGAGGTGCGGCAGCACCCGCTCGAGACGCTCGTCATCGGCGATGAGCACCTTCGGCGTGGAGTCGGACAGCCCGTACTCCATCTCCGGACCGGTCCACCAGGCGTTCATGCCGACGATGGCGGCACCGATGGACACCGTGGCCCAGTAGCTCACGACCCACTCCGGGTAGTTGCGCATGGCGACGGCGACCCGATCGCCCTCGCGCACGCCGTGGGTCTCCCCCAGCAGGTGGGCCAGCGCCCGCACCTGGGCGCCGATCTCGGCGTAGGTGTAACGCTCGTCCTCGTAGACGAGGTAGGTGCGGTCACCGTGACCGGCGGCCAGGTCCCAGAGGGCGCGCATGTCGGGCGGGGCCGAGGTGAACACCTTGATCGGGACGTCGCGCACCTCGATCGTCGTCGTCTCGAAGGGGCCGCCCGGCCCGGCCATCTCGTTCCATGCCTGCTGGTAGTGGTCGGTCACGCCGCCGATGATGTCTCGGAGCTGTGGTCCGATGCGAACCCGGGCAGGTCGTCGGCCCGGCTTCAGGCGGGCGGGACCGATCGGTCGCTCACCCAGTTGCCGTGGAAGCCGAACGGCACCCGCTGGGGCAGGGGCACACGGGCGACGTAGTCGGAGCGCTCGAAGTCCGATGCATCCATCACCACGAAGTCGGTGCTGGCCTTGCCGAGGTCGTGCACGAAGGTGACCAGCCAACCGTCGTCTTCCTCGGTCGATCCCTCCCTGGCAACGAAGACGGGCTCGCCCGCAGCCCGGCCGGGGCCGTGGTCGAACTCCTGGCGCACGCCCGTCTGCAGGTCGTGCTTGAGGGTGGGCCATGCCGCGTTGTCGTCCACGCTCGGCGAGGCGCAGTAGCCGTAGCGGTGCTCCTTGTTCCCCACCGACCCCCGGTGGCGGGGGAACTCGTTCGGGCGATCGTCGATCACCGAGATCGAGGCCGTCCTCCGGTGCGGGTCGAGCTCCCAGCGCTCGAGCCGCGCCTGCCCGCCGTCGCCGAACGGCCCGAGGATGTCCCGGTCGAACATCACGTCGTAGTTGCACAGGTCGATCACCACGCCACCGTCGGGGGTGTCGTAGGCGTTCAGGGGGTGGAAGACGTACCCGTTCGGGACGTCGATCCACACGATGTCGTCGGCGGATCCCTCCCGAGGCAGGAGTCCGACCCGGTTGCCGTAGTCGGGGTTCCACCGGAAGGGGAAGCGACCCTCCATGGCCAGCTCGATGTCGACCGTGCACGGCTGGTCGTAGATGACGGCGTACCGCTGGGTCAACGACATGTCGTGGAGCATGGTCATGCCGAGCGGGATGTCGAGCGTCTTGCGGACCTTGCCGTCGGGCGCCACCACGACGTACTGGACGTGGTCCATCCACTGCGGCGGTGCGTACACCATGGCGTGCATCTCGCCCGTGTCGGGATCGAACTTGGGGTGGGCGGTGAACGCCCCGGGAAGGGTCCCCGAGAAGTCGTTGCGCCCGACGGTCTCGAGGTCATAGGTGAGCTCCACCGGGCAGCTGCCGGCCTCGACCATGGCCCAGGTCGTCCCCGCGAAACCCCCGACGTTCGTGTTGGGGCCGCCCGTGGCGTCGTTCCAGTTGGGACCTGGGATGTCGGGCTCGCCTCGGACCTCGCTGACGTGCTTCGAGCCCACGTAGCGGTTCCGGTACCACGCGGCCCGCCCCTCGAGGAGCCGGATGCCGTGCACCATGCCGTCGCCCACGAACCAGTGGTGCGTTTCGGGATCGACCGGCTCGATGGGATTCGGACCGTTGCGTAGATACCGGCCGGCGAGCTCCGCCGGCAGTTGTCCCACGACAGGGAGGTCGAAGGCGGTGATCTCCTCGGTGACGGGTCCGTAGTTGTCGGACAGGTAACGGTTTCCTGGCTGCTCGGACTGCTCGGTGACGGCCATCTCATTGCCTCCCGGATCTGGCGTACCACATGACATACCACCGATCCGTCGGGCTGGCCACCGCTCGGTAGGGTCGCCGTTCATGCCCGAGGTCCTCGAGACGCCTCTCGATGACCCGGCCTCCTTCTTCGTCGTCCTCTTCCTGGCCATTCTCGCCGGCCCGATCCTCGCTCGACGGGCCCGGCTCCCCGGCATCGTGGGCCTCGTGCTCGTCGGCGTGGTCATCGGACCCGG
>JBPPNA010000143.1:0-3026 GCA_051306355.1 Acidimicrobiales bacterium | reverse complement strand
ACCGCGGAGACGGCGGGTGGCGCAGTGGCGGTCCATTTGGTGTCCGGTGCGGACCCAGGTGTCGCTTGCCAACGTGATGGGACCACCTCGTTGCCATGAGCATGGGACCACCTGGAGGTGTTGGTGAGCATCACAGGGCCTCGCTTTCGGAGTCAATGTTGGCGCGCTGGTTGAGCGTGTTTCGTTGCCGGTAGGAGGGTCCTTCGATGATCAGGGTGTGGGCTCCTGAGGTGAGCCGGTCGATCGCGGACTGGGCGAGCAGGGCGTCGCTCATCATCGACATCCATTCGGATGGCTCGCGGTTCGAGGTCACGACCGTGGATGCCTTGCGGTGCCGCTCGACGATGAGCTCGTAGAAGTCGTTGGTCTCGGTCGGGTCGAGGTTGCGCAGGGCGAAGTCGTCGAGGATGAGGAGGTCCACGCGGGCGAGCTTGCGGATCTCGGCCTCGAGGCTGTTGTCCAGCCGGGCGGCGCGCAGGCGGGTGAAGAGCTTGTCGGCGCGTGAGGCGTGCACGCTGAGGCGGCGCCGGATGCCGATGTGGCCGAGTGCGGTCGCGAGGTGGGTCTTGCCGACGCCTACGGGGCCGAGGATGAGGACGCCGTGGCCGGCCTCGGCGAACCGCAGGCTGGTCAGGTCGGACAGCAGGGTCCGGTCGTAGGTGAGGTCGTCGGGTTCGTCCCAGGTGTCCAGGCGCATGGCGGGGTCGAGTCCGGCGGTGCGGGCACGCAGCATCGCTGAGCGTGACTCGCGGCGGGTGACCTCGTCGGCCAGGAGGAGTTCGAGGAACGCGGCGTGGCCCATCTTGCGTGCTCGGGCCAGGGCGAGCCGCTCGGGCAGGGTGTCCTTGAGGCCTCCCAGCTTCAAGGCACGCAGCGTCCGCATCAGGTCGGCGCCGACCGGGTCCAGCGGCCCGCTGGTCGCCGCGAGGGCACTCGTGGCGCTCGTTGTTGTGGTGCTCATGGGGTGGTCTCCAGTTCTGGGTCGGGCGCACTCGCGCCGCCGGGGATCAATGTCAGTCGGGTCGTGTTGGGGGTGGTGTACTCGGCCGGGTCGCGGGCGAACCGGCCGGTGGGTGCGCCGGCGGCTGCGGGCAGCACCGGCTGCTCGCGCTCGATCGCCTTGGCCAGCATCGAGGCGATCTTGGCCACCGAGACGACGTCGAGGTCCAGGGAGCGCGCGCAGGCGGTCTCGACCGGGCCGGGGCCGTAGCGGCGGACCAGGCCCAAGAGCCGGTAGACGCTACGCATCCGGGTCCAGGGCAACGGGTCATCGAGCAGCCGTTCGGCGTAGATCCCGATGCACTCCCCGTGCCCGGCGCAGGTCGCGATCAGCTGGGTCAGGTCTCGCATCGCATATCCGGCCCGCTCGACGGGCAGGTCGGCCCGGTCGGTCGACCTGCCGCCGGGACGCTGCCTGGGGTGGGTCTTGACCAGCTGCCCGCGCGCGTAGAGCTTGACCAGCTCGCTGTCGGCGCGCGCGTCGAGATGCTGCCCGATCCACTGCTGCGGCAGGGAGTACAGCGCTTTGGCGACCTCGACGTGGAAGTCGCGGTGCACCTTGACCCGGGTGTAGACCGGCACGTCGTACGGCTCGGGGACCGCGAGGAGGCACGAGGCCTCGACCTCGGTGAACATCTCGACCGGACGAGCAGCGGTGGTCCCGTGGATCCGCATCCCGGCCCGCTGCGCGCACCACACCTCGACACGGGCCTGCGCGTCGGCGAGGTCGGTGAAGGATTCCCCGGCCCAGAAGTTGCCGCGCACGTACTGGACCGCGCGTTCGACCCTCGGTTTGTCCTGAGGGGTGCGGACCCGGGCGGGGTCGGTGGCGAACCCGACATGTTGGGCATAGTCCAACCAGCCCACGCTCAACCTCGGGTTGACCGCGTCCGCGTCGGTGACCACGGCCTTGAGGTTGTCGGGGATCAGGACCTTGAACACACCGCCGAAGAAGCCCCAGGCCGCCTCACAGCCGGCGATCATCGCGACCAACCTTTGGGAGTAGGTCAACCACACGAACATGTGCCGGCTGACCACCGCGGTGAAGATCAGCGCGTGCACCCGGCGCTTCTTGCCGGTCTCCTCATCGAGGATGAACCCCATCTGGGCGAAGTCGATCTGGCACTCCACGCCGGGCTCGCCGTCGTTGATCCGCATCGTGGTCGACCTGACCCGGAACCCGCACTGCTCGACCGCGAACCGGTGCAGCGTGCGATACGGCACCACACAGCCCGAGCGGGCGAGCAGCTCCTCGATCTTCACGATCGACAACGGCTTCTCGCCCTCACCACCGGCGACCCACGTCTTGATCTGCTCCTCCCGGGCGAGCAGCAGACCCCACGAAGCACCGTGCCCGTTCGGACGTACCGGGCGGACAGCGGCCACCACCGCGCCGACCAGCTCGTCGGTCAGCGCCTCAAGACCGGCCTCCCGAACCAGGCCCTCGGCCTGGGCAGCATCGACGTAGCGGCGGGCGGTCTTGCGGTCCACACCCGCCCGTTCCGCGACCTTCCGGAGCCCGACCCCCTCGAGCCAACCCCTGAGTACCTCACGTACCTCAACCACACTGACCTCCCTGAATCCCACGCCTGATGACCTCCACGTCTGCGAACACGACGTGCGGAGTCAACGAGCAGACCGAGGAACCCCCGACGCGGCGCGCCGGGTGGTCCCACGACTGGCAATCCAGGTGGTCCCATGAACCTGGCAGAAAACCGCTCAGGACGGTCCCATGCTCATGGCAGGCGACACGCGGGGATCCGGCTGCGTGCCGGGAGGGCCGGTTCGGGCAAGGGCGCGGACTCGATGGTCCGCGAGGCCATCACCACCGCCCGTGCCTCCGGCGCGAGTGGCGAGATTCTGGTCCGTGGAGATTCTGCCTACGGCAACAGTGCCGTGGTCGGTGCGTGCGTGAAGGCAGGCGCGCGGTTCTCGGTGGTGCTGCCCAAGAACTCCGCGGTCTTGCGGGCGATCGGGAGCATCGACGAACAGGCCTGGACGCCGGTGCATTACCCCGGCGCCGTGGC
>JBPPNA010000132.1:0-7519 GCA_051306355.1 Acidimicrobiales bacterium | reverse complement strand
GCCGCGGAGGCGGCGGGGGCGACCGAGGGTGCACGGGTGAGCCAGCTCGAGGACGAGCTCTACGACGAGCGCTTCCTTGTGCGTCGTCCCCTGCTCCAGGCGGTCACACCTCGCGAGGGGCCGCCGCCGGTGCTGCTCATCGACGAGGTCGACCGCGCCGACGACGAGTTCGAGGCATTCTTGCTCGAGGTGCTGTCGGACTACACCGTCACGGTTCCGGAGTTGGGGACGTTCCACGCCGAGACACCGCCGATCGTGATCATCACGTCCAACCGCACCCGCGACGTCCACGACGCCCTCAAGCGACGCTGCCTCTACCACTGGGTCGAGCACCCGGACTTCGAGCGCGAGGTCGCCATCGTCGGCGTCCGAGTGCCTGGCGCGGGGGTGCGCCTGGCTCGCCAGGTGGCGGCCGCGACGGAAGCCCTGCGGGGTGCCGGCCTCTACAAGCCACCCGGCGTGGCCGAGACCATCGACTGGGCTGCGGCGCTCACGGTCCTCGGCGCGCAGGAACTCGACGTGGCGATGGTCGACGCGTCGCTCGGCACGGTGCTCAAGTACCGCGAGGATCAGGAGCGCGTCCGGGCCAGCGGCCTCGACGAGCTCGTCCGGGCAGCCGCGTCGCGCCGCTGATGGGCGCGCCGGTGGTCCGCGATCCCGCCACGGTCGCGGTGGCGTTCGTCCGGACGCTGCGCCAGGCCGGCCTGACCGTGCCGGTGGATGCGTCGGTCCGGTTCGTCGAGGCGCTCGATGTCCTCGACCCGGGTGATCCCGACCAGGTCTACTGGGCCGGCCGTGCAACCCTCGTGCGCCGGCGCGAGGATCAGAGCCTCTACGAGTTGGTCTTCGCCGGATTCTTCGGTGGCGAGCCCATCGAGATCTCTCGGCCCACTCCTCCGCAGACCGTCGCCCTCGCCGTGGACGATCCCGATGCGGAAACGCCCGGACCGGACGAGGTCGATCCCGGCCCGGCCCTGCAGGTGCGCTTCTCCCGGACCGAGACCCTCCGGCAGGCCGACTTCGCCCGCATGGACGAAGCGGAGCTGGCCGAGGCGTGGCTGCTGATCGACCGCCTCCGCCTCGTGGGGGCACCCCGTCCGTCTCGTCGCGCCGAGCGATCGCCACGCGGCAGGCCGGACCTGCGCCGCACGGTGCGCAATGCGATCCGGCACGGTGGCGAGCCCATCGAACGGGCGCACACCCGCCCCGGGGAGCGACACCGACGAGTGGTGTTCCTCGTGGACGTCTCGGGATCCATGGAGCCCTACGCCCGGGCGTTGCTACGCTTCACCCACGCAGCCGTGGCCGCCGGCGGTCGGGTCGAGGCCTTCGCGGTGGGGACCCGACTGACCCGCATGACCCGCGAGCTCACCCGGCGCGACCCCGATGCCGCCCTCGCCGCAGCTGCCGCCGCCATCGAGGACTTCTCCGGGGGCACGCGCCTCGGCGCCGGCCTGCGGGCCTTCAACGACCGGTGGGGCCAACGGGGAATGGCACGTGGGGCCGTCGTGGTCATCCTCTCCGACGGGTGGGACCGCGGCGACCCGGACGAGCTCACCGAGCAGATGGTGCGCCTCTCGCGGGTCGCGCACCGGGTGGTGTGGGTGAACCCTCTCAAGGCCAGCCCCGGCTACGCCCCGCTGGCCCGGGGGATGGCCGCCGCCCTCCCGCACGTCGACGCCTTCGTGGAAGGACACAACCTCGTCTCGCTGGAACGGCTGAGCAGCGTGCTGGCCGGCCGTGCCCCGGCCGCGGGTGATCCGGTGGCAAGCGCTCGTTCCCGACGCTCCGTAGGCTGAGTCCGTGCGTGAGATCCTCGACGACCTGGAGCGGTGGCGGCGTCAGGACAAGCAGGTCGCGCTGGCCCGGGTGGTCGACGTCGAGGGATCCGGACCGCGGCTCCCCGGTGCGGCGATGGCGGTCAACGAGGACGGCGAGGTCGCCGGCTCGGTGTCGGGGGGCTGCGTCGAGGGCGCCGTGGTGGCCGAAGCGCTGCAGATCATCGAATCCGGTGAACGTCGTGTCGTGACCTTCGGGTACTCCGACGACGACGCCTTCGCCGTCGGGCTCACCTGCGGCGGCACCATCCACCTCTTCCTCGAGCCCCTCGACTGGTGAGGGACAGATTCGCGGAAGTCCGACGGTGAGCGCCGCCGATCTGTTCCAGACGCTCCGGTCGGCGATCGACGCGGAGGCGCCGGTGGCGTTGGCCACCGTCATCGACGGCCCGAACGTCGGGGCCAAGTTGCTCGTGCGTCCCGACCAGGACACCCTCGGCTCGCTCGGCGATCCGGACCTCGACCGGGTGGTGGCGCGCGACACCCTCGGCGAGCTGGCCGCCGGCACCACCGGGGTTCGCCACTACGGACCCCACGGCGAGGCACGGGAGGAGACCGTCTCCGTCTTCGTCGAATCGTTCGCTCCGCCCCCGCAGCTGCTCGTGTTCGGCGCCGTGGACTTCACCGGCGCACTGGCGCGCATCGGCAAGGTGCTCGGCTACCGGGTCACGGTGTGCGATGCCCGGGAGGTCTTCGCCACCCGCGCCCGGTTCCCGTTCGCTGACGAGGTCGTGGTCGACTGGCCCCATCGCCTGCTCGGTCGCGTCGGCGACCAGCTCGGTCCCCGGGACGCGGTGTGCGTGCTGACCCACGACCCCAAGTTCGACGTGCCCGCGGTCATCGCTGCGCTGCGCACCGACGTGGGTTACCTCGGCGCGATGGGTTCCCGGCGCACCACTGACGATCGCAACCGCCGCTTGCGCGAGAAGGGTGTCACCGACGACGAGCTGGCCCGTGTCATGGCGCCGATCGGACTCGACCTCGGGGCCCGTACGCCGGAGGAGACGGCGATCTCGATCCTGGCCGAGGTGATCTCGACGCGGACCGGCCGTGATGCGCCGTCGCTGCGCGATGCCGACGGCGAGATCCACTGAACGATCAGAGCGGGCGGGAGCCCAGCGAGCCGAGGTAGGTGGCTGCCGCCGCCGTGGCCGCGGCGGGGATGGCTGCTCGCCACGGCAGGTAGCCACGGATGCCCGCGGCCAGCGCGGCCACGGTGTCTGCGGCATCGACCGGAACGGCACGCGCCGCCAGCTCTTGCTCGTCGAGACCCGGTGCCGGCATCAAGAAGGGCGATGCCATGAACAGCTCGCGGGCGCCGAAGAGGCGGGCCAGGTAGGGGGCGGCCGGGTTGGCGTCGACGTCGATGCCGAACAACTTCCCGGTCAGTCGCGGTGCGAGGAGGGCGCCGACGCCGAGGCCGACACGGATACCGGCGAGCGTCTTGCGGGCAGAGAGCGGATCCATACCGCAGATCGTGGCACGAACGGCAGACTGCGGGGATGGTCGCAGCCGTCCTGCTCGCCGCCGGCGGTGGCTCCCGCTTCGCCGGAGACACCCACAAGCTCCTCGCCGACCTGCGCGGTCGTCCCGTGCTGTCTCACGCCATCGACGCCGTCGTCGCCTCCGGATTGGACGTGTACGTGGTGACGGGCTCGGTCGAGATCGGGCACCTCCTCCCCCCGACCGTGACCGTCGTCCACAATCCGCACTGGCGCGATGGTCAGGCGGTCTCGGCGCGCGCCGGGATCGCGGTCGCCGACGCGTCCGGCCACGACGCCGTGGTGGTCGGGCTCGCCGACCAGCCCTTCGTGACGGCAGACGCCTGGCGAGCCGTGGCCGCGACCGATGCCGCGGTTGCCGTGGCGACCTACGACGGCCGCCGAGGTCATCCGGTCAAGCTGTCGTCGTCGGTGTGGTCGCTGCTCCCCCCGTCGGGCGACGAGGTGGGCCGCGCCATCATGGCGGGTCGTCCGGCGCTGGTCACGGAGATACGGTGCGAAGGCGATCCCGCGGACATCGACACCCTGGAGGACCTCCGACGATGGATCTGAGCAACGAATTCACGGTGCCGGTCCCTGTCGAGCGGGCCTGGGAGGTGCTCACGGACGTGGAACTCATCGCCCCCTGCCTCCCCGGTGCGCAACTGCAGGAGATCGAGGGCGACGAATATCGCGGCATCGTCAAGGTGAAGGTCGGTCCCATCACCGCCCAGTACAAGGGTGCAGCCACCTTCCAGGAGCAGGACGTCGAGAACCGGCGGATCGTGCTCAAGGCCGAGGGTCGCGATACGCGGGGCCAGGGCAGCGCCAGTGCCCTCATCACCGCCACCATGACCGAGACCACCACCGACACCGGCGTCTCCACCCACGTGGTGGTCGACAGCGATGTCACCATCAAGGGCAAGGTGGCCCAGTTCGGTCGGGGCATGATCGCCGAGGTCAGCGCCAAGCTCCTGACCCAGTTCGTCGAGTGCCTCGAGGGCAAGCTGGGCGAGGAACCCGCCCCCGCGCCGACCGAGGCGTCCGCACCTGTGGCCCCGGCGCCCACGGAAGCGGCATCCACGCAGACCGCCGCTGAGGTACCTGAGCGGGCGCCGGCGACCGACACGATCAGCGCCAGTAGCGACGCCGGTGCTGCGCCGAAGGTGCGCCAGGTCGACCACGCCGAGAGCAAGCCGGTCGATCTCTTCGAGACCGCCGGCGCATCGATCGGCAAGCGCGCCGCGCCCGTCGCGCTCGTGTTCTTGTTCCTGCTCTTCATCGGCCGGCGCCGGTCGAAGAAGCGTCGCAGCTGACACGCCCCGTGGCGCGTCGACCGTCTCATGGCTGATCGCGCCGACATCGATGCGGTCGCCAGGCTCCTCGGGCGGGCCCCGCAGGCCGACTTCGAGGTCGTGGTGCGCGACGACGAGGGCAACCCTGTCGTCATCCGCAACGCGCCGCTGCTCGACGACGGCACACCCATGCCCACCCGCTACTGGCTGGTGGGTGCCGAGGCGCGCATCGAGATCGGCCGGCTCGAGTCGACGGGAGCCATCGACGTGGCCGAAGCCGACATCGAAGACGAGGAGCTCGACCGTGCGCACGCGGCGTACGCCCTCGAGCGCGACGCTGCCATTCCGGTCGGCCACACCGGCCCCGTGCCCTACGGGGGTGTGGGCGGCACCCGGCGGGGGATCAAGTGCTTCCACGCCCACTGGGCCTGGTACCTCGCTGGCGGCGACGACCCGGTGGGACGCTGGATCGAGGACCGGTTCCGTGCCGAGGCCGGAGCCCGGGCCGACACCGATCGCTGAGGCGTTTGCGTCGTGACCCGCTCGGCTTGGCAAGGTGGGCCGGTGAGCGAGACCGACGCGGCGCCCGTCCTGGCGGCCATCGACTGCGGCACCAACTCCACCCGGCTGCTCATCGCGCGTGGCACGGGACGAGGCAAGCAGGCCCTGGCTCGAGTGAACACCATCACGCGTCTGGGCCGAGGGGTGGACACAAGCGGCAGGCTCGACCCCGAGGCCATCGTCCGCACCGTCACTGTCCTCGAGGAGTACCGGACGCTGCTCGACCAGCACGGCGTGGATCGCGTCCGGATGACCGCCACGTCCGCAGCCCGGGACGCCGCCAATCGAGACGACTTCTTCGATGCTGCCGAAGTGGCCGTGGGAAGCCGCCCCGAGCTGCTCTCCGGTGAGCAGGAGGCGGAGCTGTCCTTCTGCGGTGCCACGGCGGAGCTCGACCCCGCTGATGGGCCGTTCCTCGTGGTCGACATCGGCGGCGGCTCCACCGAGTTCATCGTCGGCACGACCGAGGTGGAGGCATCTCAGTCGATCGACATCGGGTGCGTGCGGTTCACCGAGCAGTACATCGAGTCGGACCCGCCGGCACCGGAGGAGCTCCACGCCTGCATCTCGGTCACTGACGCCTGGCTCGAGGACATCACGAGCCAGATGCCCGGCGTCGGTGAGGCGAAGACCTTCGTGGGGCTCGCCGGCACCATCACCACCATGGCTGCCGTCGAGATCGGCCTGGCTGACTGGGACCGCGATGCCATCCATCACTTCAGGTTCGGCCGGGACGCGGTGGAGGACGTGTTCCGGACGCTGGCCACCGAGTCACTCGCCGATCGCAAGCACAACCCGGGTCTCGAGGCGGCCAGGGCCGACGTCATCGTGGCCGGCAGCTGCATCTTCGTGGCCATCATGCGCAGGCTCGGCTTCGACGAATGCCTCGTCTCGGAGTCGGACATCCTCGACGGCCTGGTCGACTCGCTCGCAGCCGGCTGACTCCACCGATCTAGTGTCTGGAACCGTGCCCCGCTCTGATCGCGTCCTCATGGGCCCCGGTCCGTGCAACCCGTACCCCGAGGCGATCGAGGCGATGGGTCGCCCGATGCTGGGCCACCTCGATCCGGAGTTCCTCTCCCTGCTCGACGAGGTGTGCGATCGTCTCCGCGTCGTCTTCGGCACCCAGAACCCCCTCACCATCCCCATCAGCGGTACGGGATCCGCCGGTATGGAGACGTGTCTGGTCAACGTGCTCGGCCCGGGCGATGTCGCGGTCATCGGCGTCAACGGCGTGTTCGGCAGCCGCATGTGCGAGGTGGCGTCACGCGCCGGCGCCGAGGTCGTCCGGGTCGACTTCGACTGGGGCACCCCGGTCACGGCCGACCGGCTGCTCGCCGCCCACGAGTCGCCCACGCTCATCGGTATGGTCCATGCCGAGACGTCCACCGGCGTCCGCTCCGACGTGGAACCGGTCGGGGCCGGCAAGGGCGATGCCCTCCTCCTGGTCGACTGCGTCACCTCCATCGGCGGGCTGGAGTTCCACGCCGACGACTGGGGCGTCGACCTGGCCTACTCCGGCACGCAGAAGTGCCTGGGCGTCCCGCCCGGGCTGTCGCCCATCACGGTGGCCGACCGGGCCCGGGACCGGTTCGTCGAGCGCAGCCAGTCCTGGTACCTCGACCTCCGCCTGATCGGCGCGTACGTCGGCGCCACCGGCGCAACGAGGGCGTATCACCACACCGCGCCGATCTCGATGATCTACAGCCTGTGGGGTGGCCTGGCCGCCATCCTCGAGGAGGGCCTCGACCACGTCATCGCCCGCCATGCCGCCTGCGGCCAGGCCCTACAGGACGGCTTGGTCGACCTCGGCTTCGAGCTCTTCGCCGCCGAGGGGCACCGTCTCCCCGAGCTGACCACCGTCTGGGTGCCGGACGGCATCGACGAGGCCGCGGTGCGCGCCACGTTGCTCGAGCGCTACGGCATCGAGGTCGGCGGCGGGCTGGGGGACTTCGCCGGCAAGGTCTGGCGCATCGGTTGCATGGGCCACACCGCACGACAGCGCAACGTGACCCTCCTCCTCGGTGCCCTCGCCGAGGTGCTCGATCGATGAGCGGGTCCCGAGGCGCACGGCGATGACCTGGACCACCGCGCAGACACGGCTGCTCGGCCGACGGCTCGTGCTCCGCCCACTGGAGGCCCGCGACTTCGACCAATGGCGCGAGGTGCGCCGCCACAACGTCGACTGGCTCACGCAGTGGGAACCCAAGCGCATCCCGGGCCAGGCCGACGTCGTGGAGAGCCGCGATGCCTTCGCCTCCCGCTGCGCGGCCCGTTCCCGTGAGTGGCAGCTGGGGAACGGCTACGGCTTCGGCGTCTTCACGCTCGACGGCGATCTCGCCGG
>JBPPNA010000084.1:0-4884 GCA_051306355.1 Acidimicrobiales bacterium | reverse complement strand
CCCTCTCGCCGTCCCCCACCTCGCAATGACCGTTCTTGTCACCGCTTCGGGGACATGGACCCCCGAAAAGGTGACAAGAACGGGGGGTGCGGTCAGCGGGACGGGGCGAGGGCCTCGAGGGCGTCGAAGTCGGGCTCGCCGGGGCGGGCGTTGGGCTTGAGGGGCTGGATGCAGATGTGGGTGGCGCCGGCGTCGGCGTGGGCCCGGAGGCGCTCCTCGATCTGGTCCACCGTGCCCCACGGGACGAGGCCGTCGACGAGGCGATCGGAGCCGCCGTCGACGAGGTCGTCCTCGGTGTAGCCGAGGCGGAACCAGTTCTTGAAGTAGTTCGGAAGCGTGATGTACATCGACAGGGCCTGGCGGGCGGCCGCCCGAGCGTCGGTGGGGTCGTTGCAGACCACGACCTTCTGCTCGACGCAGAGCATCTTGTCGGGGCCCAACGCCTCCTTGGCGACGGCGGTGTGTTCCGGTGTGGTCCAGTACGGATGGGCGCCGTCGGCGGCGCTCGCCGCCAGCTCCAGCATCTTCGGGCCGAGGGCGGCGAGCAGCGTCTTGGGCGTCTGCGCCGGTGCTGGTGCCAGGTACATCGACTCGGCCATCCCCGCCAGGTACTCGCGCATGTGGGTCAGCGGCTTCGAGTAGTCCAGCTTGCGCACGCCGGACACGATCGGAGCGTGCGACACGCCGATGCCCAGCAGGAAGCGGTCACCGGAGTGCTCGGCCAGCGTGTTCTGCGCCTGCTTCATGGCGCCGGGGTGCCGGTTGAAGATGTTGGCGATGCCGGTGGCGACGACGAGACGCTCGGTCCGGTCGAGGAGGACGGCGGCGTGCGCGAACGGATCGCGGCCCAGGGTCTCCGGGATCCAGAGCGCGCCGTAGCCCAGCGCCTCCAAGCGGCGGGCGAAGTCGGCCGCCGCGTCCACGTCCATGGTCTCGGTGAACCACCAGACGCCCCGCGTGCCGATCCTGTCGTCGATCCTGTCGTGGGTCTCGGTCATCGGGTCATCCTGGCACCGGCATCGGCACGCACCGGGACGACGCGGTGCGAGCGGAAACCCCCTCCGGTGCGCGATCCTGCCCGACCATGGCAACCGTCTCCTACGCCGCCCGGTTCCGATCCTTCGCCGACGACACACCCCACGCGCCGGCCCTCACCGTCGTCGGCGGGCGAACGCTGACCTGGCGCCAGCTGGTCGACGACGCCACCCGCACGGCTCGAGAGCTGGCCGACCTCGGCGCCCGCAAGGGCGACATGGTCACCATCGCCTATCCCAACAACGAGTCCTTCGTGCGGACGACGATGGCATGCTGGTTCCTCGGTGCGATCCCGCAGCCCGTGTCGGCCAAGCTCCCCGATCGGGAGCTGGAGGAGGTCGTCGAACTGGCGGGTAGCAAGGTCGTCGCCGGCGTGGAGCCCGGCCACGTCCCCGGCCGGGCCACCCTGCCGCCCGACCACACCCCCGACAGGTCCATCGATGCCAGCCCGCTCCCCGACGCCGTCTCTCCGAGCTGGAAGGCGCCGACCTCGGGCGGATCGACGGGCCGGCCGAAGCTCATCCTGGCCGGCACGCCCTCGGTCGTCGATCCGGAAGCGGCGCCCGTGTTCACGACCAGCGGCGGCACCATCGTGGTGCCGGGGCCGCTCTACCACAACGGCCCGTTCGTCTGGGCGGCAGAGCAGCTCCGCAGCGGAGGTCATGTGGTGCTGCTCCCCCGGTTCGATCCCGTCGAGACCCTGGGCGCCGTGGAGGATCATGCTGCCGAGACGCTCTACCTCGTCCCCACGATGATGCAGCGGATCTGGAAGCTGCACGCAGACGTCCGCAACCGCTTCGACCTGTCGACCCTGACCCGCATCTGGCACCTCGCCGCACCCTGTCCGGCATGGTTGAAGGAGGAGTGGATCCGGTGGATGGGTCCGGAGCGGATCATCGAGCTCTACGCCGGCACCGAGGCCCAGGCGGCCACCGTGATCACGGGCAAGGAGTGGCTCGAGCGGCGCGGTTCGGTGGGCCGGCCCACCTCGGGCGAGATGAAGATCGTGCGTCCCGACGGCACCGATGCCGCTCCCGGCGAGCACGGCGAGCTGTTCATGCGACCCGAGCCCGGCTCGGTGACCTACCGCTACATCGGCGCAGAGGCGATATCGCACGGCGACGGCTGGGAGACCCTGGGCGACATGGGATGGATGGACGAGGACGGCTACGTGTACCTCGGCGACCGCAAGAAGGACATGATCCTGAGCGGTGGGGCCAACATCTACCCGGCCGAGGTCGAGGCGGCCATCGACCGTCATCCCGAGGTGAGCTCCTGCGCGGTGATCGGCATCCCCGACGACGATCTCGGTGAGCGGATCCACGCCATCGTCCACGGCACCGACCGGCTCGATCTCGACGACCTGCGCCGCCACCTCGAGGCCGACATCGTGCGGTACAAGATCCCTCGCACCTTCGAACTCGTCGACGAGCCGGTGCGCGACGACGCCGGCAAGGTGCGCCGGTCGATGCTGGCTGCGGAACGCTCCTGATCCGCTGTTCGGTCCAATCGTTGCGGATTGGCTCTCGCCCCCACGGCAACCGCACCGGATGATGAGCCGATGCCACCGTCGTTGACCGATCTGCTCTCCCCTGCCGTCTCGGAGGCCCGATCATCGGTCATCCGTGAGATCCTCGCCCTGACCGAAGCCAGCGACGTCCTCTCACTCGCTGGTGGGATGCCGAGTCCGGCCAGCTTCCCGACGGACGACCTCGCCGCCGCGGCGCAACGGGCGATCGGCAATCGGCCGGCGGCTGCGTTGCAGTACGCCCGGACCGACGGAGTCACCGAACTGCGGGAGGTGCTGGCCGACCTCACGGCAGACGCCCGCGGCCGACCGGTCGATCCGGACGAGGTGGTCGTCACCACCGGATCCCAGCAGGCCCTGGACCTCATCGGTCGCGCCTTCCTGGAACCGGGAGACGTCGTGGCCATCGAGGCACCCGGCTACCTCGGTGCCATCCAGGCCTTCAGCTCTCACCATCCGACCTGGCTCCCGGTGCCCGTCGACGCCGACGGGTTGGACACCGAGGTCCTGGCCGCAGCCCTCGAAGCCGGGCAGCGCCCCAAGCTGGCCTACACCGCCACCGACTTCCAGAACCCGACGGGTGCCGTGCTCCATCCGCGCCGACGCCGACGGCTGGGCGAGTTGGCGGATCGGTACGGGTTCGTCGTCGTGGAGGACGACCCGTACGGACGCATCCGCTTCGGCGAGCCCGAGCATCCGCCGGTCGCCGCGTGGACGGAGCGGTGCATATCCCTCGGGACCACGTCGAAGACCATCGCTCCAGGCCTCCGGGTCGGGTGGTTGGTCGCACCCCGGGAGGCGGCCACTGCCCTGTCCCGCCTCAAGCAGGCCGTGGACCTGAACACGTCTGCCCTGGCCCAGTACCTCACCCTGGACCTGCTGGCCACCCCCGGCTGGCTGGAGGAGCGGGGCAAAGTGCTCTCCGAGCTCTACCGCCCCCGGGCCGAGCGCTTGGCGTCGGCGCTGGCGTCATCCCTTCCCGACGACGCTGTGGTGCCGGCGGCTCGGGGCGGGTTGTTCCTCTGGCTCACGCTTGCGGGAGTCGACACCGGCGCGTTGCTACCCCAGGCCGTCCAGCACGGCGTGGCCTTCGTCCCCGGCAGCGCGTTCTGCACCGCCACCGTCCCCACCGATCAGCTACGCGTCTCGTTCGCCACGCTGGAGGAGGCCCAACTGGACGAGGCGGCCGACCGGCTCGGTGGAGCCCTGGCCCGCTGAGGACCATCAGGAGGTGGTCACGCCTCGACGGCCTCGACAGCCTCGACCAGGCGGGCGACGGCGGCATCGAGCACCTCGGTGGGCGCCCAGGCGCTGATCCGGAGCCGATCCGTGCACCCGTTGGTGATGCTGCACACCGGGCCGGCGAGCACGTCGAGACCACGCAGGTTGGCCTCGGCCACCACCCGATCGGCGTGGGGCACCCGGAGCCAGAGGCTGAGACCACCGTCGGGGAGCGCACAGCCGATGCCCGGCAGCCGTTCCCCGACCCGAGCGGCCAGGTGAGTACGACGGCGCGACGCCTCCGCCCGGCGCCGGTCTCCGATCTCGTCGAGATCATCCAGGAGTCGCAACGCGGTGACCTGGGGCGCGATCGGCGAACCGAGGTCGTGGGCAGCCCGCAGGCGACCGACGCGTTCGATCACGGCGGCCGGCGCCCGCATCCATCCCACCCGCAGCCCACCCCAGAAGACCTTGCTCACCGTGCCCAGCAGGATCGAGCGCTGGGGCCGTCGGGCGGTGAGGAATCGTTGGTCCTCCTGGGGCACCAGGAACTGCAGTGCCGCGTCCTCGACCAACCAGGCGTCTCGGTCGTCGAGGAGGTCGGCGATCTCCTCGAGGCGCGACGCTGTCGTGGTCACGCCGGTTGGACTGGCGCACTGGGGCGAGAGGTGCACGAGGCGCGCCGCGGCTGCGTCCAGCGCGATCCGCAGCGAGACCGGATCCGTGCCGCCCGAGTCGACACGGACCGGCACGAGCTCCAGGTCGGCGCGGCTGTACACGTCGATGGCACCCGGATAGGTCGGGTCCTCGATGACGACACGGTCACTGCGTTCGGTCAACACGTCGGCCACCAGCGCGATGCCGTGCTGCGCCCCGAGCGTGATGGCCACCTCTTCCCGTTCGGTCGGCACGCCCTGGTCGCGCAGCAGGCCGGCGATCCCGTCCCGCAGCGCGGGGATGCCGAGCGGTGTGTAGCCGTGGTCGCGGCTGGCGTGTCCGAGGATCGCCGGATCGACGGCGAACGCCGCCGCCGGCAGCGAGGCCGGGTCGTCGAGCACGGAGAGGCCGAGCTCGATGGTCCCGCCCCGCGGTCCCCCGAT
>JBPPNA010000049.1:0-13900 GCA_051306355.1 Acidimicrobiales bacterium | reverse complement strand
GCTCGAAGCGGTCGGCCGGTTGGTGCCCGGGGTGATGGGCAACGAGTCGTCGGCGGGGGAGGAGAGCTTCTCCGACGGTCTGCTCGAGTACCCGCACTACACCCGCCCGGCCCACTTCCGCGGTGACGAGGTGCCCGAGGTGCTGCGTTCCGGCGACCACGCCCGGGTGGCCCGCTGGCGCCATGCCCAAGCCCTCGCTCGCACCGCCCGGCGCCGTGCCGACCTGCTCATCGCCCGCCCCCTCACCGACGACGACCGGCGGGTGCTCGACGAGTTCGGTCTGGCCGCCGAGGTCGAGGCCCTCCTCGGCCCAGGTTGGTGATGCGGTGCCGTCCACTCCTACACTGACCCGTTCGCTGGCCGGGGTGTCCCGGCCGCACGCCGTTCTTCCTCACAGGCCGATCCACCCGCTTCACGAGAACTGAGCCTCGTCATGAACCCCACCGATCTCGTCGATCTCCCCAACCTGCGCGACGACATCCCGGACTTCGCCGCTGGCGACACCCTCAACGTGCACGTGCGGGTGGTCGAGGGAAACAAGGAGCGCGTCCAGCAGTTCAAGGGCGTGGTGATCAAGCGCCAGGGCGACGGTATCCGCGAGAGCTACACGGTCCGCAAGCTGTCCAACGGGGTCGGCGTCGAGCGCACCTTCCCGCTGCACTCCCCGGTGGTGGCCAAGATCGAGGTCGTCACCCGTGGCGACGTCCGCCGGGCCAAGCTCTACTACCTGCGCGATCGCGTCGGGAAGCGAGCCAAGATCAAGGAGAAGCGGGACTTCTGACCCCGCGTCGGTCCGACGAGCCGGCGTCCGTCTACGGATTCTTGGATCTGGCATGTGCTGCGTAACGCGCCCGCCGTCGGAACCCACGGCGTCCCACCTGTCACCCCTCCCGGGTTACGGTGCCCGGCGGAGGTGGACATGAGCCCAGGACCGACCATGAGCCCAGATCGATGAGCCCAGATCGATGAGCCCAGATCGATGAGCACCGACGACCTGGAGCAGTACGAGGCCGACATCGAGCTGCAGCTCTACCGCGAGTACAAGGACGTGAGTCCCACGTTCGCCTTCGTGGTGGAGACCGAGCGCCGGTTCTACCTGGCCAACGAGGTCGATCGGACGGTGCACGACGCCGGTGGGAGCTCGTTCATCGAGCTCGAGCTGCGAGACGCGTGGGTGTGGGACATGTATCGCACCAGCCGCTTCGTCTCCCGGGTGCAGATCGTGACCTTCAAGGACGTCAACATCGAAGAGCTGCCCCAGGCCGACATCGACCTGGAGCAGTTCCGCAAGAAGCCGTGACCTCGGCGCGCCCGCAGCCCGGCCCCCGCCAGAAGTTGGGTGCCCACGGCGAGCGGAAGGCGGCCCGGGTCTACGAGGACGCAGGCTACGAGGTGCTTGCCCGCAACTGGCGCTGCGGCGACGGCGAGCTCGACCTCGTCCTGCGCGGTCCCGACGTGCTGGTGTTCGCCGAGGTCAAGACGCGGTCGAGCGACCGCTTCGGTGTCCCGGCCGCTGCGGTGACGCCGGCCAAGCAGCGCCGCATCCGCCGCCTCGCCCAACGCTTCTGCGCCGAGACCGGCGAGCGGGCCCCCGTCCTGCGCTTCGACGTCGTCTCCGTCCTCCGCGGCCAAATCGACATCATCGAAGGCTGCTTCTGAATCCTGGCGGTCGTCTACCCCAGCAACGCCCAGAGGACGAGAGCGAGCGCGACGAGGAGACCGGCGACGACGAAGAGGATGTCGCTGGGCCGCTGCTTCTGCGGACGGTACGGATTGAGTCCCATGTGCGGACCAGTATCGTCGCCCGGCATGGAAACGCTCCAGGTCGAGCGTGCCGGAGGCGTCGTCACCGTCACGTTGAACAAGCCCGAGAAGAAGAACGCCGTCGATCCGCAGATGTGGACCGAGATGGCCCACATCTTCGACGACATCGCCCGCAACCCGGTCCGCGACCGTGCCGTCGTGGTCACCGGTGCCGGTGGCGACTTCTGCTCCGGCGCCGACCTGTGGCTGGCCCCGGGGGAGGAGCCGCCGCACCAGCTCACCGCCATGCGCACCGTGGCAGCGGCCATCCAGGGCCTGCACGACCTGCCCCAGCCCACCGTGGCCAAGGTGCCGGGGGTGGCTGCCGGTGCCGGATGCTCGCTGGCGCTGTGCTGCGACCTGATCGTCGCGTCGGACAAGGCGCGGTTCAGTGAGATCTTCGCCAAGCGTGGCCTGGCCCTCGATGGCGGTTCCTCGTGGCTGCTGCCCCGCCTCGTCGGGCTGCACAAGGCCAAGGAGCTGGCCTTCTTCGCCGAGATCATCTCCGCCGCCGAAGCCGCCGAGTACGGCCTGGTCAACCGGGTCGTCCCCCACGACGAGCTCGACGCCTTCGTCGCCGACTGGGCTGCCCGTCTGGCTGCGGGTCCGCCCATCGCGCTCAGCCTCACCAAGAAGATGCTCAACAACTCGACCCACGTCACCTTGGCCCAAGCGCTCGAGGACGAAGCCCGTTCGCAGAGCGTGACGTTGTCGACCAAGGACACCGTCGAGGCCATCGGGGCCTTCGCCGACAAGCGCGAACCCACCTTCCGCGGCCGCTGATCTGGAGGCGCTGCGGATCAGCGCGTCGGGCGGCCGGGGTCGTTGTCAGCCCTGCTGGCGTAGGGTCTTCACCAGGTCGACCTCCGGGTCGGTCCGCTCGATGTGCCGGCGTGCGGCCATCCGTTCAGTGTCACCACTGGAGGATGACCCGTGCTCGCCAACATCACGGCCGCGACGCTGCTCGGCGTCGAGGGCCGCCTGGTCCAGGTCGAGGCCCACGTCGCCAACGGCTTGCCCGCCTTCGCCATCGTCGGCCTTCCCGACGCCGCCTGTCGGGAAGCCCGCGACCGGGTCCGTGCTGCCGTCTTGTCCAGCGACCTGCCGTGGCCCCAGACCCGCATCACCGTCAACCTGGCGCCGTCGTCGATCCCGAAGCTGGGGACGGCGCTCGATCTCGCCGTGGCCGTCGGGCTCTTGGTGGCGACGAAGCAGATCTCGTCCGAGGCCGCAGAGGGTTGGGCGTTCCTCGGTGAGCTGGGGCTCGACGGCGCGCTCCGGCCCGTCCGGGGTGTGGTCCCGCTGGTGGCCGGCCTGCGAGGGGAGGTACGAGGGGTCGTGGTGCCGACGGCATCGCATGCTCAGGCAGCCCTGGTGCCGGGCATCGAGGTCCGCTGCGCCGACACGCTCGGCACCACCGTCCGGGCCCTGAACCGCGACTGCGCCTGGCCCGACCCGCCGGCTGAGCCCGAGTCGTGCCCCATCGCCCCGCCCGATCTCGCCGACGTGCGGGGCCAGCCGGTGGCGCGGCAGGTGGTCGAGATCGCGGCCGCCGGCGGGCACCACCTCCTCCTCTCCGGCCCGCCCGGCGCAGGCAAGACACTGCTGGCCAGCCGCATTCCAGGACTCCTACCGGATCTCAGCGACGATGCCGCCCTCGAGGTCACCGCCATCCACTCCGCCGCCGGCGAACCCGTGCACGGTCGGTTACTCCGTCGGCCGCCGTTCCGGGCCCCGCACCACACGGCGTCGATGGTGTCGCTGGTCGGCGGAGGCTCGGGGACCATGCGACCGGGCGAGATCTCACTCGCCCACCGCGGCGTGCTCTTCGCCGATGAGCTCGGCGAGTTCCCGCCTAGCGTGCTCGACGCCCTCCGCCAGCCCATCGAGGAGGGACGGGTCCGGGTGAGCCGGGCCCGGGGGACGGTGTCCTACCCGGCGCGCTTCCAGCTCGTCGCGGCCACCAACCCCTGCCCCTGCGGGCCAACCACGGGCGGCTGCCGATGCTCCGAGGCCAGCCGGGCCCGCTACACGCGGCGACTGTCCGGTCCGCTCCTCGACCGCTTCGACCTGCGTCTCGAAGTGAGCCGACCCGATGCCGGGGAGCTTCTCAGCGCCACCGGTGGCGAGCCCACTGCCGCGGTGGCCCGCCGTGTGGCCGACGCCCGCCGGCTCGCGCTGGCGCGGGGCGTGGCCGACAACGCCTCGATCGGTGCCGCCGCCCTCGACCAACTGGCGCCGCTGCGGCCGGCGGCCAGCAGCCTGCTCGAGCAGATGGTCCGCACCGGTCGGCTCACGGCGCGGGGCCTGCACCGGATCCGGCGGGTCGCCCGGACCATCGCTGACCTCGAGCTCCATGACGGACCGCTCGACGAAGCCCACGTCGCCACCGCCCTCGCCCTGCGCGTCCCCGTTGCCGGCGCCGACACGGCGGTGGCGCCATGACCGTCGATCCGCACCTCGTCGCCCTCCTCGGTCTCCCCGGCCTCGGCCCCCGTCGCCTGCGTCGGCTCCTCGACGCCTTCGAGGAGCCGGGCCCTGCCTGGTCCGCCGTTCGTGCCGGCCGCCTCGACGGCGTGCCCCTGTACGGCAAGGCCGACAAGCGCCAGCCGCTGATCGACGGATGGCGGGCCGCCGCCGACCAGGTCGAGGTCGACGGATTGCTGGACGCGCACGCCCGGCACGCCGTCCAGATCATCGGACCGGACGATGACAGTTGGCCAGAGCGCCTCGTCCAGGATCCCGAGCCGCCGTTGCTCCTCTTCGTACGGGGCCAGCTCGGCCTGCTCGACGCGCCCGCCGTGGCCATCGTGGGGACGCGTCGGTGCACGGCCGCCGGCCTCGCCACGGCGCGGGATCTGGGCCGAGACCTCGCCGGGGCCGGCGTGGGGGTGGTGTCGGGGTTGGCGCTGGGAATCGACGGCGCGGCACACCGCGGCTGCCTCGAGGGCGGGGGAGCGCCTGTCGGTGTGGTGGCCACCGGCCTCGACGTCGTCTATCCCCGGCGGCACGCCAACCTCTGGGAAGACGTCGCCGATGTTGGTGTGCTGATCAGCGAGGCGCCGCTCGGCACGAACGGCGAACGCTGGCGCTTCCCGGCTCGCAACCGACTCATCGCGGCGCTGGGTCTGGTGGTCGTCGTGGTCGAGTCCCGGCGTCGCGGCGGCTCGATGCTCACGGTGGAGTCGGCGATGGACCGGGGGACCGAGGTCCTGGCCGTGCCCGGGCCCATCCAGTCGCCGGCGTCCGACGGTCCCAACCAGCTCCTGTTCGAGGGTTGTGGCGTGGTGCGCGACGCCGGCGACATCCTCGTCGCGCTCGGCACCCAGGTCCCGCTGCCCGGCCGACAACTGAGCCTCGATCAGGTCGATGCCGAAGACCAGGGATCCGATGACGGGCTCGACGATCCGGTCATCCGGGCGCTGTCGTGGACACCCACCTCCCTCGATGGCATCGTCGCCGCCAGCGGCCTGTCCTTCACCGAGGTCTCCGCCAGACTCGCCACGCTCGAGCTGTCGGGCGTCGTCGAGCGCGTCGCCGACGGCTATCAGCGGCGTGTGGCATGAACGTGACACTCGCCCGGTCGTCGTCCTGTCTCGTGATCCCGCCATCCCGCGTCTCCGGCGCTGCCTCGTTGCTCCCTGCACCACCAACGTCCGTGGCCTCCCGAGCGAGGTCGTGCTGGAACCGGAAGCGGACCCGGTCCCAGAGCCCTGTGTCGTGAACCTCGACTCGGTGGACAACGTCGCGACCAGCCTGCTCGTCGAACGCCTGGGCCGGCTGAGCGATGAACGGATGCGACAGGTGTGCGACGCGCTCGGAGTCGCCGTCGCTTGCAGCTGAGGACTGCTGGCATCCGACTTCGCCGCGTATCGGGTTCTCGGGGGAGACTGCGGCGGTGAGCGACGTCGCCACAGCCCGGAGCCGGGCCACCGTGATCTCCACGGCGGTCGGCGTCGTGGCCGGCCTGTTCGCCGTCGCGTTCGTGGTGCGGGCGCTGCTGCGGGACCGCGACACCATCTCCGATGCGCTGGCCGTGGCGTCGCTGGGTTGGATCGGCGTCGGCCTCCTGCTCGCTGCGGTCGCCATGGTGGCCATCGCCGTCCCCTGGCACGCGGTGCTCGTCGTCCTCGGGGGCCGCATGGCGATGTCGCAGGTGGTCGCCCGCTACTTCGTGGGCGAGCTGGGCAAATACATCCCCGGCGGCGTGTGGCCCGTGCTGGGGCGAGGCGAGCTCGCTCGCAAGACCGGCATCCCCCGACCGGTGGCGTACGGCTCGGTGATGCTGTCCCTCGTCACCCTCTACCTCGCGGCCATGTTCGTGGTCGTCGTCGGCCTGCCCACGCTCATCGGCGGCGACGGGGCCGAGTGGTCGATCGCCCTCGTGCTGCTCCCGCTCGGCGTCGCCGCCCTCCACCCCAAGGTCCTGCGGACGGTGGTGGGGCTGGTCGCCCGGGTCATGCGCCGGCCCGTCGACGTGCGCATCCCCAGCTGGGGGACGGCCGTGCTGCTCGTCGCCCGGTACGTGCCGGCCTGGCTGGCCATCGGCGGCGCCACGTGGGCGGTGGCCCGGTCGCTTGATCCCTCCGCCGGCGTGTTCGACGTCGGCACGGCCGCAGTCCTGTCGTGGATCGTCGGCTTCGTGGTGGTTCCCGTGCCCGGTGGCGTCGGCGTCCGGGAGGCGGCGTTCGTGGCCGCCGCCGGTTCGCTCGATCCCGGTGTTGCCGCCGTTGTGGCGGTCGTCATCCGGGTGCTGTTCGTGGTGGTCGACGCCATCGGCGCCAGCGTGGGCTCGATGCTGCTGCGCCAACCGGTGACCGAACCGACCACCTGAGCACCGACACCCCCGGTTCTGGTCCCGTCCCGGTCGAACTGAGGCGACCGTCACGGGTCCAGAACGGATTCCTTCTCGTTCTGGTCCCGCTCCGGTCGAACTGAGGCGACCGTCACGGGTCCAGAACGTTCGGGATCGGTCAGTGGGCGCTGGCGTCGACGCCCGAGTCCCGCCAGAACGAGGCCAGCGCGACAACGGCCGTCACCGGTACCAGCAGGAGGATCCCGGTGGTCGCCACGTCGGGCAGGGGGGAGAACGCCACCAGGGCGCCGAGGCGGTCGAGGCCGCCGCCGGCCCAGTACCGCCGGACGGCGATCACCAGCATCACGGCCTGGAGCAGGAACCCGACGGCGAGCAGCGTCACCGGCAGCCAGCGGGTGAACCGGCCGGCGTAGCGGGTCACGCCGAGCGAGGCCAGCGCGGCGAGTGCGGCGATGCTGGTGAACAGGTACCGGCCCTGGGTGGCATAGGAGACGCCGGTCTTGCGGTAGGCGCCCCAGCCGGCGGCGACGACCATGAGCCCGGCCACCACGGTCGGCACCAGGAGCACCAGCCGCTCCCACCGCCGCCAGCACGCCAACCCGACCGCCACCACCAGCGCAACGGTGAGCAGTGCGCTCAGGCCGATGGGCAGGTGCGCCTCCCGCCAGCCCACGTTGCCCCAGAAGCTGCTGACGAGCCGGTCAGCGAAGTTGCCGGCGAAGGCGACGACGTCGGCCTCCACCCCCTCGACACGCGGCCGCGTGCCGATGCCGGGCTGGGGATTGCCGTGGACGACCACGTTGCGGATCCACCACCACCCGCCGGACACCAGGGCCAGAGAGGCGATCACCGACGCCCGGGCCAGGATCCCCGCCGGAGTCACGCCCGTCGCCGGTCCGGTGGCATCCGTGTCCCCTCGCCACGACCGCCACAGGGGCACCAGCGCGGCCAGCGCCACTGCCGGGACCAGCGGCACGGCGAAGCCCTTGGTGAGCAGCGCCAACCCGGCGGCGACACCGGTCACCACCGCCGTCGCCCAGCGGAGATCCCCGGTGAGCAGCCGGGCCACGCCGGCGAGGGTCACGGAGCCGAGGAGGATCATGAGCGGATCGTTGGAGAGCGTGGCGCCCTCCTGGGCGAGCTGGGGTACGGCCACCACGACGGCGGCCGCCCCGAGCACGGCCGCCTTGGACGAGGTGAACCGACGGGCGATGTCGGCGGCCAGCAACGGCAGCGGCACCAGCACGAGGATGTTCAACAACCGGAGCTGCCACACCACCCGATCCAACGGCGCCGAACCGTCGCCGTCGATCACCCGGAGCACCGCTGCAGTGGGCACGTAGTAGAGCGGTGGGTGCTGGGCCAGCTGGTTGACGAAGCCGCCGCGATCGTCGGGGCCGACCTCGGTCCACGAGTCACGTTCTGACCGGGGGGTGGCCTGGTCCTCGCGAGCGGCCGGCGCATGGGCCGGGTAGACGGGGGAGCTCGGGTCGTCGGGCGAGATCGCCAGCGCCGTGCGCCAGCTCACCGAGAGCTCGTCGAAGTCGGGGTAGTCCCACGTCTCGGTGAGGTGGCGGAGGAAGTCATGGTGGATGTGTTCGTCGGCGCCCCGGAAGGTGGGCATGACCACCGACCACGCCAGCATGAGCGCCAGGTAGGCGACTGTGATGGCGAACAGGGGACGGCGGAGGTCCGCCAGCGCGAGTCCGACCGGCATCAGTTGCTGAGCGCCGGCGCCAGCGGGGGAGGGTCGCAGTCGACCTCGGGGTCGCACTGCAGGCGCCAGTTGCCGCTCTGGGTGTGCTCGAAGGGCAGCAGGCGTTCCCCGAGCGAGGTCGTCCGCTCGATGTGGAAGAAGGCGTCGTCGGCCTCGACCAGGTGCGGGGTGATGAGGGCGTAGGCCACCGCAGCGCCGAGGACGGCGGAGGTGGCGGCAGCCCGCTCGGTGATGCGGGCCGCCACCGGAACGACGGCGACCAGCACCGAGATCTGGAGGAAGTAGCGGTTGCCCACCGACTGCCCGCCGCCGAAGTAGTTGTCGGTGAAGGTGACGAGGTACAGCGCGGCGTAGCCCACCAGGCCGACGGCGGCGGCCACCAGGGCTGGCGTCCACCACGGGTACGACCGGTCCCCGGACTCCTCCGGGCCCGCTTGCACGTCACCGTCATCGTCGGCGTCGTTTGTCCCGGCGCGCGCCCGCCGTCGCCGCCGCAACACCACCGCTCCGATCGCAGCCGCCGCCAGCGTGGCGACGACCGGCTGGTTGGTGAGCGCACCGGTATGACGGCCCACGGCATAGGTGAGGGCGGCGTGGGGGATGTCTTCGGACGGATCTGTGATGTTGTCGAGCACCTTCTGCGCCGACATCGTGTCCCTCGTCCGCCACTGGATGATGTCGTCGGCGGTGTCGGCCGTGGCGGCGGGGTCGTTGGCCCCGGCCCACGGTGTGCCCGCCGGTGCGTAGTAGCGGTCGCCGCCGTACGCGTTCCAGGACGCACCCTCGGAGTAGTCGAGGTAGGGCACGACGGAGACCGCCACCACGGCGAGCCCCAGGAGCACGGCAGGGATGCGGCCCCGCCAGGGTGCCCGCCACAGAGCGACGGCGAGCAGCGGGCCCACTGCCACCAGCGCGGGCAGCTTCTCGGTGACGAGGACCGCAGCCGCCACCACGGCGAGGCAGGGCCACAGGATGGTCGCCGCCCGGCCGAGTGGCGCCCGTACGGCTGCGCCCACACCACGATCGACGGCGCGCCCGAGAACCACCCGCACCCCCGCCAGAACGGCGACACCCACCACCACGGCCACGAACAGGTCGGCGTGGGCGGGGAACGCCATCGGCCAGGCGTTCGACGCCACCGTCGCGGTCGTGGCGACCATCGCCGCCGCCGCCGGTCGCCAGCGGGTCCGTCCGATGGCGTACCAGCACCAGGCGTAGGCCAGCAGGAGTCCGGCGTTCGCGTAGGAGATGCCGTCGGCCCCGAACCAGTTGACGAACGGGGCGAGCAGCACCGAGTAGCCGTAGGGCTTGGCGAAGGCCCATCCCTCGTCGGTCCGCTGCATGAACAGGCCTCGCGGGTTCACCTCCCAGTCGAGGTCGAGCCACGAGTCGTAATCCTGCTCGTCGTAGGAGAGGTCGCCGCCGGCGATGCTCAGTGCGTTGAGGGTGAAGGTCGCCTGGTCACCCGAGACCTGCAGTTCCGTGGGGTCGTGCGCGCCGACGCGCAGGGCGGCGAAGACGAGGACCAGCGCGCACAGCACGAGGACCACGAGGCGGGGCCAGCGCCGCTCGGATGTGGGCTCGACGTCGGCGGGCGGCTCGTCCCGAGTGCGTTCGGGGGCCGTGGTGGTCATGTCGCGATCATCGAAGGGCCGGCCGGGGTCCGGTGGCCACGGCCAGCAACCAAGGCAGGCGACGGGTGACGGTGACCTCGGCGAACGACGCGCCGAGGAGCCTGACCAGGGTGGCGGGGCGGAACTGGCCGATGTGTTCGGGGTCGTTGCCGACGCGGGCCACGTTCTTGCCCCGGGCCAGGTTGCCGAGGCGGAACCACGGCTCCCACGGCACCGACACGATCACGCCGTCGCGACAGACCCGGGCCAGCTCGGCCACCAGCAGCTCCGGAGCGGGCACATGCTCGAGCACCTCGATGGACGTGGCCCAACCCACGGCATCGTCGGGGACGGGCAACCGCATCACGTCGGCGGTCAGCAATTGGGCCTGCGGCACCCGGTCGTGGATCTGGCCGACCTTGGCGAGGTGGAGGTCGGCGGCGATGACCGCACGGTCGGCGGCGAAGCCGGCCAGGGAGAACCCCGCGCCGGCGCCGGCGTCGAGAAAGGCCTGGTCAGCGGGTACGTGGGCGTCGACGAGGTCGGTGAGCTGCCCCAGCCACGACGCGATGAGTCGGCGCACCACCGGGTTGGTGGCCAGGTACTTGCGCTGGTCCTGCTCGACGATGTCGTCGGCGTCGGTGGCGGTCATCGAGCGATTCGATCGGCGTCGCCCGATGCCGGTCGCGTCTGGGCCGGCCGGGTCTGGGCTGGCCGGGTCTGGGCCGGAGCCGGATCCCGAGGTCCGGGCCGGCGGAGGTGCACCATCAGCTCGGCCAGCAGCCCGAGGGAGGCCAGCTGCACCGCCACGACGACGAGCAGCACGCCGGCCTGCAGGGCGGGACGGGCGCCCACGGATTCGCCGCCGATGCGCAGCACGAGCATCCAGGCCAGCAGGCCGAGCCCGACGGCGCCGACCACGGCCGCCCCACCGCCGAAGAGGTGGAAGTGGCGGGCGTTGTAGGTCGTGAGGAACTTGACCGTGACCAGGTCGAGCATCCCCCGCCAGAAGCGGTTCATCCCGAACTTCGACTCGCCGCCGGCTCGGGGATGGTGTTCCACGTCGACCTCGCCGACCCGGAACCCGTCCCAGGCCGCCAGGACGGGGATGTAGCGGTGCAGCTCGCCGTAGAGGTCGAGGCTGCGGGCCACCTCGGACCGCATGGCCTTGAACCCGCTGTTGAAGTCCCGCCCGGGGACGCCGGTGACCCGGCTGGTGGTCCAGTTGTAGAGGCGGGACGGGATCCGCTTGGCGGCCCGGTCGTTGCGGGTGGCCCGCCGTCCGGTGACCAGGTCGAGGTCCTCGTCGTCGAGGGCGGCGACCATGTGCTCGAGCTCGCCCGGGTCGTCCTGACCATCGGCGTCCATGAGGATCACCACGTCGCCGCCGGCAACGGCCAACCCGTGGCGGAGTGCGGCCGACTTGCCCTGGTTCACCCGCAGCGCCACGACCTGCACACCGGGAAGGGTGAGGTGGCGCACGATGTCCGGTGTTCCATCGGTGCTGCCGTCGTCCACGACCACGATCTCCCAGGTCGATGCCAGGGTCGGCAAGGTCTCCACCAGGCGCTCGAGCAGGTCCGGGAGCGCGGCCGCCTCGTCGTAGGCGGGGATCACGACCGAGATCTGCACCGGACGAACCCTACTGGCGGACGAATGTCACTTCGGTGTCCGTCCAGCGCTGGTACCGTGCCGGCGGTGGACCGCGAGCCGATGCCTGACTTCGACCGCGTCCTCGATCGTGCTCTGGCTGGCGACGAGGGTGCGTGGGCACACCTGTACGATTCGCTCGCGCCCCAGCTCCTCGGCTACCTGCGCATCCGTGGCGCCCAGGACGCAGAAGCCCTGGTGGGGGACACCTTCCTGCACGTGGCCCGGGGCATCGCCGGGTTCGAGGGGACGCAGTCGGGGTTCCGGTCCTGGGTGTTCGTCATCGCTTCGTCCCGACTGCTCGACGAGCGCCGGCGGCTGCGACGTAAACCCACCGAACCGCTCGAGACCGTGGTGGCCGAACGCCTCTCGTGCCGCGACGACGTCCAGGCCGAGGTCGAGCAGATGGCTGCGGCCGATGCGGCCAGCGATCTGTTGACGCTCCTCACCCCCGACCAGCGTGCCGTGGTGGCCCTGCGGGTGTTCGGGGGACTGACGTCGGCCGAGGTGGCCGAGATCGTCGACAAGCCACTCAGTGCCGTCAAGGCCCTCTATCGACGAGGGCTCGCCACGCTGCGCAGGCAGCTGGTGGGAGACGCCGACGAGATGGAACGGACCTGGGAGCTGCTCTCGGCCGTATCCTTCTCGGCGTTGCCGTCGGTGACTGAGGGGTCATGACCTGGCGCGCTTCTGATCACGACGACGGGCCTGAGCCGCTCCCTCCCGACGAGCTCCTCCACTACCGTCAGGTGTTGGTCACTTCGACGCGAGACGACGTCCGTGCCCACCACATCTCGAGCGCCGCCGCCGAGAGTCGCAAGCTCCGTGCCGCCGCCTCGGCGCAGGCTCTCGCCCGCCGCAGTGCCCGGGTCATCGCCGGCGTGGCCGCCACCATCGTGGTGTCCAGCAGCCTGGCCGGCGCCTCGATCATCACCCAGCCCGCCCGGTCGATCTTCCCCGCCGTGACCGAGCACTTCCTGCCCCGCACCCCGCCGGCGGAACCGGCCGACGTGGTGGAGGTCGAGGCCGACGCCCCGTCGCCGACAGACGACGGCGACTCGTCGCCGACCGCCGCTGAGCGGGCCGAGCGGAGCGATCGCCAGACGTCGAGCACCGCCGACGGCAACGACGTCATCATCTCCGGCGCTCGGATCGATGCCGACGCCACCAGCACAACGCTGAAGAAGCAGACGTCGTCGAGCACCTCGACGACCCAGGCGCCGTCCACGACGACGACCGAAGCGCCGACGACGACGACCGAGGCGACCACGACGACGACCGAGGCGACCACGACGACCACCGAGGCGACCACCACGACCACCTCGCCGCCTCGCCCCACCAAGCCGGGACCGGCCCGTGCGCAGTCCGGGGACGGTGGCGGGCGCTGAGCGCCATCACGGTCTTCTTGGGCACCAAGGCCCAGTACATCAAGACCGCCCCGGTCCTCCTCGAGCTCGATCGACGCAACGTCGCCTACCGCCTGATCGACTCCGGCCAGCACGCCGCCCTGCTCGCTGACCTGCGGGTCGAGCTCGGCATCCGGGCCCCCGACGTGCGCTTCGGCGGCGAGGTCGACATCGACTCCATCCCGCAAGCAGCGCTGTGGGCGTCGAAGATCGCCTGGCGCGGGTTGCGGCCGGCGCCGCTGCGCCGGGACGTGTTCGGGTCCGATGCCGAACTGTGTGTGGTCCACGGCGACACCCCGTCGACGTTGTTGTCGACGATGCTCGCCCGCCGGATCGGTCTCGCGGTCGTCCACCTCGAAGCCGGTCTCCGCTCGCACAACATCCTGCACCCGTTCCCTGAGGAGCTGATCCGCCTCGCAGTGATGCGGGTGTCCGGTCTGCTCTTCGCGCCGAACGATGCCGCTGTCGACAACCTGCGGGCCATGAAGGTGAAGGGTCGAGTGGTGGCGGTCGACGGCAACACCTCGGTCGACGCCCTGCGGGCGTCCATGACGGACCTCCCGGGACCGGGCAGCGGGCCGGCCATCGTCACCATGCACCGGGTCGAGAACCTCCACCGCCGCCATGAGGTCGACGGCTTCGTCTCCCTCGTGCTCCGCATTGCCGCCGAGCACCCGGTTCGTTTCGTGGTCCACGGCCCGACTGCTGCGGTGCTGAAGCGATCCGGGCACCTGCGGGCACTCGAGGCCGCCGGCGTGGAGATCGTGCCCCTCATCCCGCACGGTGACTTCACCCGCCAGCTCGCGGCGGCGCCGGTCGTGGTCACCGACGGGGGATCGGTGCAAGAGGAATGTGCGCTGCTCGGTGTGCCGACGCTGCTGTGGCGTCGCCGGAC
>JBPPNA010000046.1:0-8772 GCA_051306355.1 Acidimicrobiales bacterium | reverse complement strand
CTCGACGGGGGTCCCGCCGACGGTGCGCATGCGGTCGGCCACCGTGCACAGGACACCGACCACCTCGGTGGCCGGATCGGCCCATGCCCAGATCAGGCTCGCGCCGCCGTGCTGGAACGACCCCGCCGGCGCCATCGGCCAGGCGTACTTCGGACGCGAGTCGGTATCGATCCACCCGAGTACGAACGATGCCTCGGCGATGACGCGGTCGAACAGCTCGCCGGGCACACCCGGGATCTGGTTGGTGGTCATGCGCTGGATCGATGAGGGATGCAGGATGCTTCGTCCGTCCGGAGCGACCCCATCGTTCAGGAACAGCTGCACGAAGGACGCGAGGTCGACGGCCGTGGCGTACGCACCACCCGCTCCGCCGCTCGCGCCGCGCCCGGACTCGGAGTGGATGTACTCGGGGGCCGGATCCTCGTCGAAGCTCCGCCGGACGATCCGATGAGCTCGGTCTGCGGGCGGCGCGCAGAACGTGGTGTCGGTCATGCCGAGCGGTCCGAAGAGTCGTCCCTGGGCGAGGTCATCGAGGGAGCGTCCGGATACCCGCCGGACGATCTCGCCGAGCAAGAAGAAGTTCACGTTGGCGTAGCGACTGACCTCGTCGGCCGGATGGGCGGCGGGCCAGACGTACGCGAGTTCCAGGAACAGGTGCTCCATGGGGTGCTGACCACCGAACGCGTTGCCGATGCTGCCGACCATCTGGCGCAGCAGCCGACCGGACGCCGGGAAGAAGTCACGATCGTCGATGCCCGAGGTGTGGGTGAGCAGGTGGTGGACGAGGATCTGGTCCTTGCGTTCGCCCACGAACTCGGGCAGGTAGTCCTGCACCGGCCGACTCAGCCCGAGGAGGCCATCCTCGGCCAGCAACATGATCAGCGTGGCGGTCATCGACTTCGACTGCGACGCCATCGGGAAGATGGCGTCGGTGCGCAACGGCTGCGCGTCGGGCTCCGGACCGTCGACACCGAACGCCTCGCGGAACGCGACCTTCCCGTGCCGCGCGACGAGTGCGACCATCGTGCGGTGGACGTCGCCCTGGGCGATCCACTCGTCGAGCCTCGTCCGCACCAGCTCCAGCCGGCCGGGGTCGAGGCCCACCTCCGCCGGCCCCACCACATCTTGTTGCACGGGGCGAGTCTCCCATGCCGCCTCGATCTCTGCGCTCGATACCGTCTGCAGCGAGAACTCCGGCGTTGCGGTCAGACGTCGGTGATGCCAGCGCGGACCTGGGCGACGACCGGGTCGGGGAGCTCGCTCATCCCGTGGGCCGACGCCGCGTGCTCGGCTGCGGCACGGAGGACGTCATCCTCCGTCTCGCCGGTGACGACACCGTCACAGCCGTCGACGACGGTTGCACATTCGAACTTCTTCATGGTCATGCCTCCTTCAGGCGGGTCGCACCATCGCCTGCGCCTGCTCACGCTCGAGTTCCATGTCGTGGACGGAGCGGGCATGGGCCTGCGCCGCCTCGATGACCTCGTCGTCGGAGCCGCCCCGCAAGACGGCTCCACACGGACATTCGATGATGGGACCATTCATGTGGATTCCCTTCGGATCACGATACGAAGACGGTATTGCCGACCGGTTGGAGAAACCTTGCTACGAGTGTTCCTCACGGGACGGATCACCATCACCGACGACCCTCGATCCGTGGACGAGACGTCGCTGCCGGGCACGCTCGGTCGCGTCTTGTTCGCGGCGCTCGTTCTCGAACGACAACGGCTGGCGAGTGACGTACTGGCCGATCGGCTCTGGCCCGTCGAGTCGCCGGCGGACTGGTCGAAGTCGCTGGCACCGCTGGCGAGCAAGCTCCGATCAGCGCTCCGTCCCGTGGCCGGAAGCGACGGCATGCCGACGATCGAGGCGAGAGACGGTGGCTACGAACTGTTGCTGCCACCAACCGTGTGGATCGACATCGAGGACGGCACACGCCGTCTCGACCGGGCCGAGGCCGCACTGCGCCACGACGACCTGCACGCCGCGTGGCTCGATGCCGCGCCGGCCTCAGCCATCTTCCGCCGGTCCTTCCTCACCGGATTCGATGCGCCGTGGGTCGACATCGTGCGCCATCAGCTCGTCGATCGGCGGTACCGCTCGTGGCTCGTCCTCGCCGAGGTCTGGCGTCGGCAGGGGGAGTTCGCGCTGGCGCGCACGGCAGCGACTGCGGCCATCGACACCGACCGCTGGCGGGAAGACGCTCACCGGTTGCTGATCGAGATCGAGCTCGACAGCGGCAACCGAGCCAGCGCGCGACGAGCGGCACAGCGGTGCGTCGCCGTGCTACGCGACGATCTCGGCGTCGAACCGTCGGAGCAGACCCGAGCGCTGATGGCGGAGGCCGGCGAACCGGAGAGCTGAGCCGGTCTGACCCGCTCGTGCAGCCCAGGCACGGTCGGACGCACCCGCGACCCTCGCGGGCAGGTCATGATGGGCGATATGCGAAACCGCACGCTCGGAACCACCGGCGTCAGGGTCTCGAACCTGTGCCTCGGCGCCATGATGTTCGGCGCCATGGGCAACCGGGACCACGACGACTGCGTGGCCATCATCCACGCCGCCCTCGACGCCGGCATCAACTTCATCGACACCGCCGACGTGTACTCGGCCGGCGAGTCGGAGGAGATCGTCGGCCAAACGCTGGCCGGCCGGCGGGACGACGTCGTCCTCGCCACCAAGTTCCACGGCGGCATGGGCGACGACCCCAACCATCGAGGGAACTCCCGGCGGTGGATCGTCCGCGAGGTCGAGGACTCCCTGCGCCGCCTGGGCACCGACCACATCGATCTCTACCAGGTGCACCGGCCCGACCCGGCCACCGACATCGACGACACGCTCTCGGCCCTGTCCGACCTCGTCCACCAGGGCAAGATCCGCTACCTGGGTTCGTCCACGTTCCCGGCCGACGAGATCGTCGAGGCCCAGTGGGTGGCCGAACGGCGGGGCCACGAACGGTTCCGGTGCGAGCAGCCGCCGTACTCGATCTTCGTGCGGGGCGTCGAGGACCGGATCCTGCCTGCATGCGAGAAGTACGGCATGGGCGTCATCCCGTGGAGCCCGCTCAACGGTGGCTTTCTCACCGGCCGCTATCAACCCGACACCGAGATCGAGAAGAAGGGACGGGCCGCCCGCACCCCCGAGCGCTTCGATCCCGATCGGCCCACTGTGGCGGCCAAGCTCGCCCTGGTGCCCGAGCTCGAGGCGCTGGCCGCCGACGCCGGCATGCCCCTGACCCACCTGGCGCTGGCGTTCACCCTCAGCCACCCAGCGATCACGTCCGCGATCATCGGCCCTCGCACCATGGACCAGCTCACGAGCCTCCTCGGTGCGTCCGACGTGACGCTCGACGACGGCGTGCTCGACCGCATCGACGAGCTCGTTCCGCCCGGAACCAACGTCAACCCTGCAGACGCCGGCTACCAGTCGCCGTCGGTGGCCCAGTCGTGGCGCCGACGGCGACCGTCCGGCGCCCGCTGAGCCCACTGGGCGTCGCCCGGTGGCGGGCACGGCGGTCGTGTGTCGACGAGGGCGTCGGTGACGACCGCCTCGACGCGAAGACTCCCCGGGCCGACAAGTCCCCTCGCTGTCGTACACCTGGGTCGGGTCGAGCCACCCACCGGAGGACGTGGCGGTATCTGATCTGATACCAGATGGTAGGCTGGGAGCGTGGACGCTGCCCTGACACTCCGGCATGCCCGCCTCACCGCCGGCCTGACCCTGCGGGAGCTGGCAGAGCGATCCGGGACGTCGCATGCGACGATCGCCGCGTACGAGTCTGCGCGGGTCGTCCCGCGGGTCGAAACGCTCGACCGGGTGCTCCGCGCCGCCGGCTACGACGCCGGGATCACCTTGCGTCGTCGTCCTGACGCAACACCGGCCGAGCGCGAGGCCAAGGGACGCGAGCTGCTCGAGGTCCTCGACCTCGCGGGTCGGTTCCCCGCCCGCCATGCCCGCAACCTGCGACACCCTCGGTTCCCGCCGGCGCCAGCGGCATGACTCCCCCAGCTCTCACCGGCCTGCCCGAGAAGATGGTGGCCATCCACCTCGCGCTCGCCGGCGCCGAGATCCACCATGCGTTCGGCGGCGCACTCGCGCTCGCGTGGTGCACCCAACGGGCCCGAGGCACCATCGCCCTCGACCTGAACGTGTTCGTCCACCCTGATCGCTCGGACGAGGTCATCGCGGCGCTCCCGATCGAGGTCGTCGCAGCAGAAGCGGACAGGACGTTCCTCTCCCGTGACGGCCAAGCCCGGCTGTGGTGGGAACGGACGCCGGTGGACCTGTTCCTCAACACCACGGAGTTCCACGTGGCCGCGGGGAACCGTGTCCGCCGGGAACCGTTCGCCGATCACGAGCTGCCGTTCCTGGCGTGTGACGACCTCGCGGTCTTCAAGGCGTTCTTCAACCGCACCAAGGACTGGGCCGACCTCGAGGAGATGCGCGACGCCGGGACCCTCGACATCGCCACGGTGGCGGGCGTGCTCGTCCACCACCTGGGCTCGGACGACGAGCGCATCGCTCGCCTCCGGACACTGGCGTCCTGACGTTCGGTCGGGTCGTCCGGCGGCAGGGCCAGGCCTCGGTCACGCCATGGCGGTGAGCACCGACTGGACGGATGACCATCGCGTTGAGGGCCACGGACACGGGTCCCGTCCCTTCACCCTGGTGGTCGTGGATGAGGAACGTCTCCGGTGCGATCCGGGTCGGTTCGAAGCGGGTCCGCCGACGGGTGGCGGGCCAGTCGAGGCGGCGGGCCGTCGGTGAACATCGTCATCGACCAGGACACCTTCGAAGACGAGCGACGCCGGGTCGTCGTCGACGCAACCGGCACGGTGATCGACCTCGGACGCCGCTGCCACATCGACCACCGGAGCTTCGCCGCGCCCGCGTGGCGATCGGGCCGTCCACGGGCGGGACTACGTGCCGACCTCGAGCTCGAATGCCTGGGTCAGCCAGTCCTTCACGGTCTGGTCGATCTCCTCGGCGTCCCGGACGTTGACGACGTGGTACCAGCGTCCACCGTCCTGGATCGGCTTGCGGGAGATCCTCGGGTGGTCGATCCGGCGCGGGACGCTGAACGACAGCGCCACCCACTTGGTCATCGGGCGGAGTTGCACGAAGGTCGTGCGCACCTTGAAGAAGATGCCGACCGAGACCGGCTCCACGTACACGTCGTCGAGCTCGCAGAGATGGGCATGCACGGCCTCGAAGATCGGACGCTCACGCTCGGGCCCGGTCGCGAAGTACTCCTCCAGGCTGAGGGCGGGCGCGCATTCATGGCCCTGCCGAGTCCGGCCGAACTGTCGGCCGCAGTCGGGACACGTCCAACGGGTCACATCGCGCATCCTCCCACGACCGTCTCGACGAACGGCTCGCGCAGTGACCGGCCGTGGCGCGAGCCTCGGGTCACGGGTCGTCAGGCCGCGACGCCGCCGTAGCCTGGACCTCGTGGCTCGGATCCAGGATCGGCACCCGACGGGCGCGCCGGGGCCGTGGTTCGTCGACGACCGTTGCATCGACTGCGACGCCGCCCGTCACGTGGCCCCCGGTCTCATCGAGCGCAACCCCGGCGACGGCGTGTCCTACTTCGTGCGCCAGCCCGAGACGCCCGAGGACGTGGAGATGGCGTGGCGGGCGGTGCAGGTCTGTCCCACGAGGTCCGTCGGCCACCTCGAGCTGCGGCGACCGGAGCGGCCGGCATTCCCCCAGGACCTCGGCGACGGCGTCTTCCGCCTCGGCCACAACGCCCGATCGTCGTTCGGCGCCCACTCGTACCTCGTCGTCCGTGACGGCGCCAACCTGATGGTCGACGCCCCCCGCTGGACCCGGGAGGTCGTGGAGCCGGTCACCGAGCTCGGCGGGATCGACGTGGTGCTGCTCACCCATCGCGACGACGTCGCCGACGCCGACCGCTACGCCGAGCACTTCGGCGCCGAGGTGTGGATCCACGCCGACGACCGCTCGGCGGCGCCGTATGCCACCCGGCTCGTCGAGGGGGAGGAACCAGTCGAGGTCACGGCCGGCGTCGTCGGTTTCCCGGTGCCCGGGCACACGAAGGGCAGCGTGCTGTGGCACGTCGACGGCCGCCTGCTCTTCTCCGGCGATTCGTTGGCGTGGGACCCGAAGCGAGCGCGGCTGCAGGCGTTCCGGGGGGCGTGTTGGTACTCGTGGGAGGCCCAAACGGCATCGCTGGGGCGCTTCGCCGCTTCCGGCCTCGGCTTCGACCGCCTCTTCTGCGGGCATGGGTGGAGCCACGACCTCGACACCGACGCCTTCCACGCCCACCTCGTCGCGCTCGTCGACCGCATGCCCGCGCTGGGGTGACGACGGTCAGTAGTGGTCGGGAACGAAGGTCTGGTCGTCCATCGGGGGTCGCACGTAGTCGTCGGCTTGGCGTGGCGGGAGCACGAGTGGAACGGAGGTCACGTCCTCGTAGGGAAGTATCGACAGCAGGTGGCTGATGCAGTTGAGGCGGGCCCGACGCTTGTCGTCGGCGTCGACCACCCACCAGGGCGACCACTTGGTGTCGGTGTGGGCGAACATGGCGTCCTTGGCCCGGGAGTAGTCGGCCCACCGTGCCCGGCTCTCGAGGTCCATCGCGCTCAGCTTCCACCGCTTGGCCGGTGTCTCGATGCGACCGAGGAAGCGCTTCTCCTGCTCCTCATCGTTCACCGAGAACCAGTACTTCACCAGCACGATCCCCGATCGGATCAGCATGCGCTCGAACTCGGGGCACGAGCGCAGGAACTCCTCGTACTCGGCTTCGGTGCAGAAGCCCATGACATGTTCGACGCCAGCGCGGTTGTACCAACTGCGGTCGAACAGGACGATCTCTCCGGCCGACGGCAGCTCGGCGACGTAGCGCTGGAAGTACCACTGCGTCTTCTCGCGCTCGGTCGGCGTCGGGAGGGCGACCACGCGCACCACCCGTGGATTTGTGCGTTCGACGATGCGCTTGATGGCCCCGCCCTTGCCGGCGGCGTCACGACCCTCGAACACCACGCAGACCTTGACGCCGGCGACGCGCACCCATTCCTGCAGCTTCACCAGCTCGCGCTGGAGACGGAGCAGTTCCTTCTCGTAGAAGCTGGTCTCGATCCAGTCCTTCTTGTCGAGCGGTGCAGCGTGGCTCATCCGGGGGACCTCCCGTCCCACGACCCTTGCGCGGTGACAGCGTCAGTCTGCACCCGGTCCGGGTCGACGTGTGCGCCTCGGGCTGCGTTTCACCAGCGGTCCGGCCACAGCGGTCAGAGGCAGAGGCCGCCGCCGCCGATGCCCCGGGCGCACATGACCGTCCGCTCCACCGACTGCACGTAGTACGTGTCGCCGCCGTCCTCACTGGCGGCGAAGACGTGGATCCGCTCGCCGCCGACAGCGTCGTCGCCGAACCCGATGACGTCGATGGTGACCTCACCCAGATCACCCATGGATGGCGGGACCACCACGACGATGTCGGAGGCCGGTTCGTCCGAGGCGCGACGCTCGGCGATCGCCATTCCGAGGTCGAGCACCGAGCCAGCAGTGGGTGGCCCGCCGGCGGACTCGATCTCGGCGCGGATGTCGTCGGTGGCGCCGAACTGCGAGACGAAGCGGACGTTCACCCATCCGGTGTCGTCGTCCACCTCCACCTCGGTCCAGAAGGCGTCCCCGATGTCACGGACGTGGCCGGTGGCGGTGAGACCGAGGGCCGTGGGCCGGAGCTCGGTGACGACGTCGAAGTCGACGCCTGGGCCCTCCCGCACGTTGAGCATGTCGTCGTGGGCCACACCCACCACCGCGAGCTCGGCGCCTTCGTACGGGAAGATCTCGATCCGCTCACCGGGCAGCTCGCCGGCTGGCCTGGACGTGGTGGTTTCGTCGTCCGCCGTGGTGCCGGTGGCCTCGGTGGTGGTCGTGTTCGTGGTCGTCGTCCTGTCGCTGGACACGTCGTCATCGTCATCACCGCACGCCCCGACGAGCAGCGTCGCGACCAGCATTGCCGTCCATATCCGTCGTGTTCGCATGTCTCCCTCGTACTGCCGGTGATTCTCGAGCGATAGAGGCGAAGGTCCGGGGATGTGAGGGCGCGGCGTCACACGCCGGCGTGGGAGCCTGGGACCATGGACCTCGTACACCTGACCGACGCACCCCCGCACGACCCCGACACCTTCGTGGCCGTCCCGCTCCTCGAGGCAGACCTGTGCAGCGCGCGTGTGATCCGCCTGTCATCCGGCCAGGCGCTGCCGCCGCACACGCACGAACCGTCCGAGCTGTTGCTGTACGTGGTGGAGGGCGACGCCGTGCTCGACACCGACGACGGCGACGTCCCGTTCCCGACCGGATCGCTGGCCCGCTACACCGGCGACGAGGAGCTGCGGGTGTCCAACGCCGGCGCCGCCCCGGTGACGCTGCTCGCCTTCCTGACACCGCCCTTCCCTCCCCGCTGACGGCCGGCGGATGCGTCTGGTTCTACGTCCCGATCCTGGACTGGATGCCGAGTCGGGCGCGGTCGTGGGGGTCGAGGGTGCCGAGGGTCTGCACGCAGTGGGCGACGGGCACCTCGACCGCGTCGACGGCGACGCTGGCCTTGTCGAGGCCGGCCGAGCGCCAACCCCGGAGCTGGATGCCGCCGGTACGGCGCACCTGCGCGCTGCCCGGGTCGTAGAGCGGACGGACCCGGATCACCGCCGGGTCGGTGGAGCCGAGCACGACGCAGGGGCGGTGCTTGCCGGGCGCGTCATCGCCCTCGCGGGTGAACGGGAGCCAGGCGATGAGCACGGTGCCCGGCGG
>JBPPNA010000044.1:0-2082 GCA_051306355.1 Acidimicrobiales bacterium | reverse complement strand
GTCACGGTGTTGACGAGGAAGCACCACTCGGGCCCCACCGTCGTGAGCAGGATGCCGCCCAGCGCCGGCCCCACGACCCGCGAGCCGGTCATCAGCGCGCTGTTGAGGCCGACGGCGTTCGGCACGTCGCGCTCGGAGACCATCTCGGCCACGAGCGTCCGCCGGGTCGGGTTGTCGAGTGCGGTGACCACGCCGAACAGTGCGGAGAGGGCATAGATCCCTGCCAGGTTCACAGCGCCACTGAACGTGAGGATCGTGAAGCCCAGCGCCACCACGGCGAACGCCGACTGGGTGATGAGGAGGAAGCGGTGGCGGTCCACCCGGTCGGCCACCACACCGGACCAGGCACCCAGCAGCAGGACCGGGAGGAACTGGGCTGCGGTGGCGAGGCCGAGGGCGAAGCCGTCGTCGGTGAGCTCGAGGACGACCCAGATGATGGCGACCGACTGCATCCACGTCCCGGCCTGGCTGACGAGCTGACCGAAGAAGAACAGTCGGAAGTTGCGCACGTGCAGCGACCGGAACGTGTCGTCGGCCGCCGCGAGGAAGCGCGTCTTCACGAGCGGTCCTCGTCTCCGAGTGGCGAGTCGCTCGGCCGGGCCAGTGCTTCGAGGACGGTGACCGCCGTGTGGAGAGAGGCGGCGTCGGGTGCGCCGGGAGAGGCGAGGCGATCGGCCAACCAGGCGTTGCGGCGGTTGCGGCTCTGCGCCAGCTGCGACGCGCCGGCTGCGGTGAGCTCGACCCGGCCGATGCGACGGTCGCCGGGATCGGGAGTCCGGCTGACGAGCCCCTGGTCGACGAGCTTGGTGACGATCTTGGTCACGGTCGCCGGCGCGATCTGCTCGATCGTCGCCAGCTCGCCCAGCGCCAGCGGACCGTGCTGCTCGATGCTCACCAGTGCGGACTGCAGCGATAGCGGGAGGCCGGTACCGGACTGCTGGCGCAGCTGGCGGTTGAGCCGGGCCACGGCGACGCGCAGCCCGGCCACGAGCTCGAGGTCCACGTCTGCGGTCACGTCTGTGAAACTACTTCACCAGGTGAACTATTCCCGTCGCCTCCTTCGACGACGACGTCGACGCCCACGCCGTGACCAACGCCGCCTGGCTTCGCGACCACGTGCAATGAGCCGTGACATGATCCGGCCATGACTCTTGCTGCTGGCGACCGTGCCCCTGCCTTCACCCTCGTCGATCAGAACGGCGACAAGGTGAAGCTCACCGATCACAAGGGGTCCAAGGTGCTCGTCTACTTCTATCCGAAGGCCGACACGCCGGGTTGCACCACCCAGTCGTGCGAGCTGAGCGCCATCAAGGACGACATCGACGTCCAGATCCTGGGCATCAGCCCGGACGAGCCGGCCAAGCAGAAGAAGTTCGACGACAAGTACACGCTCGGCTTCCCGCTGCTCTCCGACCCGGAACACGCGGTGGCGGAGAAGTACGGGGCCTGGGGCGAGAAGTCGATGTACGGCAGGAAATACCTGGGCATCATCCGCTCGGCCTTCCTCGTCGGCGAGAACGGCAAGATCATCGAGGCCTGGCCCAAGATCAGCCCCAAGGACACGCCCAAGAAGCTGCTGAAGGCGCTGTCCGACCTGGATGCCTCGTGAGCGGGCTCGACCCGGCGGACGTCCTCCCGCACCGCGACCCGTTCGCCTTCATCACCGAGATCGACGAGGTGGTGGCGGGGGAGTCGGCGCGCTGCCGGTGGGTGCTCACCGGCGACGAGGGCTTCTTCGCCGGCCACTTCCCGGGTCGGCCCACGCTTCCCGGCGTGCTCATGCTCGAAGCGCTGGCCCAGACCGGCGCCGTCGCCGCGCTACAGAACGAGCGGTTCGCCGGCAAGCTCCTGCTCTTCGGCGGCGTCGACAAGGCCCGCTTCCGTCGTCAGGTCCTCCCCGGCGACACGCTCATGCTGGAGGTCACCATGGGCCGCATGTCAGCCCGGGCCGGCAAGGGCCACGGCGTGGCCTCGGTCGATGGCGACAAAGCCTGCGAGGCCGACCTCCTCTTCATCGTCGCTGACGCGCCACCTGACCCCCCCACCTGACTCGCCCTCCCCGGTTCTTGTCACCTTTTCGGG
>JBPPNA010000019.1:0-16419 GCA_051306355.1 Acidimicrobiales bacterium | reverse complement strand
GACAGGGGGTGGATGGGACATCGGCCCCCAGGTTCTGCTCTTGGCGGTGATGGGCGCCGGCGCGATGTCCGGCTCGGCGGGGAGTGGGTTCCGGTTGGTGCGCGCCCTGGGCCTCGTCGGCTACCTCCGGCGCGAACTCGTGGTGCAGCTCCATCCCCGGGCGGCCGGAGCCGTACGGGTGGGCCGGCGCCCGGTGAGCGACGAGCTGGTGGCCCGCATGATCGGTTACCAGGCCCAGTACGTCCTCGTGGCCGCCACCGGCGCCGTGGTGGTCGGAGCGCTCGGGGGTGAGCTCGTGACGGCGCTCAGCGGCGCCGTCGCCGCCGTGGCGAATGTCGGTCCGGCCCTGGGTGACCTCGTCCCGGGCGAGGGAGGTGTGCTGCGGCTTCCCCGTCCCGCCCGGGCCGCCCTCATGCCGTTGATGCTGCTCGGTCGGCTCGAGATCGCCCCCGTCCTGGTGGGGCTGGCGATCGCGTGGTCGTCGGTGCGCGGCCGTGCTCGCGGCGTCGTCGATCGGGCTCGTCGCGAGGATCGCGAGGCGCGGGAAAGGCTGCTCAGGCCGGATCTGGCGGATCGGTCGGATCGGCGTCGCAATCGGGTGGGATGAACGGGACCAGCTGCTCGAGCACTCCGCTCACGTCGAGCGACTCGGCTCGTTCGAGCGCCTCCAGGGTGCAGAACGCCTCGCACGTGGCGTCGTGGGCCCGCCACTGCAGCGACACGACGAACGAGGCGTGTGTGCCGTCCTGGAGGTGCAGTACGGATTCGAAGATGGCCGAGCTCCGATCCACGTAGGAGATCTCGCCCAGGGCGTGCACGGCCTCGACCAGGCGACGGAACGTCTCCGCCGGTGTGCTGGACAGCACGAGCGTGTCGCCGTCGACCAGCCGGACGTCGTCGGCCAGCTGGTGGCCGACCGTCGTGGGGGGACGTCGTGCGGGGCGCGGTGACGGCCCTGATCTCGTCGGTGTCGCATCTGTGGCCGTCGATGCGGTCGCGTGCAGCCGGCCCTCCCGCCGAGCGATGGCGAGGGCCCGGTAGGCGGCGTTGAGGCGGACGCTGCCCTCCACCCCGGAGGCGCCGACGACGTCGGGGTGCGTCGTGCGGATCAAGGCGCGGTACGCCGTGCGTACTGCCCCCCAGTCGTCCTCGGCCGACACCCCGAGGACGGAGCGCGCCGTCGCGAGCTCCACGCGTCAGCCGCGCAGGAACGACGCCATGGCGGCGCGGTACCAGCTCGGGTCGTCGGCCCCACAGAGCTCCCGGGCAGAGTGCATGGCCAGCTGGGCGATGCCCACGTCAACGGTGCGGATTCCGAGTCGCGCTGCAGTGACGGGACCGATGGTGGAGCCGCACGGGATGTCGGTGCGCCCCACGAAGTGCTGCACGGGCACGTCGGCGTCGGCGCACGCTTGCAGGAAGACGGCCACCGACTCTGCGTCGCTGGCGTAGCGCTGGTTGGCGTTCGTCTTCACGACGGGTCCCTCGTTGAGGGTGACGTGGTGGTCGGGCTCGTGGCGGTCGGTGTAGTTGGGGTGGGTGGCGTGCGCCATGTCGGCCGACACGCACACCGAGCCTGCCAGGGCGGTGTGGAGATCCTCACGCGTGCCGCCGCCGGCGGCCACGATGCGCTCGAGGACGCCGACCAACAGGGCCGAGTCGGCCCCCGTCGACGACGTGGAGCCGACCTCCTCGTGGTCGTAGAGGCAGACGACCGGCACCACGGCTGAACCCTCGGCGTCATCGACGACATCGGTGAGGGCGAGGATCCCCGCGAACGACGAGCACAGGTTGTCGAGGCGAGGTGCGCTGACGAACACGCCGTCGCGCCCCGTGCGGCGCGATGGGGTCAGATCGTGGACCATGGCGTCCCACGACAGGACGTGGCTGGCATCGACGCCGGCGGCTGCTGCGATGGTGGTGACGAAGTCCTCGTCGGACCCGCGATCGGTGTCGAGGTCCCAGATCGGCGCGAGGTGCGTCTGGGTGTTGAGCTGGAGGCCCTTGTCGCTGATCTCGCGATCGAGGTGGATGGCGAGCTGGGGGACGCGGAGCACCGGGTCGTCGATGCGGAACAGGTGGGTGCGGGGGCCGTCGTCGTTCCGCACCACGAGCCGACCGGAGAGACCGAGGTCGCGGTCGAGCCACGAGTTGAGGAGCGCCCCGCCGTAGACCTCGACACCGAGCTGGCGGAAGTGCGCCGTGACGTGGTCGGGGCGGGGCTTGACGCGGAGGTTGGGGCTGTCGGTGTGGGCACCGATGATGCGAAACGCCGCAGGGGAGCCGGTGGGCCGACGCCAGGCGATCAACGATCCGCCTCGGCGCACCATCTGCAGCTGGCCGCCGCCGGGCGAACGATCGGACCAGCGAGACGAAAGGTCGACCTCGGCGAATCCCACGGTGGCCAGCAGCTCGTGGGCGGTCTCGACGGCGTGGAAGGGCGACGGCGAAGAGTCGATGAGGCTGCAGAGGTCGTCGGCCATCGTGCGGTCGGGTTCCATGTCGCTGATCTACCACGCAGCGTCCCGCATTGGGTCAGCGCTGGCCGGTTGGTCAAGGATGCGTCCGTGCCACATGCCGACGATGGTGCTCGGTCCACCACCGTGGTGGTCATCCATCGGGACCGCCCCGACCGGCTCGAGGCGACGATGGCGGCGCTCGCCGCCCAGACGGTCCGGGTGCGCATCGTGCTCGTCGACTCGGGATCGGCGCCGGAGAACCATCGTCGGGCGCTCGAACTGGTCCCGGCAGGCACCGAGGTGGTTTCCATGGCCGGTAACGGTGGGTTCGGCCCGTCGGCGAACGCGGGGTGGCGCCACTTCCTCGCCCACCACGACGGCGACTGGGTGGGCCTCTGTCCGCACGACGCCCTGCCCGCCCCCGACGCCGTCGAGCGGATCCTGGCTGCTGCGACGGCACGCCCCCGGGCCGGACTGGCGTGCGGCGACTTCGGTGATGGCACCACCCCGGTGGTGGACCCCTACTTCGGCGGGATCCAGGTCCCGGCCACGACCGCCGAGGGCTGGGATCCCGCCGGATACCCGCACGGCACGCTGCTGTTCGCCCGGCGTGGATTCCTCGAGGACGTCGGGCTCTTCGACGAGCGCTACTTCGCCTACTGCGAGGAAGCCGATCTCGGGCTGCGAGCCCATGCCGCCGGGTGGGAGGTGGGACTCGTGCGGGGCGCCATGGTGCACAACCCCGACATGAGCACGGCATCACCGGCCGTCGACTACCTGATGGTGCGCAACACCCTGCTCCTCGTGCGAGCGCACTTCGGCCGGTACAAGGTGTTCATCCGGTTCGTCATGGCGTGCTCGCAGCTGCTGACCGAGCGCGGCCGCAATCCGTACCACGACACCGGTGCCCGGTTCCTCGCTCTGCGCGACTTCATCCTCGGCCGCACGGGACCGCCGCCGGCCGGGACGCTCGGGCCTCGGGGGAACACGCCGGAACTAGGGTCCCTCGCATGCCGAGACTGACGCAGGGAGATCGCTCCGTGGCGGGCCGCGTGGCCGTCATCACGGGCGCTGCCAGCGGGATGGGCCGGGCCACGGCCCATCTGTTCGCCGACGAGGGCGCCCTCGTGGCGGTGCTCGATCGTACGGCGGACGGGGTCGAAGACGTGGTTGCCGAGATCGAGGACTCGGGTGGTCGCGCGGGGGGTTGGACCGTCGACGTCACCGATGGCGACGCCGTCCGGGCCGCGGTGGACGAGATCGTCGACCGGCTCGGACCGCCCGACATCGTGGTCAACAACGCCGGCGTGTCCCTCCCGGCGCCGATCGACGGCCCCGACTACGAACGCCAGTGGGCCACGACGATCGCCGTCAACCTCACCGCCCACACGACCATGATCCGGGCTTGCCTGTCGCACCTGCGGCGCAACGGGGACGGGCGGATCGTCAACGTCGCCTCCACCGAGGGCATCGGCGGCTCGGCCTACGTGAGCCCCTACACGGCGTCGAAGCACGGGGTCATCGGTCTGTCGCGATCCCTCGCCGTCGAGCTCGGGCCCATGGGGGTGACGGTGAACGTGGTCTGCCCCGGGCCGATCCACACCGGGATGACGGCCGAGATCCCCGACGACGCCAAGATCAGGTTCGCTCGCCGCAACGTGCCCCTCAAGCGCTACGGCGACCCGGAGGAGGTGGCCCACGCCACCCTCTCGCTCGCGCTCCCGGCCATGTCGTACTGCACCGGTGCCGTGCTCGTGGTCGACGGCGGCTTCACCACCAAGAACAACTGAGCCGCCGCATCTCCGGGGGGATCTCGGGGATCTCGGGGGGAATGAAGTCCGTCCGAGAATGTTGTAAGCGTGTAAGCACGTTCGAGCAGCGAACGGCACGCACCGAGGAGACCTCGTGGCTGATTCCACCGAGACCACTGTCGATCCCACCGAAGACAACATCCGCACCGTCCCCGTCCTTCCCCTGACCACGGGCGCCGTCCTGCCCCAGATGGTCGTGACCATTGCGCTCGAGACCGACGAGGCCCGAGCCGTGGCGGAGGCGCTGCCGTCCGACGAAGCGGAGAAGGGCGAGCTGCTGCTCGTTCCCCGCATCGGCGATCGCTACAGCCGTGTCGGTGTCCTGGCCACGGTCGAGTCCCGGGGTGAGCTGCCCGGGGGTACACCCGCCCTGCTGATCCGTGCGCATGGCCGGGCGCGCGTCGGCGTCGGCGTGGTCGGGACCGGTCGGGCGCTCCTGGTGGAGGCTGAGCTGCTCGAGGAGCCGGAGCCGTCGGCCCGTGCCGTCGAACTCGGCCAGGATCTGCACGCCGCCACGCGGGCTCTGTTCGAACAGATCGGGGGTCGCCGGCTGACCACCGTCCTCGACGGCGTCGAGGGCCCGTCCGCCCTGGCGGACCTGGCCGGCTGGTGGCCCGACCTGAGCCTCGAGCGCAAGGTCGAGCTGCTCGAGACCGTGGACGTCGAAGCCAGGGTCGAGCTGGTGCTGGGCTGGGTCAAGGACGCCCTGACCGAGGCCGAGGTGGCCAGCAAGATCAGTCGCGAGGTCAACGAGGGCATGGAGGACCGCCAGCGCGAGTTCCTCCTACGCCAGCAGCTGGCAGCCATCAAGAAGGAGCTCGGCGAGTCCGACGACGACGAGGACCCGGCCGAGCAGTTCCGCGCCACGGTCGCAGACCTCGAGCTCACCACGGAGGCCCGGACGCACATCGACCGGGAGATCGACCGCCTCGAGCGCATGAGCCCGCAGAATGCGGAGTACGGCTGGGTGCGGACCTGGCTGGAGACCGTCACCGAACTGCCGTGGGGGACCCGAACCGAGGACGCCCTCGACCTGCGCGCGGCGCGGGAGGTCCTCGATGATGACCACACCGGTCTCGACGACGTGAAGGAGCGCATCGTCGAGTACCTGGCCGTCCGCAAGCTGAAGGCCGACCGTGCGAACCCTGCGGGTTCGTTGACGGATGCTTCGCATTCGTCGGTGGCGAACCCTGCGGGTTCGTTGACGAATGCTTCGACGCGCCGTGGCGACGGGGCCATCGTGAGCCTCGTCGGCCCGCCCGGGGTCGGCAAGACTTCCCTCGGCGAGTCGATCGCCCGGGCGCTCGGTCGGCGTTTCGTCCGGGTCGCCCTCGGCGGTGTTCGTGACGAGTCCGAGATCCGGGGCCATCGTCGCACCTACGTCGGCGCCCAGCCCGGCCGTCTGGTGCGGGCGCTGACGGAGGCCGGTTCCATGAACCCCGTCGTCCTGCTCGACGAGATCGACAAGGTGGGCAGCGACTGGCGGGGTGATCCGAGCGCGGCGCTGCTCGAGGTCCTCGACCCGGCCCAGAACCACACATTCCGCGACCACTACCTCGAGATGGACCTGGACCTGTCGGAGGTGCTGTTCCTCGCCACGGCCAACGTGATCGAGACGATCCCCGGGCCGTTGCTCGACCGGATGGAGCTGATCCGCATCGACGGCTACACCGAGGACGAGAAGGTCGCCATCGCCCGCGACCACCTCGTCGGCCGCCAGCAGGAGCGCAACGCCCTGCGGGAGGGTGAGGTCGTGGTGACCGACGAGGCCCTGCGGGCACTGGTCAACGGCTACACCAGGGAGGCCGGCGTCCGGGGACTCGAGCGGGAGGTCGGCAAGCTCCTCCGCAAGGCGGCCACACGCATCGCCACCCGTGGAGGCGACGACGGTGGAGACGAGCCGGTCGCCATCGGGCCCGACGACCTCCGTGGCCTGCTCGGCCGGGCTCGCTTCGAGGACGATCATGCCGAGCGCACCGGCGCACCGGGCGTCGCCACCGGCCTGGCCGTGACCGGCGCAGGCGGCGACGTCCTGTACGTGGAGTCCACCTCCATGGATGGCGAAGCCGGGCTGCACCTGACGGGCCAGCTCGGTGAGGTCATGCAGGAGTCGGGCTCGATCGCCCTGTCCTACCTGCGGGCGAACCGGGAGGCACTCGGGTTCGACGCGGCCTCGATGGAGCGGCGATTCCACGTCCACTTCCCCGCCGGCGCCGTGCCCAAGGACGGACCCAGCGCCGGCGTCACCATGACCACGGCCCTGGCCAGCCTTCTGACCGGACGCCCGGTGCGATCGGACCTGGCCATGACCGGCGAGATCACGCTGTCGGGACGGGTGCTGCCCATCGGCGGAGTGAAGCAGAAGATCCTGGCCGCGCACCGGATGGGCATCAGCCACGTCGTCCTGCCCGCCCGCAACGGTCCGGATCTCGATGACGTGCCCGAGTCGGTCCTGGCCGACGTCACCGTCCACCTGGTCAGCGATGTGCGCGAGGTGCTGGACCTGGCGCTCGAACCGGCTTCGGTAGCGTCCGCCCGGTGACCGTACGCGTCGGGTTCCTCGGAGCGGGCTTCATCGCCACCTTCCACTCCAAGCTCCTCCGTGCCAGCGGGATCGAACACGTCCGAGCGGGCGTGTTCGATCCCGACCGCACCCGCGCCGAGGAGTTCGTCGCCCAGGCGGGTGGGTTCGTGGCCTCATCGGAGGACGAGGCGATCGAATCGTGCGACGCGGTCTACGTGTGCACCTGGACCGTCGATCATCCGCGCCAGGTGGCCAAAGCGTGTGCGGCCGGTCGGGCCGTGTTCGTCGAGAAGCCACTCGGCATGGATCTCGAGTCCTCCCGCCAGATCGTCGACACGCTGGCATCGTCCGGCGTCATCCACCAGGTGGGTCTCGTGCTGCGGCACTCGCCGGCGTTCGCCCTCCTCGAGTCCCTGCTCGCCGAGGACGACCGCAATGGGCGTGTCATGTCGGTGGTGTTCCGGGACGACCAGTTCCTCCCCACCGGCGGTCACTACCGCTCGACCTGGCGCAGCGACGTGGCGAAGGCCGGGCGCGGCGTGCTCCTCGAGCACTCCATCCACGACGTCGACCTGCTCGATCGCCTCGTCGGCCCCATCACGGCGGTGAGCGGTCGGAGCCGGTCGTTCCACGAGATCCCCGGCATCGAGGACCTCGTGGTCGCCACCTTCGACCTCGACGGCGGGGGAGTGGCCACGTTGACCACCGTCTGGCACGACCTCCTCGACCGCCCGAGCCTGCGCTACCTCGAGATCCACTGCGAGACCGCCCACTTCGTGGTGGAGGGCGACTGGCTCGGCCCGGTGCGGTGGACGCGACCAGGAGAGCAGGGCATGGTCGAGGGCGACGCGCTGCTGGCCGGCTGCATCGAGCGGGGCATCGAGGTGGTGAACCCCGACGGCGTGTTCCTCCAGGCCGTGATCGACGGGCACCCGTCGGTGCCCACCGCGGCGACGGCGCTGCGAGCGCACCAGATCGTGGAGGCCGTGTACGACTCGGCCGACACCGACGGCGCCCCGTTCCATCTCCCGTGACCGGACGCCGGTCCGTTCGGGATTCGTCCCGTCGGTCGCCCCGTCGGGTGTCCATGGTGGGTTCCATCGTGTCGTCCGGCTTCGCCTCCGGCGATCGCGTCGTCGTCGGCCACTGGAGCGAGACGCCGATCGGGCCGCTCACCGACGTGATGTGGGCCGCACCGGATGGATACCGAACGCTCTTCGTCCCCTCACAGGAGGCGGCGGACTTCGTGGGTGGCGTCTACGAGTTCGACCGCACCGAGGTGGTGCCCTTCGAGGTGGTGCGAACCGGGCGCACCCTCGATGTGCGGGCCGGCGATCGAGCGCTGCACTTCGTCGCCCGGCGAGGCATCACCATCCCCGTTCCGCGCCCACCTGGGTTCACTCGCTGGGTCGAGGCGCCGCTGGCCAAGGGTTTGCTCGGCGTCGTCGTCCACGGGACCTCACCGACGGGCGTCCGCGAGTGGTACCGGGCCGACCGGTGGGCACCCCTGCGACGTGCCGCAGCCCGTGTCGGCGGTACCCCGCTCGGGACGATGGCGCCGGTCTCCCCGGACTGCGGCTTCGGCTTCTCCGAGCCCCCGGCCCGACCATCGTGGGTGGACGTCCGGCCGTTGCTCGAGTATCCGGAGGAGGCCGGGTGCCGGCCCGGGTCCTGACGGTGTCCTAACTGCCGTCGAACAACCCGCGGAGGCCGCTGGGCTCGTGGTCTCCGATGGCCAGTTGCTCGAGCACGCCGATCCCGTGCCGTCCGCCGCGAGTGGCTCGCACCAGCTGCTGGACGTGGGTGTGTTGCGGCGCGACCGGATCGAGGTCGTCCAGGCGCCACTCGTCGGACCCGTCGACTGCCTCGCCCTTCCAGAGGCCGTGGGACCACTCCGGGTGGAAGTACCCGATCCCCAGCATCTGGAACGTGAGGATCGGGGTCAGCTCGATGGGTTCGGGGTCGCCATTCCATGGGGTGAAGGTCAAGGTGGCGCGACGTGACCGTCGCGTCCCCGGCTCCCAGTCGATCGACCAGTCGACGTCGCGCATCGGTTCTGCGGACACGGCGAGCCCGCCGGGATCGGCCACCGGGTCGTCGGCGCCGAGGAGGGGGATGTCGAAGCCGGTCCGGTGCCAGCGCCGCCCGGTCGCCGTCTCGTTCACGTCGAAGTGCGTGGCGCCGTCCTCGAAGTTGATGGGCGCCCACAGCCAGAAGAACTGGGGCGCGGCGGTGCCGGGCGCGCCCGCTTCGGGTTCGCCCACCGGACGGATCCCCCAGGAGCGGTCCCGCGAACCGAGGAAGTCCTCGGGGCGCACGATGACCTCACGGTCGCCGGTCACGATCGTGCCCTCCCACGTACCGAACTGCGTGAGCCGGGTGTAGTCCATCACGATCCGCGCACCGCTGCGGCGGAGGAAGCGGTCCTCCTCCACGGCCACCGTGCGAGCCTTCCACCGCAGGTCACAGCCGATGCCGTGCGTCGTGTCGTCCACCACCACCCGCAGGGTCCGGAGGGGCTCGATGACCTCGACACGGACCGGTCCGCACGAGGTGTCGGTCCGAGCCGAGGGCATGCGGCCGGAGGCGTGCACGTTGCGTTGCACGCCGTCGGACACGACGCTGAAGGCGGCGTCGACCACCGAGCGGTTCGGGTACAGGCCCATGGCGGCGGCGAAGAAGATCTCGCCCTCCCGGTCGTAGCCGTTGAAGAAGTACCGGTCGTAGTGGTTGCGGTCGCCGGTCGCGGGTTCGGTCAGCGGGCTCCCGGTCTGGTGGATCGGGTAGTCGTCCATGGGATCGAGCACGAGTCGAGTCTGGCACCCGGTAGAAGAGGGACATGCCCGACTCCATCGACCTGCTCACCGGCGTGGCCACCACGCGAGCCATCCGGCGGTACCGGGAGGAACCCATCCCGGACCGGGACCTCTCGACCATCCTGTGGCACGCCACCCGGGCGCCGTCGGGCAGCAACCGGCAGCCGTTCCGGTTCGTGGTCCTGCGCGACGGGCCGGGTGCCAGGGAGGCGAAGGCGTTGCTGGGCGAGAGCTTCCGGTCGATGTGGGCCGCCAAGCGGGAGCGGGACGGCTACGACGCCGGCAGCGGAGCGCAGGACGACACACCGAAGGCGCGCATGGCGGCGACGATGCAGCACTTCGTCGACCACTTCGAGCAGACGCCCGTGGTCGTGCTGGCGTGCCTGCGCCGCTACCGCGAGGCGCACCCCACGGAGGGGGCATCGGTGTACCCGGCGTGCCAGAACCTGCTCCTCGCGGCCCGGGCGCTCGGCTACGGCGGGGTGATGACCATGTGGCACCAGTTCGTCGAGGACGACCTCCGATCCCTCCTCGGGATTCCCGACGACGTGGCGATCTGCGCCACCATCCCCCTGGGCCGTCCGCAGGGCAAGCACGGGCCGGTCCGCCGGCGGCCGGTGGCCGAACTGGTCTACGAGGACCGCTGGGAGGACGAGGCGGGGTGGGTCGTCGATCCGGCTGGAACGCGCTTCACCTCGGCGGGTCCACCGAGCGGCGGCGCCTGAGTCGGTCGGGCCCGTCGCCCATGCCGGGGAGCGCCTGGGGGACGGGACGGCCCTGGGCCACCAGGCGAGCCAGCACGATCGATTCCACCTCCTCCCAGGTCGAGGCCCGCAGACCACCGACGTCGACGTTGTACGGCTGGGCGAAGGCGATGACCTCGTTGCCGGCGTCGCGGAGCGCAGTGACGTTGTGGGGGGCGTCATCGATGTAGATGTCGGCATCGACCTCTGGCTTGGCACCGAGGAAGCACAGGTCGCGATAGGGGATGGCGTGGCGGTCCAGCCAGTCGACGGTGTCGGTGACCGCCTCGTGGTGGCCCCAGTTGACGTAGAGCCGGTGTGTGATGATGCGGATCCACACGCCGGCGTCCGACAACCGCCACAGCGCCTCGGCGCATCCCTCGACGACGGCCATCTCCCGGAAGACGCGGTGCTCGAGCACGGCCCGGCGGTGCACGACGCGGAAGTGGTCCTCGTCCCGGATGCCCCACTCGGAGAAATCCCAGTTCGACCGGGGCGGCAGCGCATCGGCGTCGACGCCCAGGTCGTCGGCCACCACGGCACGGAATGCGGTGGAGAAGTCGCCACAGACCCCGTCGAGATCCACCCCGAAGATCATGGGCGCACCCTCACCGGAGATCCGGGTGGTTCATGGGGAGCGGAGGAAGTCGAGGGCGGCGTCGATGAACGCGAACGACTTGGGTGTCTTGGCGTGGTCGGTGCGGGGCAGTTCCACCAAGCGCGCGTCGGTCAGTGCCTCGACCAGGGGGTCGGCGGGTCCGGCGAAGTCGGCATCGCCGAGCACGACCAGGACCGGGCACGTGACCCGGGCCAGCTCGTCGGCGGTGACACCTCCGCCCCCGTTGGCCATGCACGCCGCGAGGGCGGCCCGGTCGTTGCCCGGGAGCTCGGCCAGACCGGCGAAGTAGCGCAACGTCGGGTCCTCGCCGTCGTCGCCGGTACGGACCGCCTCGATCACCGGGGTGTGATCCGTGGACCGGAACAGGTTCGCCCCCACCCCGGCGACGACCAGTGACCGGAAGCGTCCGGGCTCGGCGGCCGCCACCTTCAGCAGGGTCTTGGCGCCGAGGGAGAACCCGACGGCGTCAACCGGTCCGTCGGAGGGGAGGGCATCGCGCACCCGCTCGCCCAGGTCGCCGTAGGCCTCGGGATCGGTCGGCTTGGGGGCCGTGCCGTGGCCGAGGAGGTCGACGCCGATGACGTCTCGGCCCTCGTCGGCCAGCAGGTCGACCCAGCCGTTCGAGACCCAGCTGAGATCGAACGAGGTACCGAAGCCGTGGACGAGGACGACGGGAGGTGCCATGGCGGCCAGTCTGTCGGACCGGGTCAGCGGAAGTCGCTGCGCCGGGCCCAGACCTGAGCGATCCCGACATCGACGACGAGGAGCAGGACCGCGGTCAGGCCGAGGTCGTGGAGGCGGCCGGTGTCGGACGGCCAGTGCAGTCCCGGACCGATCTCGTTGCGGTACTGGAAGACCAGCAGGTAGGCGGCGCAGACGGTCAGGAGGAACGCCGAGCCGAACGTGAACAGCGGGCGCCACGACTCGCGGCGGGTGGCGAAGCCGGCGCCGACGCCGACGAGCAGACCGGCGAGCGGGTTGACGATCAGGAGCGTGACCAGGCCGGCGACCACGCCCACGCCGATGGCATCGCGGGTGGTGGGGAGCGCGCCTTCCCAGGTGGTGGCGCGCAGGCGGCGGACCGGCTCCTGGAGCGGGAGCTGGGCCGGTCGGATCTGACGGGTGGGAAGGGCGACGAGCAGGAGCGCGCCGAGCGCGCCGATCACCGACAACAGCAGCCCTACGTCCACGCGGTTCTGCGGGACGAACCGCATCGTGACCTCGAAGCTGGCCTCGGAGGGGGTGACCAGGAAGCCGTTGGCGTACCCGTTGACCAGCTGGGTGGGCTCGTGGTCGATGTCGTCGGTGATCTCCCAGCCGGTGTTGTGGCTCTGGCCCAGTACGAGCCAGAAGGGGGTCCCCGGCTCGGCGCCGTTGATGCGGACTCCGACGGTGGCGTCGTCACCGGACACGACGGTGGCACGCGGCGGTGTCGACGTGGGTTCCGGAACGAACCCGTCGGTGTCTTCGCACGCTGCCCCGCCGCCCGACGAGCACCACACGAGCTGGTCGACGTCGATGCCCACGCTCCGGCCCTCGGCGGTCTGGAAGACGTGCTCCCCGCCGGCGACGACGACGGGATCGCAGCCGCGCAGTTCGAGCCCCCTTCCGGCCAGTGCGTCGTCGATCGTGGCCGTGATCCGCACTGGTACAGGAAGGTCATCGACGGAGACCAGGTCGCCGCGGCATCCCGTGTCGATCCGGTCGGGACGAGCCGGGACGCGCACGCCGTCGATGCCGATCTCGGCGATGGAGACCGGGAGGGCTTCGAGGTGTCCGCCGTTCCAGTCCACGGTCTGGCGCAGATCGACGTCGGGGAACGAGAACGCCAGCTCGCTGGCCGTCACGGCGCGGGGCAGCGCGACCGTGGTGGTGGCCGTGCCGTCGCCGTTGGGTGTGAGTCCGTCGAGGTCCACCACCCCGATGGGCTCGCCGTCGGCCGCGACCGCCAGGCTGGCGGGGACGGTGTGCTCGGGGTCGTCGACCACGGTGATGGTGACCTCGTCGGTGGTCATCAGCGCAGGGGTGCGCACCGACAGCCACTCGGTGGTCGGACGTTCGAAGGACGACGTCCACCACGTGGCTCGATCGCCGTCGAGGACGTTCGACGGCAGGTGCGCGAGGCCACCGGAGAGGACCGACGACGCGTCGGCCGTCGGTTGCCCGGCATCCAGACCGTCACGGCCCAGGAGCGAGTCGAGGACCCCGATCGGCGCCCGGCTCGCCAACCGTGCCGTACCGGAGACCGCGTAGGACCGCTCGGTGGGGAGCTCGGCGATGCGAGCCATGGCGAACTCCTCGTCCATGCGGGTGACGTCCGTGGTCGCCGACCGCTGCCGTGTCTGCACCAGAGCGAGCGGATAGCGGATGGTGCGGTACCCGCCGGCGTCGAGCAGGTCCGATGGCATGCGGATGAGCTCACGGCCCCTCAGCCCCGCGATGTCGATCTCGGCGAAGCCCACGCTCGTGAGGGCGCTGTAGCCGGGGCGTCGGCCCGCCGTGTCTGCGACGATCTCGATCGAGAGCTGCTCGAACGTCCGCTCGGGGAAGGTGATGCGCTGGCCCGGCTGTGTCCGGGACGACTCGTCGAGCTCGATGCGCAGCGGATCCTCTCCGTCGAAGCGGAGCTCGACCTCGGTGATCCAGCGGTTGATGGCACCGGTGATCGGCTGGAGCACGTTCACGTGGTCGGTGAGCACCGGATCGGGGGCGGTGAGTTCGATCCGCTCTCCGACGGCGTCGTCGAAGGCGGCGACGCGCCATGCCGTGGTGGGATCGCCGTCGACGGAATTGGCCGGCCGTTCCTCGGGCGTGTAGGTGATCGGGTTCCCGTAGTCGGTGGCGCGCACCGAGATGCCCCGGTGCTCGGCGACGGTCTCGGTCCCGGGTCGTTCGTCGAAGACGGGCAGGCGATGGTCGCTGGGATCGGTGTCGATGATCCCACCCTCTGGTCGCTCCGTGAAGCCCTGCGTGTGTCGGACCGTGGTCCACCGCTCGCCCCGTTTGCGGTTTGTGTCGGTCACGATGAGGGCTCTTTCGCCTCGGAGGCCGGTGCGAACGAACTCCGGGTCGTCGGTCACCGTCGCGCTGTACCGGATGAGCTCGTCGCCGTGTAGGAGCCCGGCCATGGCCGCGTCGACGACACCGGCGCCGTCCCCGCTGAGGATCACGGCGTGATCGCCGGGGGCGGTGCGGACGATCGGCTGCGCGTCGTGCACGGGGAAGGTGGCGACGGCGGGTGGATCGGGGAGCGCGCCGTCGGCCACCAGGTGGGCCTCGTCGATGAGCGGGGCCTCCGGCACCGGGACGTTCGGGTCGTCGGGTCCGAAGGCACGAGGTTCGCCCAGGCCCTCGGCGCCGGTCACCAGGGCCCACAGTGATCGCGGCCGTGGCGTGTTGTAGCGCTCGTACTGCAGGTCGTTGCGGGTGAGGATGTGCCCGACGCTCATGAGCCTGGCCACCACGGCGAGCGCGTCGGGCTCGAGGGTCAGTTCCTGGAGCCGGAGGTCGAGGGCGTTGAGCAGGTCGGCCGAGGCCGGTGATCCGTAGGGGATCAGCTCGCGAGCGACGTAGGGCCGCTCCATGAGGCCCGGTGCGACGGGGTCGACCGTGTTGCCCCACCGGTAGGACCCGAAGTCGATACCAGGGATCCCGAGCACCCGTGTCCCGTCGTCGGTCGCGTCGAGATAGGCCGCGACCTCGTCCCAGTACTGGGGGATCTGCTCAGGGCGCTGCAGGTTCTCCGGGACGAACTGGCCGGTCCACAGCGGCGGGAACGCGGCCAGGGCGACCGAGGCGGCCACGACCGCGCCGATGATCCCCCGACGCGAACGCTGCTCGGAGCTGGCTCCGACGAGCGCGCCGACGCCGAGGGCGATGGCGAGCGCCACGAGGGGAACGGCCCGGGGCAGACTGCGCATGGCGAGGCCCACATCGCTGCTCAGGAGCAGCTTGAACAGCTCACCCACGGGTGAGGGGTCATCCCATGGGTGGGCGCCGACCGACACGATCGTGCCGACGGCGAGCATGGCGATCACGAAGGTGCGGTCGCGCCACCGGGTGATCCCGAGGGCGGCCAGGCCCACGATCGGGATGGCGTAGCTGAGCGCGATCAGGAGGAGGTTCTGGGTGTAGTCGGCACCGGGCTCGATCCAGGGGCCGAGACGGTCGCCGCCGTAGAAGAACCAGTAGCCGAGGCCTCGGAGGACCTCGGGAGCGGTGGAGGCGTCGGCCACCACCTGGGCGGTCTCGGTGTACTGGAGGACGTTGAGGCCGTTGGTGGCCTGGACGGACAGCCCGCTGATCCACCAGGCGTTCACCGCCACGGTGACGACACCGATCTTCGCCATGGTGGACGTGGCTCTGGCCCGAGTGACGTCCGGGGAGGTCCAGAGGGCGTAGAGGATCCACGCGACCGGCACGATCCCGACGAGGAGGAGCGCGGTGGCGTTGACCGACCCGATGGTGGCGACGACGAGGGCGAAGAGCGCCGGATGTCGCCAGCCTCGGGTCCGCAGGGCTCGCACGGTGAGGGCGAGCAGCCAGGGCAGGCCGGCGAAGGCGAGCAGGATCACCGAGATCCGCGCCGCAAGGGTGAGCACGTAGGGCGACAGCCCGTACACGAATGCGGCCGCGGCAGCTGCCTCGGGCCGCCACCGCCACGTGCGGGCGAGGAAGAGCACGCCCGCCCCCGCCCCGACCATGATCGAGCCGATCCAGATCCGTTGTGCGAACCAGTCCGGGGAGCCGATCTGGTCCATGAGCCAGTAATACGGGCCCATCGGCCAGAGGTACCCGATCTGCTGATGGGGCACCGTGCCCATCCCCACGTGGGGATCCCACATGCTGAGAGCCCGCTCGAGCAGCCGGCCGGGATCGAGGTAGAGATAGGTCTTGGTGTCGGCGACCACCACGCCGGGCTCGGTGAACAGCAGGGGTGGGTACACGACGGCGGCGAGCGCGACGAGCGGGACCAACCACTGACGGGTGGTGGCTTCCGTCGGACCGGTCGGTGTCACGGGCTGCCGGAGCGGCCGATGCGCCGGAGGAGACCGCGGTGCGTGGCCTCGTCGGCCAACAGCTCCATCAGGGACGTGGCCGTCGAGGCCCAGGTGTACCCCTGGGCGCGGGCCAGTGCGGCATCCGACATCCGCCGTCGACGATCGTGGTCGACGAGCAGCTCGGCCAGGGCGGGACCGAGTGCCCCGGGATCGGGACACAGCACGCCGGTGACACCGTCCTCGACCGCATCGCGGTGACCGGCGATGTCGGTGGCCACGGCCGGGGTCCCGCAGGCGGCCGCTTCGGTGATGGACATGCCCCAGCCCTCGTGGGACGACGCCGAGGCCAGCACCCATGCACTGCGGTACAGCTCGACCAGCTCGTCGTCGTTGCACCGGCCCCGGAAGTCGATCCAGGACGAGCCGTCGACCTCCTCGGCGACGCGA
>JBPPNA010000304.1:0-13380 GCA_051306355.1 Acidimicrobiales bacterium | reverse complement strand
GCGAGGGCGTTGTCCTGGGCGTCGGGGCACGGGCCCTGATCGGGGTCGATCGACCAGCGCAACGATGCGCCCTTCGAGGCCGCGGCGTGCTGGCCGAGCGCGTAGGCAGAGAGCAGGGCATCGGTGGTGGCGGCCCCGATGTGTTCGACCTTCCACTCCCGGTACAGCGCACGCAGCCGCTCGTCGAGGGCGTCGGCGTCTCCCTCGACATCGGCAGCACCGCGTTCGATCCGGCGCCGGAACGACTCGATGAGCGATGCGCCGAGGTCCCCGGCCAGCTCGCCGACGTCGGCAGTGCCGTCGCCGTCGACGGAGGCGGCACCGGCCTCGGCAGCGGCGGCGAGTTGGACCGCAGCCACGGCGGCGTAGCCGGCGACGTGGTCGTCGAGGGGCGGGAACAGCTCGTCCGGATCAGTGGACTCGCTGCGTCGCAGCGCATCGAGCACGATGTTCTGCTCGTCCGCCAGGTGCCGCTTCAGGGCACGGGACAGGTCCTTGTCGAGGGCGGCCAGCACGTCGCTCCGCCGGGCGAGCTCCTCGGCAGCGGCGAGCAGCTCGGCAGGGACCTGGTGCTCGGGGTCGGGTGTCGCATCCTCGTGGCCAGCCTCGGGGTCCTCGTTGGAACCGGTCTCGACCGCATCGAGGGAAGGGTCCTGCGCCACCTCGGTGACGGGGGTTGCCGGATCATCGCCGGCCAGTACCTCCTGGGCCCGGGCGACCGACTGGGCCCGGTCGGCGCGGATCTTGGCGAAGAGCTCGTCCACGTCCTGGTCGTCGTCGTCGGCATCGGTGGTGGCGTCCGAGACGTCGGCAACGACGATCTCCGGCTCGGGTTCCTCGACCGACGCGACCTCGTCGTCATCCGGGACGGCCGTGAGCTCGGACATCACGATCCCTGCGAAGCCGTCGTCGAGGAGTGGATCGTGTGAGCCCGCCCCGGCCTCGAGCAGGCCGACCTCGAGCCGCCCGGTGATCTCGTCGAGGTTGGCGCGCACGGCGGCGTACGCCTCGAGGAGCTGGTCGCGACCGGCGGCGAGACGCTCGACCTGGGACCGCCCGAGGTCGCGGCGACGTTGGAGGTCCTCGAGCACCCTCGAACGCACCTTCTTGGCCTCGGCGACCATGGCCCGGCCCTCGTCCTTGGCCTCTTCGATGATCCGCTCGGCCTCCTCCTCGGCAGACCGGCGTACCTCCTCGGCGTTCGTGCCGATCTCCTCCGCCTCGGACCGCGCGTCGGCCATGAGCTGCTCTGCGGCTTCCACGGCGGCCACTCGGACCTCCTCGGCCTCGGACTCGGCCCCGGTGACCGCCGCATCGCGAGCGCCGGCGGCCTCGACCGTGAGGGCTGCTGCCTCCGCCTCCGCCGTCTCGGTGAGTTGCGCCGCCTCGGCGGTGGCCTCTCGGATCACCCGGGCCGCGGCATCTTCGGCCTTCGTCCGGATGTCGGTCGCAGCCTTGCGGGCGGTCGACAGGACGTGCGTGGTCTCCGCGCCGACGAGCTGGACCAACTCGTCCTCGGAGAGGGTGGTGAGATCGGGAGCATCGTAGGGCGACCGGTCTGCGGCCGCCTCGGAGTGGGCGTCGTGGCGGGCAGCCTCGAGCTCACGCCGGAGGTCGTCGATCAGGGTGTTGGTGGCCACGATCTTGTCGGCCACCGACTCCAGGAAGTCGTCGACCGCCTTGGAGTCGTAGCGCCGGAACGACCCGGGGAACCTCATGTCGCGCAGTCCCGAGGGGTCGATGCGCGGATCGTCTTCGATCATCGGGGCAACCCTACGCGGCCTCCCCGTGCCCGCCGGCGACCCCCACCCGGATCTGTCGGAGCGGCGGCACGTGTTCCGCAGCGCCTGCCAGATCGTCGGGGGTGGGGGTGATCAGCCCGATCGGGACTCGTCACCCAGCTTCGGTGCCGAGACCGCTCCCTCCCAGGGACGCGAGGGCGTCCAGAGCCTCACGCAGCGTATCGACTCCGATGACCTCGAGGTCGTCTCCCGCCCTGGCGGCGACCTCGTCGACCTCACGACTGGGGACGATGAAGACGTCGTAGCCCTCGTCGACGACGGCCGCGGTCTTCTGGGTCGCGCCCCCCACCGGTCCGACGTTGCCGGCACCGTCGATGGTGCCGGTGACGGCCACGTCGAACCCTCCGGTGAGCGTGCCGGGGGTGAGCAGGTCGATGACGCTCAGCGAGAACGCCAGGCCGGCGGAGGGTCCACCCACCGTGCCCGAGTCGATGTCGACGGGGAACGGGTACTGGTACTGCGGGTCGCGGGGCTGGAGGCGGACACCGATGAGGCCACGGTCGGGATCGGCCGGGTCGGCGCCGAGGACCACGTCGACGGTGCGGACCTCGCTGCGGTCCGGTGGCTCGACGTCCAGCGTGACCTGCGTGCCCGGGGCTTTGCCGGCCATCACGTCCGTGAGGTCGTCGGTGTCCTGCAGCGGCTGGCCGTCTATGGCGACGATGGTGTCGCCGATGCCGACGACGCCGTCGGCGGCGGAGCCCTCCTCGACCTCGAAGACCACCACCCCGTCGATCGTCACCGGCACGTCGTACCCCAGCTCGAGCAGCGCCACCCGGATGGCGTCCTGCTTCGACGTGTCCATCAGCTGGAGGTTGAACTGCCGGTTCTCGTCCGGGCTGCGGTCACCGAGGACCACCTCGTCGTCGACGACCTCGATGTCGTCGTCGAACCACGCCCAGACGTAGGAGGCCAGCGTGCTCTGGCGCAGCGACACGGTGGTGAAGGCGATGTCGTGGTCCGGGGGGAAGGTCTCCACGTCCTCCACCTCGATCAGCGAGTCCGTGGGTCGCACCGACCCAGGACGGAACTCGTAGTACGGGATCCGGACGGTCAGCGCGGCCAACACCACGCCGGCCAGAGCGAGCAGCATTCCCCCGGCCAGCCACCAGGGCCACCAGCGGCGGGCCGATGCGACCGGTTCGGCAGAACCCTCCTCCGGCGATGCGGGCGATACCGATACCATCGATGACTCGGTGCTCGCGTTCATCCTGCTCGTGGTGCTCGGGGGTGGCATCGGTCTACTGGCCGTGTCATTGGCCGAATCGCCAAAGCCTGCCACGGACGGTGGCCGGGACCAGCGCGCGCCGGATGCCCCCACGGACCAGGAACCCGACGACGATCCTGGCGTCCGAGAGGCCGATCCCGAGCCGGCTCCCGGAGCAGGGACTGGCCCCGATCCCGATCCCCCGCCCGGACGCCGACCGGAGCCCGAGCCGGTCGAAGCCACCATCAAGGTCCTGGTCCCGGTTGCGGCCGCAGCCGAGGAGCCTGCGCCGCCGACTCGGCGACGCCCGGACCCGCGCCGCGTGCCCCGCGCCTACACCGCCATCGAGGGACGCTTCCAGGACGTGGCCGCACCGTCATGGGGCCGCCGGCTGTTCAGCCTGATCGCCCTCGTCGTGATCGCCGTCCTGGTCGGCGTCGCCCTGGCCGCCGCCGCCGCCGCCGTCATCGGCGCCATCGCCGAGCTCGTCGACGCTGCCGTCGGTTGAGCGACGACCCCGCCTCCCGACGGCGAGCCGTCGCCGTCGCGGGGCACGCTGGCGACATCACCAGGGCCCGCCGGGGTCTGGACGACGATGACGACGCCGTGCGCGCCACCGCACTGGGTGCGCTCGAGCGCTGCGGCGCGCTGCAGGACGACGAGCTCCAGCTGGCTCTGGCCGACGCCGCCCCGGGGGTCCGGCGGCGGGCGCTGGCCATCGTGTCCACACGACCGGGCGACGTCGCCCCCTCGGCGGTCCACCTGCTCGATGATCCAGATCCGGTGGTGGCCGAGACCGCAGCATGGGCGGCCGGCGAACGGACACCGCCGGAGCCGGGCGCAGCCGAAGCGCTGGCCGCGCTGGCGACCACCCATCAGGAGCATCTCGTGCGCGAAGCCGCCGTGGCCGCCCTCGGCGCCATCGGCGATCCGGTCGGACTGCGCGCCGTCCTGGCCGCGCTCTCCGAGCGAGCCACCATCCGCCGGCGAGCCGTCGTGGCGCTGGCGGCCTTCGACGGACCCGAGGTGGAGGCCGCCCTGCAACGCGCGCTGGACGACCGCGATCGCCAGGTGCGCCAGACCGCCGAGGACCTGCTCGCCTGAACGACCCCGCCGGGACGCGATGGTGGCCGGCCCCTGGAGGAGCCGGCCACCGCCGGAATCACTGTTCGGCGACGGAACGTCGCCGCTCGCTAGCCGTTGAACTCGAACTCGAAGGCCTCGGCTGCCTCCGACGTGAACTCCTCGCCCACGGCCTCGAGACCACCCGGCGCGTCCGGGTTGATCCTGAAGACCCGGCTCGCGCGGGGTGGGACACGGTCTTCTGGCGGGCCGTACTCGTACTCGCCCAGCAGGCCGCCGGTGTCGATCATGCCGACGTCGTTCATCGCCTCGATGATGCCCTCGTGCGACAGGTCGCCACGCTCCACGGCCGTCTCGAGGATCTGGGCCATCGACCACGCCTGGGCGTAGCCGAAGGCGAAGTAGATGTCGGGGCCCTGGTCCGGCGAATGTGCCTCCAGGTCCTCGATCATCTGGGCCATCCCCTCGGACGAGGTGTCGCCCCACTCGGGCCCCTCGGACATGAGGAGGAAGTTCTCTACCAGGTAGGGGGCGATCCCGGATGCAGCGAGCGCTCCCACCCAGGTCGGCGACTGGCCGATCCACTGCGGCGTGAAGCCGAGCTGGGCCGACGTCGCCATGATCGAACCGGTGTGGCTCGGCAGGGCGACGAGGAAGATCAGCTCGCATTCACCGCTGCTCAGCTGGTTGACCTGGGCGGAGAAATCCGTGTCGGTGCCGGCGAAGCGTGCCGTCTCGACGATCTCGAATCCGAGCTCCTCGGAAGCGAACTCGACCCCGGCCTGACCAGCTTCACCGTAGGGATCATCCTGGATCATGGTGCAGACCGTGGTGTCGGCAGGATCGTTGCCCTCCTGGTTGAACCAGTAGTCCATGGCATTGATGGCCTGGATCTGGTAGGGCGCGCCCAGCGCCATCAGGTTCTTCTCCGGGACCCAGAAGGAGTCGAGCGATGCCGGGCCGGCCACGATGTTGTCGCTCTGCAGCTGCGGGAGGATCGCGTTCACGACCGGGGTCCCGAGGATCTGGACGAAGCTGACGACATCGTTCTTGATGCTGTTGTACTGCTGGACGCCGGTCTGAGCCTGGTACTGGCTGTCGACGACCTCGAGCTCCACCTGGTATTGGCCGGCGATCCCCCCCCTCTCGTTGAGCGCATCGAAGAAGACCTGGTTGCCGTTGGTCAGTGGGTTGCCGATCACGGCGGCGACGCCGGTCTGCGGGGTCACCACGCCCAGTCGAATGGTCTCACCGTCGAACCCGGGACCCGGCTCGACCTCGCCTGCCGGCTCGTCGGTGTCGCCGTCACCTCCGCCCTCCGCCGTGTCACCGGTCGCTTCGCTGTCCGGTGCTGCGTCGTCGTCGTCACCGCACGCGGCGGCGATGAGCGACAGCGCGAAGAACGCGGCCAACAATCTGAATGGGAATCGTGAACGCAAGGATCTCCCCCTTGGTAGGCGTATGTCTGGAGACTAGGTCAGTACGAGAAGGGCCAGGACTTGAAGTACGCCTTGACGCGGAACCAGACGGCGGCCACACCCCGCGGTTCGAGGAGCAGGAAGCCGATGATGAGCAGGCCGAAGAGCGCCTGGTTGAGCGAGAAGACCGAGACGAAGCCCTCGCTGCCCCCGGCGTCTCCGGTGACGAACGGGAGATCGTTGTTCCGGCTCACGTTCTCGATGACGCGGGGCATGGCGCCGACGATGAAGGCGCCGATCAGCGAGCCGAAGATCGTTCCCACCCCGCCCACGATGATGATGGCGATGTACTGGATGGACAGGAACAGGCCGAGTTGCCCGCCGAACTCCGTCGGGCTGACGTACTGCTGGAGCGCGCCGAAAAGGCCGCCGGCAACGGCGGCGTAGGCGCTGGAGATGGCGAACGCCCCGACCTTGTAACGAGCGATGCTGATGCCGATTGCCTCGGCGGCGAGATCTCGGTCCCGGACGGCCTGCATGGCACGTCCCGGCCGGGACCGAACCAGGTTCTTGGCCAGCAGCATGCCCACCGCCACGACTGTCCAGATCAACCAGAACAGGCCCTGCACACGATCGAACGTCGTTCCGAGGACGTCCAATGCGGCGAAGTCGAGCGGGCCGATCGACAACGGCGGGTCGACCGGTGTCCCGGCACCGCCGCCGGTGACCGAATCCCAGTTGTTGAAGACGTGCTCACCCAGGAAGATCAATCCCAAGGTGATGATGACGAGGTAGTTGCCACGCAGCCGGAGCGCGAACGGGCCGATGATCCCGCCGAGGACGCCACCCATGACGGCCACGAACGGGAGCCAGAGGTACAGCGGCCACTCCTGCTGCCCGCCGAACCACGCCGCTCCATAGGCGCCCACGCCGATGAAGAAGGCGTGGCCGAGCGATACCTGTCCGGTGTACCCGGTGAGGATGTTGAGGCCCACGGCACCGATGGCGAACACGCCGACCCGGCAGAGGACGTCGAGTTGGAACTCTGTCAGATGATAGGGCGCCAGCACCGCGAGGACGAGCAGGGCGACCAAACCGACGTGGCTCCATCGCGACGTGAAGATGTGCAACGACTGGCCGTAGCCGGTGTGAAGATCACGAGCACGCGCCATCAGACCCGCCTCACTTCCTGCGTTCCGAACAGCCCGTAGGGCCGCACGAGGAGGATCAGGACCATGACCACGTACGGCATGACGACGTGGAAGTTGTTCCCCAGCCAAGCGGCGTACTCCGGCTGGTAGCCGGCGGTGAGGCTCTGCGTGACCCCGATGATGACGCCGCCGAGCACCGCGCCGGCCGGGGAATCGAGCCCCCCGAGGATCATCGCTGGGAACGCGGCGAGGGCCACGAACCCGATGCCGGGGCTGAGCTGGGCCGGGCCGGTTGCGAGGGTGACCCCACCGAGGGCGGCCACCGCACCCGACACCGCCCACGCCAGCGCGAACACCCGACCGGGGCTGACGCCCTGGGCGAGGGCGGCCTCCTGGTCGAGGGCCGCCGCCCGCATGGCGAGCCCGGTCGCGCTGTAGCGGAAGAAGAGGAAGAACGCGATCACCGCGGTCGCGGTCAGGCCGATGGTCCACAGGTCGGCCACGGACAGCACGACATCGCCGACCACCACGGTGTCAATGCCCCACGGGTCGCCGAGGTTGAGGTTGTCGAAGCCCCAGATGGACGTGCTGATCTGGTCGAGGACGAACAGCAACCCGATGGTGATCATGATGACGGCGAACACGGGCTGGGCGACCATGCGTCGCAGCAGCAGTCGCTCGACGACCGCGCCGATGACCCCGCCGGCGACCATGGCCAGCACGACGGCCACGGCGAACGGCAGGTCCCACGTCTGGTTGAACGTGTAGCCGAGGTAGGCCCCGAGGAGCACGAACCCGCCCTGAGCGAAGTTGATGACCTCGCTGGCCTTGTAGACGATCACGAACCCGAGTGCGATGAGCGCGTACTGCGACCCGAGGGCGACGCCCTGGAAGGTGAGCTGCAGGAACTCGGTCACCGGTACATCGCCTCGATGACGTCCTCGAACTCGGACGAGATGGCGGCCCGCTTCACCTTCTGGGTGGCGGTCAGCTCCCCGTCCTCGCTGTCGAGCTCCTTCGACAGCAGCGCGAAGTGCTTGATCGTCTCCACCCGGGCGAACGATGTGTTCGTCTCGTCGACGGCCCCCTGGATGAGCTCGGCCACCTCCGGCTTCTCGGTGAGGTCTCGGTAGGTGGTGAACCGGACATCGTTGCGGGTCGCCCAGTCGCCGACGGTGTCGAGCTCGATGCCGATCAGGGCCGTCAGGTACTTGCGGCGGTCGCCGATGACGATGGCTTCACGGATGTACGGCGAGACCTTCAGGAGGTTCTCGATCTGCGACGGCGAGATGTTCTTGCCGCCAGCGGTGATGATGATGTCCTTCTTGCGGTCCGTGATGGTCAGGAAGCCGTCCTCCAGCACGCCCACGTCACCGGTGTGCAGCCATCCGTCGTCGTCGATGGTCTCCTGCGTCGCTTCGGGATTCTTGAAGTACCCCTGGAAGACCCCGGCCGATCTGGTGAGGATCTCGCCGTCGTCGGCGATGCGCAGCTCGACGCCGGGAAGCGCCTTGCCGACCGTGCCGAGGCGCACGTCGTCCTCCGGCGTATAGGTGCACAGTGCGGTGTTCTCCGTCTGCCCGTAGCCCTCACGAACCCGCACGCCGATGCTCCAGAAGAATTCGAGGACCTGCGGGGCGATCGGCGCCGCCCCCGACAGCGGGACCCGCATCCGAGCCATCCCGAGCTTCTCGCGTAGCGACCGGTAGAGGAACAACCAGCCGAACCCGGCGATGACACGGTCGAGGGGCGTGCGTTGACCTTGCATCTGGCGGGTGGCCACTCGCTGGCCCTGCGCCACCCAGAAGGTGTGCATCTTGCGCTTCAGCCACGTGGCGTCGTTGACCCGTATCTGGATGCCCGCGAGCATCTTCTCCCAGACGCGCGGCACGCCGAGGAAGAACGTCGGCTGCACCTCTCGCAGGTCGTTGGTGAACGACTCGCCCCCTTCGCCGAAGTTCACCACGTAGCCGATGTAGAGCGCGTTGATCACGGAGAAGAGCCGTTCGGCGATGTGGCACAGCGGGAGGTAGGAGAGCACTTCGTCGTCGGGGCCGGCGTCGTAGACCCCGCTGGCACCTTCCGCGACAGCCAGCAGGTTGCGGTGGCTGAGGAGCGCGCCCTTCGCAGGGCCGGTGGTACCCGAGGTGTAGACGATGATGGCGGTGTCCTCGGCGTCGATCTCGGCCACGAGTCGATCGAACCGCTCACTGGCGTCGGGCGCTCCGCTCCCGGTCGCCTCCAGATCGGCGAACGTGCTGATCTGCGGGTCGTCGAGGGCGGCGGTCACGCCCCTGGTGTCCATGACCACGATCGACCGGAGGCGAGAGAGCTCGCCCCGCACCTCGAGCGCCTTGTCGAGTTGCTCCTCGTCCTCGCTGATGAGCACTACGGACTCGGAGTGGTCGAGGAGATACTCGAGCTCGGCGGCGGGACTGGTCGGGTAGACGCCGACGGTCACGGCGCCGAGGCCCTGGATGGCGAGATCGGCGACGAGCCACTCGATTCGGTTGTCGGCGTGCACGGCGACCTTGTCTCCCCGCTGCACGCCGAGCTCGGCGAGACCGGCCGCGACCGACGCAACCCGATCGGCGTAGTGCGTCCAGGTCGTCTCGACCCATCGTCCGAGCTGCTTCTCCCGCAGTGCGACAGCATCCGGGCGTTCCCGGGCATGGCGGAGCAGCAGCGCCGGCAGGTTCGTCGCGGCCTCGGACGGGGCCGGTGTCGTGGATCGCTCCTCGACGAGTGTCACGGTTCTGCAGCCTCCGATTCTGGAGCGGGACGGGGGTCCTGGTCGGACGACGGTGCGCCGCCGAGGTAGGCGGCGATCACGTCGGGATCGTTCCGGACCTCCTGGGGCGCGCCGATCGCGATCTGCAGCCCGAAGTCGAGCGCCATGACCTTGTCGGCGATGTCCATGACCATCGCCATGTCGTGCTCGACGAGGATGATGGCGAGGTCCAGCTCTCCCGAGATCTCGAGGATGTAGCGGGCCATGTCCTCGCTCTCCTCGAGGTTCATGCCGGCCACCGGCTCGTCGAGCAGCAGCAGCTCGGGGTCCATGGCCAGTGCCCTGCCGAGCTCCACTCGCTTCTGGATACCGTACGGGAGCGTGCCGGCGTGTACGTGCCGGTGCGGCTCGAGCTCGAGCAGCTCGATGATCTCCTCGACGCGACGACGATTGGCGATCTCCTCCCGTCGGGCCCGACCGAACCAGACCATGCCGGCGGCGAACCCGGTGCGCATCTTGGTGTGCCGGCCCAGCATCAGGTTGTCGACGACGTCGAGGTTGGCGAACAACCCGAGGTTCTGGAAGGTCCGTCCGATGCCCAGCCGAGCCGTCGTGCTGGGACGTGCACCGACGAGCTCGTGGCCGTTGAGCTTGATCGAGCCTTGCTGGGGCCGGTACACGCCGTTCAGGCAGTTGAAGATCGACGTCTTGCCGGCACCGTTGGGGCCGATGATGGCGAAGAGCTCGCCGCGCACCACGTCGAAGTCGACGTCGTCGAGAGCGGTCACGCCACCGAAGAGGAGGGTCACGCCGCGGACGCTGAGCAGCGTGTCTCCGACCCCGGTCACGAGCTCCACCGCTTCTTCCGACGGTATGACTTCACGTTCCGGAACGAGCGTTCGCTGTCGCCGCCGCCGAGGTAGAACTCCTGGATGTCCTTGTCGGCCCGCAGCTCGGCAGCCGGACCGTCCTTGACGATCTTGCCGGTCTCCATGACGTAGCCGACCGTGGCGATCGACAGGGCCATCACGGCGTTCTGCTCGACGAGCACCACACTCGTGCCCTCCCGGTTGATCTGGACGATGATGTCGCGGATCTGCTCGACCAGCATCGGCGCCAACCCCAGCGATGGTTCGTCGAGCAGCAGCAGCTGCGGTTCCTGCATCAGGGCGCGACCGATGACCAACATCTGCTGTTCGCCGCCGGAGAGGTACCCCGCCACTGATCGGCGGCGTTCGGCCAGGACCGGGAAGAGCTCGATGACCCGCTCGTAGTTGGCCTTGGTCTTCGCCGAGGACCCGGTGGTGTACGCCCCGATGCGCAGGTTCTCGTCGACGGTGAGCTCAGCGAACGTGCGCCGGCCCTCCATCACCTGGGAGACCTGGCGCCGGACGATGGCAGCAGGGTCCATACCGTCGATGCGATCGCCGTTGAGCTCGATGCTCCCCTTGGTGATCTCTCCCCGGTGGACGCTGAGCAGCCCGGTGATCGCCCGCAGAAGGGTCGTCTTGCCGGCGCCGTTGGCTCCGAGCACGGCGGCGATCCCACCAGCGGGAACGTCGAAGCTGACTCCTCGGAGCACGAGCGCGACATCGTTGTACACCACTTCGAGGTTCCGCACCGAGAGGACCGGAGAGTCAGCGGTGGGCTGTGCCGCAGTTGCCATGACAGCCGCGGACGGTACACGGTCGCTGTGCCCCGTGCGACCTGTGTCACAGCAATGACGTCAGAGACGGCCGCCCATGAACATGACCTTGAGATCGTCGTAGGACTCAACGCATCGTCCCGCCCCGTAGACAACGGCTTCGAGCGGCTGTTCCACGAGGGTGACCGGGATGTCGGTCTCCACCGAGATCCGCACGTCGAGGCCCTTGAGCATCCCGCCGCCGCCGACGAGGTACATGCCTTGGCCGATGAGGTCGTGGGCCAGTTCGGGAGGGGCGTTCCCGAGGCAGGAGATCACCGAGTCGACGATGGCGGTGACCGGCTCGGCGATCGCCTCGCGTACCTCGGGGGTCGTGAGGATCACCGTCTTCGGCAGACCGCTCATCAGGTCCCGGCCCCGCACCTCGGCTCGGACGTCGTCGTCCACCGGCCAGGCCGAGCCGATGGCGATCTTGATCTCCTCCGCCGTCCGCTCGCCGATGGCGATGCCGTACTCGCGCCGGATGTAGGTCTGGAGGGCGGCGTCGATGTCGAAGCTGCCGACCCGAACAGCCTGGAGGGCGACGATGCCGCCGAGGCTGATGAGCGCGGTCTCGCTGGTGCCGCCACCCACATCGATGACCATGTTGGCCACGGGCTCGTGGATGGGAAGTTCGGCGCCGATGGCGGCCGCCATGGGTTGTTCGAGGAGTTGGGCGTCGGCCGCACCGGCGCGGCGGGCTGCCTCGGTGACCGCACGGCGCTCCACCTCGGTGATGGCCGACGGCACGCAGATGACCACCCGGGGCCGGTTGAAGCGGCTGACACCGGCCCGCTGCAGGATGAGCCGGATCATCCGCTGCGTGATGTCGAAGTCGGTGATCGCTCCCTGGCGAAGTGGCCGCACGGCGATGATGTAGCTCGGCGTCCGGCCGATCATCTGCCAGGCCTCCGACCCCATGGCCAGGACGTCGCCGTTGCGCTTGTTGAGGGCGATGACGGTGGGCTCGTTCATCACGATGCCCTGACCCTTGGCGTACACGAGCGTGTTGGCCGTCCCGAGGTCGATGGCGAGGTCGCGGGCCATCGTCAGTCGTTCTCGTCGTCGGACCCGGACCCGGACCCGGACCCGTCGGACTCTGACTCGCCGGGATCCGGTGCCGCGTCGTCGCTCGCCGGTGGATCCTCCACCGGTTCGGTCGGGTCCGGTCGCAACACGCCGACCCCGGAGGTGCGGGGAGGGTCGGTGGGCGGTTGTGCGGCCCTGGGTCCGCCCTCGGACTCGGGCGCGAGGGCGCGCAGTTCGCGACGGAACGACGAGATCCCTGACTCGATGCCCTTCTGGGGTCGGTTGCGGAACGCGAGGACCGACACGCCGACGACCACGATGAGCACGATCACCACGAGGGTCTCGACCATCAGCGGGCCGCCTCCGGCTCGACGAGGTGCTGGGCCTCGAGTCCCCAGCTGGAGCCGCCGTCCCAGGACTCCTTCTTCCAGATCGGCACCGAACCCTTGAGATTGTCGATGCAGTACCGCGTGGCGAGGAAGGCGTCGTCCCGGTGCGGGGCGGCGGTCACCACGACCACTGCGGCGTCGCCCACCTCCAGGGCACCGAGGCGGTGCAACATGACGATCCGCCCGACGGACGGCCACCGGGCACGCGCCTCGTCGGCGATGCGGCGCAACCGAGGCTCGACCTGGTCCTCGTAGGCCTCGTACTCGAGCAGGTGCACGCCGGGACGGCCGTCGCTGTGGTCACGCGCCGCGCCGACGAAGGAGACGATGCCGCCGCAGTCGGGCCGCTCGGCCCACGCCGCCGCCATCTCGGCAGGCAGGGGTCGGGTCGAGAGTCCGAGCCAGTCGTCGCCCTCGACCGGGGGCTCCAGGATGTCCAAGGGATTCATGGCGTGGGTGCGATCCTCGAGTCGGTTGGCGAGCCGCCGTCGCCCGCGCAGTGAACCGAACAGTGCCCAACGGTACCCGCCGCGACGTCAACCGCTCGGATGCCCTCGGTAGGGTCGCCCCGTGCCACCGATGCATTCGGGCGATACCGGCGCGGGGGAAGGTGACGACGGGTCCGAGTTCCGTCCACCGCTGCCCCCCGAGGACCGGATCTGGCGCCATCCATCGGAGGTGGCGGCGGTCTCGTCGACCCCCAGCGACCAACGCGGTGTCTCGACCGACAGGCGGGGCTCCCGAACCGTCACCGTGGCCGCGTTGTCCGGTCTCGTCGGCGCCTCCCTGTCCCTCGGTGTGCTCGCTGCGCTCGGCACGTTCGACCCGGGGACCACCATCGTGGAGCGCAACGTCGCCATCCAGCCGGTGACCAGCATCGATTCCG
>JBPPNA010000301.1:0-2068 GCA_051306355.1 Acidimicrobiales bacterium | reverse complement strand
GTGCCACCGTGATTGTCCTGACGAGGGGCGGTTGGGTACTCGTTCCATTGCCGGATGCCGTCACCCGTGGCGCCACGTGGGGGTTGGTCGGGCTCCTCGCCGTCGGCGCCTTGTTGAACCTCGCGTCGTCCAGCCCTTGCCGGACTTCCGCAGCTGATGGGCACACGATCAGTCGGAATGTGGCGCTGACCTGCACAAACGCGGTTCGGGCGTGTTGGGGTCGTGTTACTACGGGCCGCCCAGCGCGGCGGCGTTGGCTTTGGTGGGTTCAGCCGATGGCGGGGGCGGTGAAGTCGAAGAACCGGGGCGGTTCGGGCAGGTCGAGGGCGGCGAGGATCTGCTTGTGGCCTGCCGTGCTGGTCGAGCGTTGAGCGACCTGTCCGTCGCCGGTGGCGAGGGTGACCAGGTGCATCCGGTCGAGCTCGTGGGCGGTGTTGCGCCAGGTGTCGCCGGTGGCGTTCTCGACGACCCGGATCAGCAGTAGTGCGAGCCAGCACAGCTGCACATGAGCGCGGATGCGGTCCTCGCGGTAGTGGAACACCGGACGCAGTCCCAGGCTGGACTTCATGTCGCGCCAGCCGCGTTCGACGGCGAGGAGCTGTTTGTAGGCCGCGGCCAGGTCCTCGGGGGTGAGGGTGGCATCGGAGGTACGCAGCAGCCACTTGCCATCCAGGTGCGCCTCGCGTTTGGCCGCGGCGGCATCGATGCGTAGCAGGCCTTTGGCGGTGCGGCGTAGGTAGCGGCGCAGCCCGGGCTTGTTCTTCAGCGACCCGACGAACTCACTGCGCCGTGTGGCGGTCCAGGCATCCGAGCCCTCGATCAGCTGCTCAAGGTGGGCGATCAGGTTGCCGCGGACGGCGGCGTCGCGGTCGGCCTGTTCGGGGTTGTGGCAGACCACGAACCGCACCGCCCGGGCACCTTCGTCACCATCGCCGTGGCCGCCGGGAGCGACGTGGATCTCCTTGACCCGCAGGTTCCCCGCCACGGTGCGGTAGCGGCCCGGACGTGCCAACGCGGCAGCGGCTTCGGTGTTGGTGTGGCGCAGCTTCTCGGCATGGATGTAGTGCCCGCCACCGCGGGTCAGGTAGGCCCGGTTCGCTGCGGAGGCGAATCCGCGGTCGGCGACCCACACCAGCCGGCGCAGGTTCCACGAGCCCAGGTCGTCCTTGACCGTGCGGATGATGGCGGTGTCGGACTCGTTCCCGGCGAACGTCCAGCACCGCACCGGGACACCGTCGCGGGTGACCGCCATCGCGATCACCACCTGCGGCAGGTCGGTACGGAAGTCCTTGGAGTGCCCGAACGCCCGCCGACCGGACTCGACCGGGCCCACCTCATCGCCGCCGTGGTTGCCGGCGTCCTTCGGGTCGTCTTCTTGGAGCTCGGGCAGCAGGTCGGGGCCCTCGGCCTCGAAGTAGGTCGAGGTGGTGTCTACGAAGACCAGGTCCAGATCGAGGTTCAACAGGTGCTCGACCGAGGAGAAGATCTCACCGGCGATCTCCTCCAGTGCCTCCAGCAGGAAGTCCATCCCTCGGTAGGCCTGGTCGTCGCTTAACCCGGCGAGCCCCTCGATGGCGACGCGTTCGGCGACCCAGCCGGTCGCGGCCAGCTTCGACCCGGGCTCCAGGGCTCGTTGGGCCACCAGCGCGAACAGCACCCGCTCGACCGCCTCGCCGTCCAACCGGCGTCCCTCGGCGACGCGGCGGACCGCGGCGCCGATCCCGAGCCGCTCCCAGACCTGGTCGAGCGTCCACGCACCGCCCAGGCGGCGGGAGTCGAGGATCTCGACCTCGCCCCCGGCCGCTGCGGACGCGGCCTGCTCCGGGGTGAGGAACCGGGAGATCGAGGACACCAGCCGCTTCAGCGCGTCCAGGTCGACCTTCTCAGCGCGGCCGAAGTTGTGGATCACCTTCGCCGTCGGCGCGCCGGTGTCCGGGTGCCGCTCGTTGTGCGCCAGCTGCAGATAGGACACCACCGAGCCGTCCCGGTTGGTGCGCCTGGTCTGCCGCAAGTACATACCTACACACCACCACGCTCATCCCTGCCCTGACACGCGACACGCCACAGG
>JBPPNA010000291.1:0-5178 GCA_051306355.1 Acidimicrobiales bacterium | reverse complement strand
GTGGGCGGTCACGGGAGGAGCGGTGGTGGACCCGAGGGCGGGCAGGACATGGCGGCGGACCAGGGCCCGGATGGAGGTGTCGTCGAACGGGTCGACGCGTGCGCTCGGCTGCAGCGTGTAGGAGAGGACGATGCGCACCAGGTGCTCGGCACCGCTGACGGCGTCGGCGTGGGAAGCCACATGCGGCTCCAGGTACGGGGTGGCGAAGGCGGTGGCGGCGGTGATGATGCCCTCGAGTCGATGGAAGGCGAGCTGGGGCAGGAGCAGGGCGGGGTCGTAGGTGACGACGGCGTGCAGGGCCTCGTGCCCGGCCAGGAAGCGCATGGACTCGCCGATGCCGGTGACGAGCAGGTCCTCGAGGCCGTCGTGGCAGTCGAGCTCGGCCGCCAGGTCCCAGAAGAAGCGATGCACCTCGGCGGTGAGCACGGCCTCGAACAGCGTGTCGCGCCCGCCGGGGAAGACCCGGTAGATGGTGGCGCGTGACAACCCGGACTGGCGAGCGACGTCGTCGAGCGTGGTCTTGGCCAGACCGAACCGGGCGATGCAGGACAGGGTGGCACTGCGGATCCGCGCCTCGGTGGAGCCGGATCCAGTGTCCGGTTCGGCTGCGGTTGTCAGGAGGGCCGCCATCTCGAGTGAGACAGTAAGGCCTCATCTGTCTCAGTGTCCAGGGTCGTCGGGAGTGACATCGGTCACGATGCCGGGCAGGATCCGGTGCCGGACCAGGGCCTCGACGTCGGCGGCGTCGGTCAGGTCCCATGCTCCCGTCGTACCGACGTAGGACAGGATCATGCGGGCGGCGTGGTCGGCCGCGCCTTCGATCCCCGGGTCCACGACGTCCATCCCCTCGACCGCATCGACCGGATCGAGGACGGTCACCAGGTGGGCGACGAGGGCGTCGTGGATCATCGGGTACACGGTGGCGAGCGGCGGAGCGATGGCCTCGGCTTCGTCCTCGAGCAGCCGCTGGAACACGCGGTGCTCCCCCAGCAACCGGTGCGCCTCACGCACCAGTGCTGCGACGACGTCGACCACCTCGGCCACGTCGGCCGGTGCGCCGGCGGCCACCTTGGCTGCGTCGGCGGCCGGTGTGAGATCGGCCGCCAGGGCCTCGAAGAACCGGCCCACCTCCCGTCGCAACGTGGTCTCGATGAGCTCGTCGCGTCCACCGGGGAAGTGGCGGTACACGGTGGCCCGCGACGAGCCCGCTCGCGACGCCACCGCTTCCACGGTGAGACCGGCGAGGCCGTTGTCGTCCACCTCGGCGAAGGTGGCGTCGAGCACGCGGGTGCGCAGGTCCCCGGCCACGACGTCAGGACCTCGATCCTGCGACCCGCGACGGATCCGGGTCGGCGGCTCGCTCCCGGGCCTTGTCTCGCGCCACGCGGCGCAGGATCAGCGGGTACCCGATGAGGCCGATGGTGGCGAAGATGAACCACTGCACGGCGTAGCTGCGATGGGGTCCGTCGTCGAGCTCGGGGAGCGGCACCGCAACGAACACCTCGGCATCGACCGGCGCCGACGACGACCGTTGGATCGCCACCGGCAGCAACGGCTCCCCCACCGCCTGCTCGACGGCCTCCTCACGCACGCAGGCGGCGCCGACGGGCTCGCCGGAATCGTCAGTGCGGATACCGCACGATCGCTCGTCCCAGGGCAGGGCCGTACCGGTCACCTCCACCACGCCGGTCGGAGGCGGCGGCGGGTCGATCTCGCCCGAGTCGAACCCCTGGAACCCGCGGCTGACGGCCACCAGCGATCCGTCGTCGAGGCGGAGCGGCGTCACGACCCACGCCCCGGGCAGTCCGTCGTAGGACCGATTGTCGATGAGCACATCGGCTCCGTCCTCGTAGGTGCCACGGGCGGTCACCGGGCGGTAGCGCAGGTCCTCGACGCTCTGGCCGTCGAGGTCGTCGAGCAACTGGCGGACCGTGATCGCCGGCTCCACCGTGCGGTTGGCCACGGTCTCGTTCTGGTCGACCTTCTGGTCGTGGCGGTCGAGCTGCCAGAGCCCGAGGTTGGCGAAGAGGACGATGAGCGTCACGGCGAAGGCGTGCGAGAGCAGCCAGGCCGGTCGGAGGGCGAAGCGATACACCGACCGGGAGCCTACGGACCGTGGGTCTCCCGACCTCAGTCGGCCCCGGGGTCGTCGACCCGGGCCGGCGCCGGCTCAGCGGGCGCGGAGTGCGAGTCCCAGTGCGAGTCCCAGAACGAGTTGCGAGCCTTCTTGGCCATGCCCGACAGGTTACGCATTCGACCATGGCCTCATCGGGTGGTTCTGCCACCACCCGGTCACCGCATGGGAAGGGGGGACCGGAACTGGCAGAATTCGCCGGTGGCCCACGCCTCGCTGAGCTCACGGACGCCCCCGGGGCCCCACACGCTGAAGCTGCTCGTCGCGCCGGTGATCTTCCTGGTCATCTGCTCCAACCTGGCCAACGTGTTCTGGGCCACGCTCGTCGACACGCATCCCCTGCTGCTCATCGCCCTGAGCAGCATCAACCGGTACCTGATCCTCGTGTCGGACCAGCTCGACCCGGTCAGCTACTACACGGTGGGGACGCTGCGGCTCCTCGTCAGCGATCCGCTCTTCTTCCTCCTCGGCTACTGGTACGGCGACCGGGCTCTCGAGTGGATGGACGCCCGGGCCCCCAGCTACGGCCCGATGCTCCGCCGGTTCCAGACCATGTTCGGCAAGGCGGCATGGCCCTTGGTGCTGCTGGCGCCGAACAACTTCATCTGCCTCTTCGCCGGCGCCGCAGGTATGCGCATCTCGTTCTTCTTCGCCGTGAACCTGGTGGGCACCGTCGGTCGGCTCTACCTGATCCGCGTCCTGGGCGACACGTTCTCCTCTCCCATCGACTCGGTGCGCGACTTCGTCGGCGAGTACCGCTGGTGGATCCTCGGCCTCAGCGCGCTGGCGGTGGCGTGGAGCCTGCGCTCCGAGTTCTCCGGTGGCGGCGAGATCGACCAGCTCCGACGGATCGACGACGACTTCTCCGAGCTCGACGGGGACCACGACGACCCGGGCGATGCCGACGGCAGCCAGACGTCGTCCTCGTAGTCCCGAACGTCGTCCTCGTAGTCTCGGTGCCGATGAGCAACGGCACTCCGCCCCGCCCGACCGCAGTCGTCACCGGCGCGAGCGCCGGCATCGGCGAGGCCACCGCTCGCCTCCTGGCCGCCGACGGCTGGCACGTGGTGGTGGGCGCCCGGCGCACCGAGCGGATCGAGTCACTCGCCGCGGAGATCGACGGCACCGCCCGCCACCTCGACGTCAGCGATCCGGCATCGGTGGAGTCGTTCTGCGGGGCGATCGACTCGTGCCGGCTGCTGGTCAACAACGCCGGCGGTGCGCTCGGCGTCGAGGCGCTGGCCGAGGCCGTCGACGAGCACTGGATCTCCATGTTCGAGACCAACGTCCTGGGGCTCATGCGCATGACCCGGTCGCTGCTCCCCCGGCTGATCGAGTCCGGCGACGGGCACGTCGTCAACGTCACCTCCATCGCCGGCATCCAGGGCTACCCGGGTGGGTCCGGCTACAACGCAGCCAAGTTCGGTGCCCATGGGGTGAACGAATCGCTGCGCCACGAGCTGCTCGGCCGACCGGTGCGGGTCACCGAGATCCTGCCCGGCATGGTCGAGACCGAATTCAGCGTGGTCCGCCTCGACGGCGACACCGATCGGGCCGACGCCGTGTACGCCGGGCTCACGCCGCTCACCGCCGGCGACGTGGGCGAGTGCATCCGCTGGGCCGTCGCGCTGCCCTCGCACGTGAACATCGACAGCATCGTGGTCAAGCCCCGCGATCAGGCCGACGCCTTCCGGAACCACCGTTCGTAGCCCCCGTCGAGATCTGGCAGGCGCTGCGTAACACGCGCCCGGGCCGGCTGGGGCTGACGACACCTCATCCGATGTCCGGTTCGCTCCGTTTGCACGGTTGACGGGATGGCCCCGTCGAGAGACAGCTCACTCGGGAGAACAGCATGCGGAGCAAGGTCCCTGATGGCTGCCCGTACGATGTCGTGCGAGCAAGGTCGTCGACGGCGAGATCGAGCGTCGCGGCACCCAGCGCTTCAAGGACTGACCGGCTCCGGGTCGCGTTCCCGACGGTTCTGCCACGGCGCCTCGGACAGGGGCGCCGTGGCGGTCAGCCTGGCGGTCAGCCGCGCCGGCGCCCGGCCTGTCAGAGACCGAGGACGCTGTCGAGGCCGACGGTGAGGCCTGGCAGGTCGGGCACGGCCTTCACGGCAAGCAGGATGCCGGGCATGAACGACGAGCGGTCGTAGGAGTCGTGGCGTATCGAGAGCGTCTGGCCGGCCGTGCCGAGCAGCACCTCCTGGTGGGCGACCATGCCCCGCATCCGCACCGAGTGGATGGGGATGCCGGCGGGACCCTTGCCGCCGCGGGCCGATTCGACGACCTCGTTCTCGGTGGGGTCGTCGGCCCACTCCGACGACGCCTCGGCCATGCGCTCCGCCGTGAGCATGGCGGTGCCCGACGGAGCGTCGACCTTCTCGTCGTGGTGGTACTCGAGCACCTCGGCGGTCTCGAACCAGGGCGCGGCCAGCTCGGCGAAACGCATCATGAGCACGGCACCGATGGCGAAGTTCGGGGCGATGATGCAGTTGGACTTCGTGAACGTCCGGGCGAAGCGCTCATGATCGTCGGGCGAGAACCCGGTGGTCCCGACCACGGCGTGCACGCCGGCCCCGGCCGCCCATTCGAGGTTGTCGCAGGCCGCCTCGATGTGGGTGAAGTCGATGACCACGTCGACCCCGGCCCGCTCGAACTCGGCCACGTCGCCCGCCACGGTGAGCTCGGGCACGTCCGCGCCCCGCGCCACGAGGTGGAGATCGATACCTTCGTGGTACGGGTCGACCGCTGCGACCAGTTCGGTCGCACTGTCGGAAGCGACAGCAGCACACACCGTGCTGCCCATACGCCCCCCGGCACCGAAGACCCCGACTCGAAGTGTCACTCTCGGAAGAGTACGCAACCACAGCACCTTCCGGGCGATTTCGATGCTTCCACGAATCGCCGACCACCGGTACCGTCAGATTCGATGAACGCACACCACCGCCGCTGTCGCACCCGCCCGGCGTCCCGCGGGCAGCGTCCGGCCTGCCGTCGCCGCCCGGTCGGTCGCCCCCCGGTGACCCGGGTCCGGCCCCGCAG
>JBPPNA010000216.1:0-10685 GCA_051306355.1 Acidimicrobiales bacterium | reverse complement strand
AGAACGTGGCGCCGGTGGTGGTGTGGCTCGGCTCGAATCTCGCCGCCGATGTCACCGGCCGGGTGTTCGAGATCGATGGGGGGCAGCTCACGCTGATGGACGGGTACCGCCACGGACCCATGGTCGACAAGAGCGACCGCTGGGATGCGGCAGAGCTCGGCGACATCATCGCCGACCTCACCAGCCGGACCGACCCCCCGGAACCCGTGTACGGCGCCCGATAGCGCTGCTGGCAGACTCGCCGGGTGCAGCTGCCCAGGGGCTTCTCCGCCCACACCGCCAACGTCGGGATCAAGGACGACACCACCGACTTCGCCGTCGTGACCGCCGACCGCCCGTGCACGGCTTCTGCCGTGTTCACCAAGTCGCGCTTCGCCGGCCCGAGCGTGACGTTGTCCCGGGGCCATGCCGCCGACGGCACGCTGCAGGCCGTGGTCGTCGTGTCGAAGAACGCCAACGTCGCCACCGGTCCCGAGGGCGATGCGGACGCGCTCGAGCTGGCCGAGGGTGTGGCCCGGGTGGTGGGTTGCGCACCGACGGACGTCCTGGTGACCTCCACCGGCGTGATCGGCCGGCGCTACCCCATGGACCGGATCCGAACTCATCTCGCTTCGATGGCCCCGCCCGACGCCGCGGACGCCGACGCCGTCGCCCGGGCCATCATGACCACCGACACCCATCCGAAGACGGCATCGGCCACGGCCGGTGACGCCACCGTGGTCGGCGTGGCCAAGGGCGTCGGCATGATCGAGCCCGACATGGCCACCATGCTCGCCTTCGTCTTCACCGACGCCGCGGTCGAACAACCCGTGCTCGACGAGGTCTTCCGCAGCGCGGTGAACCGCACGTTCAACTGCCTCTCCGTCGACACCGACACCTCCACGTCCGACACGGCCGCCATCCTCGCCTCCGGCCACGCCGGTCCCGTCGACCGGGATGAGCTGGCCGGCGCCGTCGAGGCAGTGTGCCTCGACCTCACTCGCCAGCTGGCGAGTGACGGCGAGGGAGCACAGACGCTCATCGCGGTCACCGCAGACGGGGCTCGGGACGACGCGCAGGCCAAGCGGGTTGCCAAGGCGATCGTGAACTCCCCGCTGGTGAAGACCGCCGTGCACGGCGCCGACCCCAACTGGGGACGCATCGCCATGGCCATCGGCAAGTGCAGCGACGACACCGACATCGACCAGCGGGCAGTGACCATCCGGATCGGGCCCCAGGAGCTCTATCCCTCGACGGCGGGTCCGGACGAGCTCACCGCCCTCGAGGAATACCTGCGCAGGGACGAGGTCCACGTCGGGGTCTCCCTCGGCATCGGGACTGGGACCGCCACCGTCTACGGCTGCGACCTCACCGACGGCTACGTGCGCATCAACGCCGACTACACCACCTGAGCCGGGGAGCGGCCCGGCGGCCCGAAATCCCACAGGTCACACCGCCGCCCGGTCACGATCGGGTCGGGCCCGCTGGTCGGCGCGATCGCTCAGTCGGCGTTGACGGCTTCGGCGGCGATGCTCGAGAGGGCGACGCCCCGCTTGGCCTGGCGGATCGGGTTCGCGTCCAGGCCGTTGGTGAGGTACACGAACGACAGGCCCGTCCCGGGGTCGGCCCAGGCGATCTGCCCGCCGGCACCGTTGTGCCCGAATGTCGACGCCGATCCGGTCTTGCCGAAGCCCCGATGGGCGGCGTAGCCGTCATCGCCGGCCGTGCACAGACCGAGCGTGCGCCGGATGGGATGCCCCAGCAACGGATCGGTGAAGGTGTTGCGCACGTTGCCCGTCACGTCGGCCAACACATCATCGTCCCAGACACCCTTCGGGTTGTGGAGCAGTGCCTGGTAGAAGCGAGCCAGGTCGGTGGCGTCAGAGATCCCGCCCCCGCCCGGGACGCCAAGTGCCCTGGTGCGGGGATGGTTGAAGCCGAGCAACGCAGCCTCGGTGACCTCGGTCTGGGGCAGTTCGCGCACGCCGAAGAGCGCCTCGAGCTCGTCCGGGGTGGGCAGCTCGCCCGTGGCCACGAGGGGCAGCACGTCGCCCTGCTCGTCCTCCGGCACGCCGACTCGCAGGCGATCGAGCCCGTGCGGGGCCAGCACCCGGTCGGACACGACCCGGCGGAAGTCCTGTCCGACGATTCTCTCGAGGATCTCGGCCAGCACCCAGTGGGCCGAGGTGGCGTGGTACTCGAACGCGGTACCGGGCTCCCAATTGCAGCGCCATCCCCGCATGTGCTCGACGCGTCCCTCCCTTGTCCACCAGGCCGGCCCGCCCATGGGCGCGTGGGGGAACCCGGAGGTGTGCAGGAGGACCTGCTCGACCGTGATCGCCGCGCCCCGTTCGGGGTCGCCGTCGGCCATGAACTCGGGCACGTACTCGACGACGGGCAGCGTGATGTCGACGTCACCGTCCTGCATCAGCGTCCAGAACGTCGACACCACCGGCGCCTTGGTGGCCGAGAAGATCACGTAGCGGTTCTGCGGTGAGGCGTCACCCAGCGTCTCGCCTGCGACCACCTCGCCGTCGACGGCGAGGGCGTACTGGCACGACGGTAGCAAGCCGCTGTCGATCTCTCGGCGGGCCCGGGTGGCGAGCTGGTCGATCTTGCCGGTGACGAGGTCGGTCATGACGGCACCGTAACCGGCAGCCCGGCACGCGCTGGCGCAGACCAGACGCCAATGCGTACCCCTCCCTCAGGCGACGACGATCCACACCATGGCGAAGTGGCAGGCCGCAGCGGCAACGGTGCAGCCGTGCCAGATCTCGTGATAGCCGAAGCTGGCGGGTCGGGGGTCCGGGCGCTTGCGCCACAGCACGACGGCGCCCACCGAGTACGCCAGCCCGCCGAGTGCCATCAGCACCAGGGCGGTCGGCTCGATCCGGTCGACGATGGAGGGAAGGGCGAGCACGGCCGCCCAGCCCATCACGAGGTACAGGCTGTTGCTCGACTTCGGGAAGCGATGGATCCCGAACAGCTTCAGGCTGATCCCGATCGCAGCAGTGACCAGCATCCCCACGAGGAATGCGATCCCGGCATCGCTGGGCAGGACGAGGAGGCAGATGGGTGCCCACGTCCCGGCGATCAGCAGGTAGATCATCGAGTGGTCGGCCAGTTGCATCCGGCGGCGGGCGGTGGGGGTGTTCGCCACCAGGTGGTAGCTGGCGGAGGTGACGAACACCGTCAGCTGCGCGATGACGTAGACCGCAGCGCCGACCCGGGCGCGAGAGCCGTCGGCCGCCATGAGCAGTAATGCCCCGAAGGGGAGGACGGCGACGGCACCGACGGCGTGCAGGATTCCGCGGTACTTGGGACGCGGCCAGAGATAGGACGGCAGATCGTGCTTGGGCGTCGGGCCGGTCAGGTCCACCCGATCCATGATGCCGGGCGCGGACGGAGGACACACACGCACGCCCCGCCGGTCAGGGACGGGAGACCTCGGCCCACGGGTCCTGCGGATCCTGCATGCACCAGCTCAGGGCGTACGGGAACGGGTTCACGGACGCTCCGCCCCGGGGCGCGATCTCGAAGTGCAGGTGGGGGGTCCCTGCGTTGCCCGAGGTGCCGACGGTGCCGATCCGGGTCCCGGCCTCGACCCAGCCGGTCACGTCGAGCGTGGCCAGGTGGGAGCCGAACACCTCGTTGCCGTCCGCATCGTCGAGATAGAACCCGAGGCCACCGAGGCTCGAGTTGCTCGATCGGACCGTGCCGGCCACCGGCGCCAGGACCGGCGCACCGTACGGCGCCATCATGTCGACGCCCTTGTGGCCTCGCCCTCCGGAGCGGGCGAAGCCCCAGGAGTCGACGAACTCGCTCCCCGGAACGGGGCAGAAGACGCGTGGCGGCGGTGTCGGGGACGAGGCCAGGGCCAGATCGATCGCACTCGCCGTGGCCCGCCGGAGAATCGCGCCGCCGAAGTCGTTGGCCGCATCAGGGTCGTAGCCCGCTGCGAGGGCCGTCCGCCGCACGGGCTCCGGCCCGGATGCGAACTCGGACGCGAAGGCTGCTCCGGAAAGGCTCAGGACGCTGGCCACGGCGACCAGGACGGTGGCTGCGGCGACCAGGACGCTCGCGGGCGGTCGACGTTGGGTGTTCGACATGGCACATGACGATTCCATGACGGAACCGTGACGACCAAATCGAGAATCGTCACATCGTCGGGGCAGCGGTCGCCACCCCGCCCGACGGCTACTTCAGACGTTCGACGATCATGGCCATCCCCTGGCCGCCACCGACGCACATGGTCTCGAGGCCGAACTGCTTGTCGTCGTCTTCGAGGGCATTGAGCAGGGTGGTCATGATGCGGGCGCCGGTCATACCGAAGGGATGGCCGAGCGCGATCGAGCCGCCCTTGACATTCAGCTTGTCGAGATCGATGCCGAGGTGCTTGGCCGACGGGAGCACCTGGGCGGCGAAGGCCTCGTTGATCTCGACCAGATCGATGTCGTCCATCGTCATACCGGCCCGCTCGAGCGCTTGGCGGGACGCCCCGACCGGACCCATGCCCATGATCTCCGGGTTGAGCCCGGTGACGCCGGACGACACGATGCGGGCAAGCGGGGTGATGCCGAGCTCGCGGGCCTTGGTGTCGCTCATGACGATCACGGCGGCGGCGCCGTCGTTGAGGGGGCAGGCGTTGCCGGCGGTGACCGAGCCGTCGGGGCGGAACACGGGCTTGAGCTCGGAGAGCTTTTCGACCGTGGTGCCGGCCCGGGGGCCATCGTCCTTGGAGACCACGGTGCCGTCCGGGAGGGTGTAGGCCGAGATCTCCCGGTCGAAGAAGCCGTTCTCCTGGCTCTCCACGGCCCGCTGCTGCGAGCGAGCGGCCCATTCGTCCATCTCACGGCGACCGACACCCTCGGCCTGGACCACGTTCTCGGCGGTCTGGCCCATGGCGATGTAGATGTCGGGGAGACCGGCGGGCGGTTCCCACGAGGGTGCGTCGCCACCGGCACGCTCCGCGGTCCGGGCCTCGGCGTCGGAGAAGGCCCCGTTGTGCGGTCCGACGTCGGCGGCACCGTGGGCGTAGCGGGAGACGGTCTCGACACCGGCGGAGATGAAGCAGTCGCCCTCGCCGGCCTTGATGGCATGGGCGGCCATGCGGATCGTCTGCAGCGACGAAGAGCAGTAGCGGTTCACGGTGACGCCGGGGACGCCGTCCATGCCGGCCATGACCGCGGCGACCCGTGCCAGGTTGTACCCGGCCTCGCCGGCAGGCTGGCCGCACCCCAACATGACGTCTTCGACCATGGCGGGATCGAGGGAGGGGACCTTGCCCAACACGTCCTCGAGGATGAAGGCGGTGAGGTCGTCAGGGCGGGCATCGACCAGCGAGCCCTTGTTGGCCCGTCCGATCGCGGTACGGGACGTGGCGACGATGACTGCTTCGGGCATCTCGGGGCTCCTGTGCTCATGGACGGCGGTGCGCGACGCCTCCCTTCCTAGCTCGCTCCGGGTCGCGACACCACTCGTCCACGCGCGTTCCCACGGTCCGGCCGGGCTACGTTCGCTCCCGTGGTGGATCGAGCGCCGGAGTCATCACCGACGTGGTCGGTGCGGGAGCTGTCCGTCGCCATCGGCGAACGCCTGCGCGAGGCCTTCCCCACCGATGTGTGGGTCCGGGGTGAGATCCACGATCTCTCCCGACCCCAGTCGGGACACGTCTACTTCTCGCTGGTCGAATCCGGCAACGACGGCGCCGGCCGGCGCGAGCCCGATGCCCGTCTGTCGGTGATGCTCGCTGCCAGCGACAAGACCCGTGTGAACCGGCTGCTGCGCAAGGCCGGGGGGCGAGTCCGCATGTCGGACGGGACCGAGGTGCGGATCCGGGGTCGGCTCGACTGGTACGAGCCCCGGGGACAGCTCCAGTTCCGCATGGCGTCGATCGATCCCGCCTTCACCCTCGGTCAGCTGGCGGCGGCGCGAGCCGAGCTGCTCGACCGGTTGCGGGCCGAGGGCGTCCTCGATGCCAACCGCCGCCTGTCCATGCCCATGCTCCCCTTGCGCATCGGGGTCGTGACCTCGTCCGGGAGCGCCGCGGAGGCCGACCTCCTCGACGAGCTCGACCGCTCGGGTTTCGCCTTCCGGGTCCACGTCGCCGATGTCCGGGTCCAGGGTCTGGACGCTCCGGGTTCGGTGGCGGGGGCCATCACGTGGTTCGCCTCCCGGGACATCGACGTGGTGGTCCTGGTCCGGGGTGGCGGTGCCACCACCGACCTGGCCGCCTTCGACCACGAGATGGTGGCTCGGGCCATCGCGGCCAGCCCGCACCCCGTCGTCACTGGTGTCGGTCACGAGGTGGACCGATCGGTGGCCGACGAAGTGGCCCACACGGCGGCCAAGACGCCGACTGCCGCCGCGCAGCACCTCGTGGGCGTGGTCGGCGCCGCCCTCGGTCGTGCCGAAGCCGGCTATGCCGCCGTCGTCGGCGTGGCCGACCGACGCGTTCACGCGGCCTCGCAGCACCTCGATCGCCTCGCGGCCCGGGCGGCGACGGCCGCCGCCTCGGCCACCCGTACCGAGCTCGGCCGGATCGACACCATGGCTGCCCGCTTGTCTCCGGCTACCCGCCGGCAGCTGGGACGGCTGGACGACACCTTGCGCAGCCACGGCCAGCGTCTCCGATCGGCGGGCCGGCGAACCCTGGACGAGGCCGATCGCGACCTCGACGTGCTCGCGACGCGCGTCTCGCTCGGCGATCCCGTGCGGGCCATGGCTCGGGGCTGGTCGATCACGCGGCAGGAAGACGGCACGATGGTACGTTCCGTCGCCGACGCCCCCGCCGGTTCGACCATCGTCACCACCGTCGCCGACGGGACGGTCACCTCGGTCGTCGACGACGGTGTGGAGCATCCATGAGCGAGTCGAGCCTGGACCCGGCACCCGAGGGCTACGCCGAGGCGGTCGCCGAGCTGGAGTCCATCCTGCGCGACATCGAGGACCACGACGTCGACGTCGATCTGCTCGCCGAGCAGGTGACCCGGGCTGCCGGGCTGATCGAGTTCTGTCGTGATCGCATCCTGAGCGCCCGAGCAGCCGTCGACGACGCCACGAAGGCCCTCGACGACTGAAGACCGGACGGATCAGCGACTGACGAGCGTGTCGAGCAGCCCGATGAGTTGGGTCGGGTTCGTCCCGCGGATCTCCACGAAGGCGGTCTCGGAGAGGCGGGTTCGCACGGCCGACGCCCGGAAGTCGGGAACGAACCAGGTCTCGGGCCCGTCGATCTCGACCGGTACCGCACCGAGGCCGCCCGGGTCGGCACCGCCCTGGGCGACGACCTCGGCCACCTCGATGAGGTCGACGCCGTCAGAGTAGAAGCGGACGATCTCGGCCGCCCCGGACCCGGCCCGATCGGGCGAACCGGGCCGCAGCACCGTGCCCTCGAGGGCGAAACCGTCGGGCGGGGTGATGTCGGTCTGCAGCCGGGCGAGGGTCTCCTCGTCTGCCGGTACGGCGATGGTCGACAGGAGGGCCTCGAACTCGGGAGCGTCGTCCACCACCGGGGTCGGGTCGAAGGATTCCGGTGCCACGTCGACGCCCAGCTCGATCGCGGTGGCCGTGCGCTCGGACACCAGCTCGCCACCGATTTCCCAGCGCTCGTGCAGGACGAGACCGTTGGCGTCGATGCACGCCTCGGTGGTCTGCCCCTCGGACGGTGGGGTGGCCCCCGGGTCGGTCAAGGGCTGACCCGTGAGGAACACCCGGCACGGACGGTCGAGCACTGACGAGGGTTCCCGCTCCTCGGCGAGGCCCAGGGCCATCATCATCGCCATGGCGGCGAGGGGCCGCTGGTCGAAGGCGGCCCGGTGGAGCTCGGGTTGGATCACCAGCCACCCGTCCCGGTCGTCGAGGTAGGTCCAGAGCCGATCACGCGAGGTGGCCGTGCCGCTGACCAGATCGTCGTTCCGCGTCGAGAGCAGGAGCGATTCGAAGGGCCGGGCGACGATGAGGGTCTCGGTGCGCGGCAGGCCGTTCTCCACGACGGCGTAGGTGATGCGGTAGCTGCGTGGCGGGTTCTCCGAGAGCGGCTCGACGGCGATGGTGGCAGCCGGCACCGGGTCGGGCGCCGGGGGCGGTGCCGTGGTCGCCGATGAGGCCGTGGGCAAGTCGGTACTCGTCGGCGCGGTCCCCGACCCGTCGTCCCGGCCGGAGGTGACAACGAAGGCGAAGAGCACACCGCAGATGGCGAGCGCGACCACCACCGGTACGAGCGGACTCAGGTGGCCGCCGTTCTTCCCCTTCGGCCCCCATGACATCCGGTCAGCCTGCCAGCCCCGTACGAACTGCAGCGCGCGCTCCCGACCGCGGCTCCCCCTACCCCCATCACACGACGCACCCGTAGGCTTGTCTGAATCATGGCCCCTCCCCGAACCCGCAACGCCGTGCCCGTGCCGCCGAGCCTGGCGAGGGTGGCAGAGCTGGTCGAAGTCCGGCTCACCGAGGTGATCGACGCCGAACACGATCGGTGGACCTTGCTGACACCCGACCTGGCCGAGCCGCTCGACGCCCTCCGCCGACTGGTGATGGCGGGCGGGAAGCGCCTGCGACCGGCGTTCTGCTACTGGGGCTTCATCGGCGCCGGCGGCGACCCCGACGACAGCGTGGTCATCGACGCAGGCGCCGCATTCGAGTTCCTGCAGGCGTTCGCTCTGGTGCACGACGACGTCATGGACGGCTCGTCCACCCGACGAGGCTTCCGGACCGCCCACCTGACCTTCGCCGACCGCCACCTCGCCGAGGTGTGGCGCGGCGAACAGCGGCGATTCGGCGAGGGCGTCGCGATCCTCATCGGCGACATGGCCCACGTCTACGCCGACCTCCTCCTGCGGTCGGCATCGCCGACCGTGCTCGAGGTGTGGGATGAGCTGCGGATCGAGCTCAACGTCGGTCAATACCTCGACATCCTCGGCACCGCCCGAGGCGACACCGACCCCGTGGCCGCCCGCCGCATCACCCGCTACAAGTCGGGGAAGTACACCGTCGAACGTCCGCTGCACATCGGCGCCGCCGTGGCCGGCCGATACCCGGAGTTGCAGGGGCAACTGTCCGCGTACGGCGATCCGCTGGGCGAGGCCTTCCAGCTCCGGGACGACATCCTCGGCGCGTTCGGCGAATCCACGATGACCGGAAAGCCCGTGGGCGACGACCTCCGGGAGGGCAAACCGACACCGTTGTTGGCCTCGGCCAGCCGCGAGGCCGAGGGCGCCCAGCTCGACGTGCTCGACCGCATCGGTCGGCCCGACCTGTCCGATGCGGAGGTCAGCGACATCCAGGATGTGCTCCGCGACACGGGCGCGGTGGACGTCATCGAGGCCGACATCGCCCGCCTCACCGAGAGCGCGCTGGCGGCCATCGCCGTGGCCGACATCACCGAAGAGGCCCGTACCGCGCTCGTCGACCTGGCGCACTTCGTCGCCTGGCGCGAGTCGTGAGCACCTACCGACGGCGCCGGACCGCATGAACGTCGTCGTCATCGGGGCCGGCCTCGGAGGCCTGAGCGCGGCCGCCCATCTCCGGGGCCGGGGCCACGACGTGGTGGTGCTCGAGCGCGAGGACGGCCCCGGCGGACGCAACGGCCTGCTGGAGACCGGCGGCTACCGCTTCGACACCGGCCCCACCGTGTTCACCATGCCCGAGCTGCTGCGCACCGCCTTCGACGCACTCGGCGAGGACATGGACGACTTCGTCACGCTCAAACCGGTCGATCCCATGTACCGCGCCACGTACCACGACGGCACGGAACTCCGGGTCTGGCACGGACGGGAGCGCATGACGCAGGAGATCCGGGAGGTGTGCGGTCCGGAGGCCGCCCGCCAGTTCGGACGCTTCTCCGACTGGCTGCGCGAGCTCTACGAGCTCGAGCAGGAGCACTTCATCGACGCCAACTTCGATTCGCCGCTCGACCTGGCGTGGCCCATCGGCCCGGCGTTGCGGCTGGTGAAGATGGGCGGGTTCGGGAACCTCGGGAAGCGGGTGGCCTCGTACTTCGACGACCACCGCCTCCAGAAGATCTTCAGCTTCCAGTCCATGTACGCCGGCCTCGCTCCCTACGAGGCGCTGGCGCTCTACTGCGTGATCACCTACATGGACTCGATCCAGGGGGTGTATTTCCCCGAGGGCGGCATGCACGCCGTCCCGCTCGGCCTTGCTCGGGCGCTGGAGAAGTCCGGGGTCGAGTTCCGCTACGGCACCGACGTCGAGCGCATCCTGCTCGCCGAAGGCACCAGCGGCCGGGTCCGCGGCGTCCGCACCGGTGCCGGCGAGTTCATCGGCGCCGACGCCGTCGTCTGCAACCCCGATCTCCCGGTGGCATACCGCACGCTCCTGCCCGGGCTGAAGCAACCGTTCGCCGTGCGCCACGGTCACTACTCCCCCAGCTGCGCCCTGTGGCACGTCGGTGTGAAGGGCGACCTCCCTGCGGGTGTCGCGCACCACAACATCCACTTCGGCGAGCGGTGGGACGAATCGTTCCGTGACCTGCTCCACGGCGGCACGCTGATGGGCGACCCGTCGATCCTCGTCACGATCCACAGCCTCGACGAGCCGTCGCTGGTCCCCGACCGGGGCGACGGCGCCGACCGCCACTCGCTCTACGTCCTCGAGCCCACGCCCAACCTCGATGGCACGATCGACTGGACCACCGAACGCGACCGGTTGCACGACTCGCTGCAACGACGAGTGGCCGCCCTCGGCTA
>JBPPNA010000179.1:0-10925 GCA_051306355.1 Acidimicrobiales bacterium | reverse complement strand
CCCCGGCATGTACGGCCTCGGTGGTGGACCGTCCCCAGCCACGCCCTTCGGCGTGTACCGGCCAGCGGCCATCGCATCCGACCTCGTGCCCCAGTACGTGCATGTCCTGGGCGGCAGCACCGTGCAGGTCGAGTCGGTGGTACCCACCGGTGCACCGATCCAGCCCGACGTCGACCCGCCCCCAGCATCCGGTGGTCCGGAATCCGGTGGCCCGGAATCCGGTGGCCCGACGGTCGTCGTCCCACTGGGCACCGTGGTCGGCACCCGGTCGGGCGACAAGGGCGGCGACGCCAACCTCGGCGTCTTCGCGCGGAGCGCGTCGGCATGGTCCTGGCTCGATGCCTTCCTGACCGTCGACCGAATGCGCGAATTGCTCCCCGAGACCGCGACGCTCTCGATCGACCGCCACCGCTTCCCGGCCATTCGCTCGCTCAACTTCGTGCTCCACGGGCTGCTCGAGGAGGGGGTGGCCGCGTCCACCCGCCAGGACGCCCAGGCCAAGGCGGTCGGCGAATGGCTGCGGGCCAGGCTCGTACCGGTCCCGCAGGTCGTCCTCGACGCCCCACCCGACGTCACGCCGTGATACGTCGCCCCCGGTGGCCCCTCAGCGCCAGCGGACGAGATCGCGGTCGAGCTCGGCGATGCTGCAGCGACCGGTGAGCGCCATGGTGCGCTCGACGCCGCTGCGGAGCAACTCGATGGCGTGGTCGACGCCCCGCTCCCCGGCCGCCCCGAGGCCGTAGAGGTAGGCCCGGCCCACCGAACAGGCGTCGGCGCCGAGGGCAAGGGCCTTGACGATGTCGCTGCCGCGGCGGACGCCGCCGTCACAGATCACCGCCGCCGCGCCCGCCACCTCTTGGGCCACGGGCTCGACCAGCTCGATCGGTGTCGGGGCGTCGTCGAGCTGGCGCCCGCCGTGGTTGGACAACGCGATCCCGTCGACGCCGGCGTCGACGGCGCGTCGCGCATCGTCCACGGTCTGGATGCCCTTCAGCACGATCGGCCCGTCCCAGATCGACTGCAGCCACTCCACGTCGCGCCACGACAGGGCCTGGTCGAACTGACTGGCGACCTGCGCGGCCAGCGAGACGGCCGTTCGCCCGTCGTCGACGTCGCGACCCACGACGTTGGCGAAGGTGATCGGGTCGCTGCGGAGGAAGTCGATCGTCCACGCCGGGTGCACGACGCCGTCGAGCACCGTGCCGAGGCCGATCTTGGGCGGGAGCGTGAAACCCCGCCGCACGTCACGCTCGCGGCGACCGAGCACCGCGGTGTCGACGGTGAGCCACAACGCCTCGTAGCCGGCGACGGCGGCCCGCTCCACGAGCTCACGCGCCAGCTCGCGGTCCCGCCACGCGTAGACCTGGAACCACTTGGGTCCCGCGGAGACGGCCGCCACGTCCTCGATCGAGCGGGTGGCCATGGTGGACAGGCTGTAGGGGATGCCGGCCCGGGAAGCGGCGCGAGCCACAGCGAGCTCGCCCTGGGAGTGGGCGATCCTGGTGAACCCGGTCGGGGCCAGGACGAGGGGCAACCCGATCCGGGAACCGAACAGGGTGGTGGACGTGTCGATGGTGCTCACGTCGCGCAGCACGTTGGGGCGGAACTCGATCCCGGCGAAGGCCGAGCTGTTCCGTCCCAGGGTGCGCTCGTCGTCCGCCGCCCCGTCGATGTAGTCGAAAATTCCTCGGGGGAGTCGGCGCCTCGCGGTGCGGCGGAGGTCGTCGATGCTCGCCGAGCGGTCGAGACGCCGCTGGACGGCATCGAGCTGCACCGGCTTGAACCGCACCACCGACCGGAACGTCTCGATCATTCCCACGACGCCACCGTAGGCCGGCGACGGGCCTCTTCCGTCAGCGTACGACGAGCGTGGCGACCATGCCGGCGACCTCGTGGCCGGGGATGTCGCAGAACAGCTCGTAGTGCCCCGCGTCCAGCTGCACGGATCCCTCGTCGACATCGCCAGCGGAGGTCACCTCGAGCTCGAAGCCGTCGACATCCTCGATGAGCAGCGTGTGGACGATGCTGCCCTGGTTCTCGTAGACGAAGGAGACCTCGCCGGCCTCCGCCTCGTACTCGTCCTCGGGGAAGCCGATGTCCTCGGCGATGACGACGACGGCATCGCCGTCCCCTGCGGGAGCGGACTGGCCGGCGGGCTCCTGGTCGGAGGCGACATCATCATCGTCGCCGCCACAACCGCTGGCCAGCAGGACGAGCACTGCCGCAGCGGTGACCACCCGGCGAACCGAGCGACCACGCAGCTGCGGCGGTGACATCGAGGAGTACTTCGTGGGCATGGGCCCAAGTCCTAGCTGACGACGAGCGCTGTCACCATGCCGAACATGCCCGATTCCCGCTCCACGTGGTTGAGGATGTGGCAGTGCCACACCCAGGTTCCCGCTTCGTCGGGGTTGATGAGCACGGTGTAGCGCTCACCGGGAGCCACGTTCACCGTGTCGGCGAAGTAGGGGTTGTCGAGCGGGATCCCGTCCTTGGCCACGACCAACTGCGGGAACTGGTGTTGATGCATCGGATGCGACTGCATCCCCTCGTTCAGGTAGTGCGCGATGATCCATTCGCCGCTGTTCACGACGTACGGCTCCGTCGCGGGGAAGCTCTTGCCGTTGAGCGAGAGCCCGATCACCCCGGCGTCATTGAGCACCATGGGGATCTCGTGGGCGATCTCGAGGTCTGCGGGGATCGTCGTACCGCTGATGGTGCGCCCCAGGGGAAGGTCGACGTCGCCGATCTGGAAGACGCCCAGCAGGCCGTTGGGGACCTGCATCTGGCCAGCGTGATGGGCGTGGTACATGCCCACCGCCTTCTTCCGAGCCGGGAACTCGTACAGGAAGTCGTCACCCGGCTCGATCACGTCCTGGGTGTAGGGAGCGACGCCGTCCATCGAGTTGGGTGTGGCGATCCCGTGCCAGTGGATGTCGGTGCCCATCGGCAGGTCGTTCTGGATGTGGATCTGGACGTTGTCGCCGACTTCGACCTTCATCCAGGGACCGGGGACCATGCCGTTGTAGGCCCAGGCCTCGACGAACTTGCCCGGCTCGACCTCCCAGGGGACGATCGACGCCGTCAACTCGAAGCGCTTGGTGCCGTCCTCGAGGATCTCGGGCTCGAGCGGGATGTTGCCGATGCCCTCCGTCTCGGCCGGGAACTGCATCATCGTCTCGTGCATGGCCTCGTCCATGGCCGCCATGGCTTCGATGTCGTCGTCACCGCCGGTACCACCGGTGGCAGCGGGGGCAGCGGCGAGGTCGCCTCCGGCCTCGACGACCATGGAGCCGGTCATTCCAGCGTCGGCGTGGCCGGGGATGTCGCAGAAGACCTCGTACTCACCGCGGTCCAGCGAGGACACGTCGAGCTGGGCCGTCTCGCCACCGGCGAGATCCGGCGTCTTGAGGTCGGTGTCGCGCACCGCGAGGTTGTGGATCTGTCCGCCGCTGTTGCTGACGGTCAGGACACCGCCGGCGCCAACCGTGATCGCGTCAGGGGCGAGGGCGAACTCGGTCAGGTCGACCGGCACGGCTCCACCATCGGCCGACACGGCAGCGTCGCCGCCTCCGTCATCGTCGTCGAGGGCGAAGGCGACGAAGCTGAACACGAGCCCCATCGCAGCGATGATGGAGACCACGATCATCCCGAAGTCCACGGAGGACCCCGTGTTGCGCTCGGAGGCGCTGTGGTCGGTGTCGGTGGTCGTCGGTGTCGACGGCATCGAGGATCGTGCTCCAGTCTGGTCCGCGCCGAAGGGTGGGGGATGTGGTGGCGGACCGGTGATCATCGTCGCCGAGGAACGAGGCCCGGCGGACCTGCCGTCGGTCCCTCTCGTTCGGGACCAAGGTCCCGAAACGTGCTACTCGGGATCGCCGGGGACGATGACCACTGGGCACGTGGCGTGGGCTGCCACCTGATTGCCCACGGAACCCAGGAGCAGGCCGACAAAGCCCCCGTGCCCGCGGCTTCCCACGACGAGGAGGTCTGCCCCCTCCGATCGATCCAGCAGCGCCTGGGCGGGTGATCCCTCGACCACCATGGTGCTGATCGGCGCATCCAGGCCCGTGGTGTCGACCACCTCGACGAAGGTGGCGAGCTCCTGGCGGTAGGAATCCTCCATCCCCTGGATGTCGACGGGGATCGCCATGGTCCAGGCGTCGCCGGTGTATGGCCGGTGCCAGGCCATGACGGCCTCCACAGCCGCCCCGCGGAGCCTCGCCTCCCGAACTGCGAACTCGAGCGCCGCCTGGGAGTTCTGCGATCCGTCGATGCCGACGACGATGCGTTCCATGATCGTGCTCCTCATTCAGCAGAGGTGGTTTTCGGATCCGGCGCCTCACGCAGGTCCACCGGGTACGGAGCCGGACGCCAGGAGACGGTCTCGCTCCGACGGTCGACCTCGGCGTCGAGGCGCCAGGCCACCTGTTCCACGAGCTCCGCGATGGATCGGCGGGCCACGCGCCGCCCCACCAACGCGTCGCCGAAGCCACCCACTGCGCCGAGCGGCACGTGGTAGGACCCGCGCAACAGGAGGGTGGTGTGGCCATCGTCGTCGACTTCGACGGCGAGTTCGCCGTCGAAGTCGGGGAGCAGGTGCTCGTGTCCCGACGGCTTCCACGCCACAGGCAGCGTGGCTGTCGTGGCGGACGAGGTCATCGGGCCCAGACGGACCACGACATCCTGTTCCAGCGCAGCGCCGGAACCCACGGACGTGACCAGCTCGACGGGCACCTCACAGGACCGGCGCTGCTCGGGACCGACATGATCGGAGAACAGGCTCGCGGGATCGTCGTCGAGCACCTCCCTGGCCCGACCGAGCGGCGCACGTATCGGCGTGCTCGCCTCGATGGCGCGTTCCATGTCCCCAAGGATCGCCGCCCGTGACCGGCCGGCAGTAGGGCCGAAGGTCACACGGATGACGATCCGCGCGCACAACGACCACAATGGTGGCCATGCCCATCCGAATCTTCCTCCTCGACGACCACGAGGTGGTTCGTCGCGGTCTGCGCGAGCTCCTCGAGGGCGAGGACGACCTGGTCGTGGTCGGTGAGGCCGACACGGCAGAGGTGGCCTACGGACGGATCCCGGCCACCACTCCCGACGTCGCCGTGCTCGATGTGCGCCTCCCGGACGGCGACGGGGTCGAGGTGTGTCGCGAGATCCGCTCCAAGCACCCCGAGATCGCGTGCCTCATGCTCACCTCGTACGCCGACGACGAAGCGCTCTTCGCCGCCATCATGGCGGGTGCCGCCGGCTTCGTGCTCAAGCAGGTGCGCGGGAGCGACCTCATCGACGCTGTCCGCCGCGTTGCCGCCGGCGAGTCGCTGCTCGACCCGGCTGTCACCGCCCAGGTGCTCGATCGCATCCGCGCCAAGCCCGAGGACGACGAGCTGTCGGGCCTCACCAAGCAGGAGCACCGCATCCTCGAGCTGATCGGGGAGGGCAAGACCAACCGGGAGATCGGCGAAGACCTCTTCCTGGCCGAGAAGACCGTGAAGAACTACGTCTCGAACCTCCTGTCGAAGATGGGGATGAGTCGCCGCACGGAGGTGGCCGCATACGCCGCCCGGATCGACGAGCGGCGCCGTCACGAGCGGCGCTGACGCCGGGCACGTCGAGTGCCCACTTAGCGTGGGTAGACCTCGAGGTCCACGGCCTTCACCGCGGCCCACACTTCGTCGCCGGGGCGGATGTCCAGCTCGGCGAGCGCCGACGTGGTGATCTCGGCGGTGGCAGGGACGGGTCCCTCGAGGCGAACGCGCACTCGATCACGATCCGGGTGGATCTCGGCCACCGTGCCCAGCCATCGGTTTCGAGCGCTTCCACTGCCCACCTGACGGGCGAGCGCGATCGACTGTGGTCGCAACGCGATGGCCACGTCAGCATGAGCGGGGGTCCCGGCGGTGGCGAGCTCGAACCCGGACACGAGTCGAACGGTGTCCGTGGCGCAGACCGTCCCGTGCAACAGGTTGATCCCGACGAGATCGGCCACGTACCGAGAGCCGGGCCGGGCCGTCACCTCGGCAGTCGTCCCCCGCTGGGTCACCCTGCCGTCCTCGACGATGACCAACCGGGCGGCCAGGACCACGGCATCCACCGGATCGTGGGTGACGAGCAGCCGGGCACCACCGAAGCCGTCGAGATGGCGGCGCAGCTCGCTGCGGACGGCCAAGCGCGTCTGGGCGTCGAGCGCAGCGAGCGGCTCGTCGAGGAGCAGCAGCCGGGGCTCGATCGCCAGGGCTCGGGCCAGCGCGACACGCTGTGCCTGCCCACCGGAGAGGCGCGATGGCCTGTCGCCGACCACTGCGGCGAGGCCCACGCGATCGAGCCAACCGGTGGCACGGATGCGCGCCTCGGCCTTGGGCACACCCTGCGCACGGAGGCCGAAGGCCACGTTGTCGACCGCGCTGAGGTGGCCGAAGAGCAGGTGTTCCTGGAACACCACCCCCATCCGACGCTCGGCCGACGGCACGAGCACGCCCGCCGCCGGGTCGTCGAGGATCGTGTCGTCCATGCGGATCTGACCGCGTTCGAGCGGCTCGAGCCCGACGATGGCCCGCAGCGCCGTCGTCTTCCCGGCCCCGTTCGGGCCCAGGAGCGCCACGGTCTCGCCATCGGCGATCTCGAGCGAGATGTCCAGATCGAGGGTGCCGAGCCGGAGCCCGATTTCTGCGTGCAGCATCAGCGCCCTGCCGGCAACCAGCGGTCACGCAGCGGGACGAGCACCGCGAGCGACACGACGACGAGGAGCAGGGAGAGGGCGACGGCAGCCTCCCGATCGGATTCGAGCTCCAGGAACACGGCCAGCGGCATGGTCTGCGTCCTGCCCTGCAGGTTGCCGGCGAAGGTCACCGTGGCACCGAACTCGCCGAGGGCTCGAGCCCAGCAGAGCACCGCGCCGGCCACCAGGGATGGAGCGATCGAGGGCAGCGTCACGCGACGGAAGACCGTCCACCGGTCGGCGCCGAGCGTGGCGGCTGCGTCGTCGTACCGGCGGTCGGCGGAGCGCAGGCCGGCCTCGACGGTGATCACGAGGAAGGGCATGGCGACGAAGGTGTTGGCCGCGACCACGCCCCAGGTCGAGAACGGCAGGAGGAAACCGGACGCGTCGTACACCGGCCCACCGAACAGACCCCGCCGACCGAACGCGAACAGCAGTGCCGCGCCCCCCACGACGGGGGGGAGCACCATGGGCAGGATCACCAGCGAACGAACCAGGCCCCGTCCCGGGAACTCGGCTCGGGCCAGCAGCCACGCCAGGGGAACGCCGAAGAGCAGCGAGATGGCGGTGGCGGCGAACGCCGTGACGACCGAGAGCCGCAGGGCGTCGGTCACGACGGGTCGGGTCAACAGATCCCCCATCGCCGACCACGGCGCCCGCTGACCGAGGGCGAGCACAGGCACGACGAGATAGGCGATCCCGACGACGGCCAGCGGCACCACGGCCCAGGGCGGTCGACGATCGACGCGACGGCGCCGAGGCGTCTCCCCGGCTCGGGTCACGGTGCCTCGGCCCCGTGCGCGTCGAACCCGTGCGCCTCGAGGACGGACGCACCGGCCTCGGAGCGCACGAACCGGAAGAACGCACCGGCGTCACGTCGGTCCTCGGCCCGGGCCATGGTCCCGATGGCGTAGGCCACGTCCACGTTCAGGTCCACCGGGAGGTCGATGCCCTCGACGTCGCTGCGGGCGGATCGCACGTCGGTGGCGTACACGAGTCCCGCATCGAGGTCCCCGGACGCGATCTGGGTCAACAGAGCCCGGACATCGGTGGCCTCGGTGTCGAGTGACGGTTCGATGCCGGCCCCCGCGAGCACCTGGCGGCCGTAGTCGCCGCACGGGACCTCCGGGGCGCACAGCCCCAGGAACAACTCGGTACGGGCGAAGTCGTCCAGACCGGTGACCTCGCCGGGGTTCCCCCTCGGAACGGCGATCTGCATCCGCGTCCGCGCCAGGATGCCAGCCTCGGCGACCTCCCCTGCATCGTCGAGGATCTCGAGATCTGCGGGGTTCGCGGTGGCGAACACGTCCGCCGGAGCGCCGGCCAGGATCTGCTCGCGCAGACTCGACGACGCCCCCGAGTTCAACTCGACCATTGCGCCGTTCCGCTCCCGCTCGAACGTGTCCGCCAGATCGGTCATGACGTCGGACAGCGATGCCGCTGCGAACACCGTGATCGTCGCTCCCGATGCATCCCCGCCCGATCCTGCCCCGCACCCGCTGACGAGCATCGCACCGACGACCACGCGGAGGCCTGCGACCAGCCAGCGCCCATTCAACCGCGCCACGGCGTCTCCGGAGCCGCGATCCGGTCGAGCACGGACCCGGTGGAGCCGAAGCGGTCGCTGGCGCCGTGCCAGTCGTCCCGAGCCTCGTCGATCTCCTCGCGGGTTCGGGCCACGAAGTTCCACCACATCAGGATCGGGGTCTCGAACGGAACGCCGCCGAGCAGGATGCCCCGCGCGCCCTCGCTCGACGTGAACCAGAGCTCGTCGCGGCCGGCGCCGAGGTAGCAGAGCTGCCCCGGGACGACGGTCTGGCCGTCTATCGTCACCGCACCGTCGAGCAGGACGAGGGCGTGTTCGTGCCCCGGTTCGACCGGGAGGTTCACCTCACCGCGTCGGAGCTCGAGATCCACGCCCACCGAGTCAGTGTCGCTGCGGGCTGGTGAGGGCTCGTCGCCGAGCGCCCCGACCAGGACGGTGGCGACCCCGGCGCCGAGGTCGACCTGGGGGAGGGCGGTGCGATGCTCGAACTCCGGTTCTCCGTGACGGGTGGCTTCTGGCTGGGCCACCCACAACTGGATGCCGTGCAGCGATCCGCCGGTGCCGGACCCCTCCTCGGCGTGGGAGACCCCGCGTCCGGCGGTCATGAGGTTGAGCTGACCCGGACGGATCGGTTGCTCGGTGCCGAGACTGTCGCGGTGCAGGAGCTCGCCCGAGAGGAGCCAGGTCACCGTCTGGAGGCCGATGTGAGGATGCGGACCGACCCCGAACGGATCGTCCTCGTCGACGGACCCCGGGCCCATGTGGTCGGCGAAGCACCATGGGCCCACGGTCCGGCGGGTCCGACGCGGCAGAGCACGCCGGACCTGCTGCCCGCCGACCTGTGACACCCGGCTGTCGGAGATCTCGACTTCGTGGGGCTGTGCGGTGTGGCCCGGTTCCTCGACCGCCTCGTCAGTGCTCACCGGTCCGCTCATCGCCCCACCCTTCCACGAACGGGGAGCGTGTTCACCCCGCACCCGGGAGGTGGGGTCATTCGACGAACCGGCGGACCTTGGCGCTCTTGCCCCGGATCTGCGACGAGCTCATGACGCGCACGACGTCGTCGACGGAGGCCTCGGGGACACCGACCACAGAATAGGCGTCGGCGATCCGAATGGGGCCGATCTCGATCCCGGTGAGACCGCTCTCGTTGGCGATCGCTCCCACCAGGTCCGCGGGACGAACGCCGGCGCGCTTGCCCACGTTGACGTAGACGAACCCGGTGTCGGGGTCCGACCTCGTGCCCGATCCGGTGCCCTTTCCCGTGCCCTTGGGGGGCTTGCCAGCGCCCTTCCCCGGCGCCTTCTTGCGGTCGAAGCGGTCCTTGCCGGACGTGGCCCCCTTCCGGTCGGCGGATGCGTCGGGGATCTCCCGTTCGTCGAGCGTGGCCCCGCGGGCTTCGTGCACGATCTTGATGGCCGCCAACGAGACCCGGCGCGGATCCTCGCCGGCGAGGGCGTGCAGCACACCCTGGTAGTCGTCGAGGTCGTCCGAGGCCAGCGCCTCTTCCATGGCCTCGACCGTCAGCTCGATCTGCTTCGTCCGCAGATCCGCCACCGTGGGGACCTTCTCGACCCGGATCGGCTGCTTGATCAGGCGCTCGATGTTGCCGATCTGGCGGCGCTCCCGGGGCTCGGCCAGAGTGATCGCCACACCCTCCCGGCCGGCCCGCCCGACGCGACCGATCCGGTGGACGTAGCTCTCCGCCGCGGAGGGGACGTCGTAGTTGACGACGTGGCTCAGGGTGTCGACGTCGAGGCCGCGAGCGGCGACATCGGTGGCCACGAGCAGTTCTGCCGTGCCGTCCCGCAGGCGGCCCATCACCCGGTCCCGTTGGGCCTGGTCCATCCCCCCGTGGAGCGCCTCGGCCCGGTAGCCACGGCCGTTCATGGTCACGGTGAGCTCGTCGACCTCGGTACGGGTGCGACAGAACACGATGGCGGAGGTCGGGTTCTCGATGTCGAGGACCCGACCGAGCGCCGACGCCTTGTGCGAGCGCTGGACGAAGTACACGGTCTGGCGGACCAGCGAACCGCCGGCCTCGGTCTGGCCCCGGCCGATCTCGATGCGAACCGGGTCACGCTGGTACTTCTTGGCGATCTTGGCGATGCGCCCCGGCATGGTGGCGGAGAAGAGCACGGTCTGGCGCCCCGGGGGCGTGGCCTCGAGGATGGCCTCGATGTCCTCGGTGAAGCCCATGTCGAGCATCTCGTCGGCCTCGTCGAGGACGACGGTGGTGATCCTGTCGAGGGCCAGCGAGCCCCGCTTGATGTGATCGATGGCCCGCCCAGGTGTGGCCACCACCACGTGGACGCCCCGGTGCAGCTCCTTCAACTGGCGCTGGATCGGCTGCCCACCGAACACGGGCAGCACCTTGATGCGCAGCTCCCGCCCATACTTGAACATCGCTTCGCTGACCTGCACGGCCAGCTCTCTCGTGGGCACCACGACCAGCGCGGTGGGGACGGCGGGTGCGTCGGCGCCGATCCGCTGCAGGATGGGGAGGGCGAAGGCAGCCGTCTTTCCGGTGCCCGTCGCCGCTTGCCCGAGGAGGTCCACGCCGGTGAGGAGCTGTGGGATCGCCTCGCGCTGCACCGGGGTCGGCTCCTCGTAGCCGAGGTCGGTGAGGGCGCGGAGCAGACCGGCGTCGAG
>JBPPNA010000170.1:0-2815 GCA_051306355.1 Acidimicrobiales bacterium | reverse complement strand
TAGTTGAAGTACGGCGCCGCCATGCCGGGCTCGTAGTGGGCGGTGGGTTCGCCGTCGGTGATCATGATGATCTGCTTGGTTCCGGTCTGGCGGGCCAGCAGCTGGCGGGCCAGCTGGAACCCGTGCTGCATGTTCGTGCCGTAGTCGTAGTCCCAACTGACCTCCGGGAGCTGGTCGGGGGTGAGCACGTGGGCCACCTTCGAGAACCCGACGAGCCCGAGGTAGTCCTGCGGGAACTGACCCGAGATCAGCGAGTGCAGGGCCATCGCCACCTTCTTGGCCGGCAGGAAGTTGTCGCGCATCGGCATCGACAACGACAGGTCGAGCATCAGCACGGTGGACGAGCGCACCGAGGTCTCTGTCCGTTCGATCTCGAAGTCGTCGGGGGTGAGGGTGACCGGCGTCCCCTGGCCCGAGCGGCGCACGGCGTTGCGCACCGTCTTGCCGATGTGGAGGTTGAACGGGTCGCCCCACTCGTAGGCCTTGGTGTCGTAGGTGCGCTCGTGGCCGATGCCCGTGTTCGACATCTCGTGCCGGCCGAGCTTGTCCTTGGCCAGATTCGAGAACAGGTCGTCGAGGGCGTTGCTGCCGATCTTGCGCAGACCTCGGGGCGTGAGTTCGAGCTTGCCCTCCTTGTTCTGGATCAGCCCCGCGTCCTCGAGCTGCTTGGCCAGCTTGGCCAGCTGCTCCAGCGAGCGGGCGGAATCGTCGCCGAGGAGCTCGCGGGCGCGGTCGATGTCGGCTTCGGCCAGGGCGCCGGGCTGCGTGGCCGACTGCAGCAGGTTCTCGAGCTGGTCGAGATCGCCGAGCTCGGCCATCATCTGAGCCGCCTCGGCGAAGCCCATGGGGTTGTCGCCGCCGAAGTCGTAGCTGCGGCCCCAGTCGAGCTGCGGGAACATCTGTTGAAGGTTCTGACCCAGTTGGCTGGCCTGGAAGGCGAGATCCATGTCTTCGAGCAGCTGCTCGGCGAGGCCCTGGAGCTGTGCCCGCTGCTCGGGACTCATGGAGTTGAGCATCGCTTGCATCTGGGCCATACGTTCGGCCATCGCTCGTAGGAGGGCCTCGACGTCCTCCGGGTTCTCCGGGAAGAAGTCGCCGTACTCCTCCATGAAGTCCTGGAACTGCGCGTCGGTGTCCTCGCCGCGCTGGTGGGCCTCGAGCAACTCGTTCAGCGCAGCCATCATGTCCTTGGTGCGCTGCATGGCAGCCGGATCGGGATTCGCCATCGCACCGGCCATCTGGTCGAAGTACTGCTGGGCGAGTTGCTGACGCAGCTCGTCCATGAGCTCGTCGAAGCGCTCCTGGGCCTCGGCGGACTCGAAGTCGTAGTTCGACAGGCTCTGGACCTGGCCTGCCAGGTCGGGCGGCAACATGTCGAGGTGCATGTGCTTCTCGGTGGTGGTGGCCTCGGCCAGCTCCTGGCGACGGGCATCGCCGGACTGCCTCGCCTCGTCGAGGCGACGGTCGAGCGCGCGGCGCTCCTTGTCGACCACCTCCCGCAGGGCATCGGCGATCTCGTCGTACACGCCGCCGAGGTTGCTGTTCTCGAGCCGCTGCTGGCGGGCGTCGCGCAGCCGCTGCAACAGTTCACGCATCCCTTGGACGTCGTTGCCCTCGTCGTCGGAGAACCCCTGTTGCATGAGCCGGCGCAGGGCGGCGTTCAGGTCACCGTGGTAGAGCAGGTCATCGGTGATCTCGTCGAAGATCGCGTCGGCGTCGAACTCGAAGCCGACCTGGGTGCCATCCCAGCGGGAGTAGCGGAACGCGGGACGGGTCATGGGCCAACGGTAGCGGTGGGCGTCACCACGCATGCGAGCGCCCGATCCCGCGCCCGAACGCGACGAAGCCGCCCCCAGGGGCGGGGCCGAGGGCGGCTTCGAAGATGCTGGAGGTCGGCGCCTGCGTTCAGCGGCGTGCGATCAGACCTCGCGGCTGGTGCGCTCCTCGACGACTCGGCGCTCGCTGCGGGGGGCGGTGGCCCGGTCGATCCAGATGAGGGAGACGACCACGCCGATGGCGCCGGCGATCATCAAGATGACCCCGACCACGTTGATGTCGAGACCACTGATGTCGGTCTCGACGGCGAAGGTGAGGATCGCCCCGAGTGCGATGAGGAAGATGGAGGTACCGGTAGCCATTGGAGGTGCTCCTTTTCGGCGAGCGAGTCGCCATTCGTCGACTGGACTCGAATCATCTGTCTCCCGCCAGTCGCGATGTCAGAACCCCAACGGTCCCCTGTCGCTCACGAGCGACGTACGGCCACCAGCACGGTGTCGTCGGCGTCCGGACCAGCCACGGAGAGCATGTCGTGGAGCTCCTCACAGAGGGCGTCGAGCATCGGCGACCGGCCCTCGAACGATGCAGCCAGCCGGTCGAGACCGTCGTCGATGCTCTCGTTGCGACGCTCGACGAGCCCGTCGGTGTAGAGCAGGAGCAGCTCACCGGGCTCGAGGGTGGTCCGCACCGGTCGTACGGAGATCTCCGGGAGGAAACCGAGCATCGGACCCCGGGCGGCAGGGTCGTCGATGAAGCGCACCTCGCGGCCGTCCACCGAGGCGATCACCGGCGGCAGATGCCCACAGCTCCAGATCGCGGCGGAACCCGTGCGGGTGTCGAGCTCGACGAAGGTCACCGTCGCCGTCGTCCGCAGCTCACGGAGGGCCATGTGATTCACGACGCGGAAGGCTTCCTCAGGGGACGCTGCGGCTTGGATCAGGGCCCGGAAGGAGTACCGGAACTGTCCCATGTGGGACGCCGCGGTCAGTCCGTGACCGCACACGTCGCCCACCGCGAGGCCGATGCGATGCTCGTCGAG
>JBPPNA010000151.1:0-2401 GCA_051306355.1 Acidimicrobiales bacterium | reverse complement strand
GCGCCTCGACCTCGTCGATGCGATGGGCGTCGGCCACCGAGTGCGAACCGGCCTGGGTGCGGCGCAGGTTGCGCAGGTGCGCGCCCCCGCCGACGTCGGCGGCGAGCGTGCGGATGTAGGTGCCCGACGAGCACGTCACCTCGATGGGGAACACGCCGTCGGCCACGGCCTCGTCGACCCGGAAGGCGTGGATGGTCACCGGCCTCGGCTCCCGCTCGACCTCCTTGCCTTCCCGGGCCAGTTCGTGGAGGCGCTTGCCGTCGATCTTGATGGCCGACACCATCGGCGGCACCAGCAGGATGTCGCCGGTCAGGCCCACGGCCACGTGGCGCACCTGGTCGAGCGTGACGCCGGCCATGCCGTGGGTGGCGGTGACCTCGCCGGTGTCGTCGAGCGTGGAGGTCTCGGTCCCGAGGACGATCTCGCCCACGTAGGTCTTGGGCAGGGCGGTGAGGAAGCGCAACAGGCGGGTCATCGAGCCGACGCCGATGAGCAGCAACCCCGTGGCCGGCGGATCGAGCGTGCCGGCGTGGCCCACCTTGCGGGTGCCGAGCACGCCACGCGACTTGGCCACCACGTCGTGGCTGGTCCAGCCGACCTCCTTGTCGACCAGCACCAGGCCGTCGTACGGCGACGGCTTCTTCCGGCTCATCCGCTCGCGCTCTCGAGCAGGCCGGTTCCAGGTCGGGTCGGAAAGGACCCACCCGGGTCGTTCCAGCCCGGGCAGACCCACATCGGCCGGCAGGTCGGGCCAGATCGGCCCCCCACGGGTCGTTTCCGCCCGGGCAAGCCCATACGGGCCGGCAGCTCGGGTCGGGGCGCCCCCACGCGGGCCGATCCAGCCCGGGCAAGCCCGGGGAGCGCACGCCCGTCGGCCCGGCGGCTCACGAAGGGCCGGCTCACGAGACGGGGACGGGCAGCAGGTCGCGGATGCGATCCACCGTCTCGGCGATTCCCACGTCGGACACGAACCCCGACATGAACGAGTGCCCGCCGCCGCCGAGCTGGGCTGCGACGTCGCCGACGTCGACCTCGCCCGTGGATCGCAGCGAGACCCGCAGCCCCTCCCCCGGTGCCTCCTTGAGCACGCAGGCCACCTCGGCCTCGGCACAACCGCGCAGGTGGTCGATGAATCCCTCGGTCTCGTCGAAGGTGACGCCGTAGCGGTCGAGATCGTCCTGGGTGAGGTGGGCGGTGACGAGCCGGTGCTCGACGTCGAGCTCGGCCCGGGCCAGCGCCATCGACATCATCTGCACGTACTGGAAGCGGTGCTTCTCGAACAGTTCCAGGGTGACCTCGGCGATGGACAGGTCGTAGTTGGCCAACTCCTCGGCGAGGTGGAAGACGTCGGGTGTGGTGTTGGGGTACTGGAAGCGCCCGGTGTCGGTGACCAGCCCCACGTAGAGACACAGCGCAGCGTCGCGGGTGAGCGACCAGCCCAGTTCCTCGGCCAGGCGTCGCACGATGACGGCGGTGGCGGCCAGATCGGTGAGCACCAGGTTGTGGGTGCCGAAGTGCTGGTTGTCGGGATGGTGGTCGAGCACGACGACGGTCTCGGCCGTGTCCAGCACGGCGCCCAACTCGCCCATCCGCTCCCGGGAGCCGAGATCGAAGGTGACGACCACCTTCGGGTGGGTTGGGAACTCCTTCGGGGGCGTGCACCGGTCGAGGCCGGGGAGGAATTCGTAGTGGGGTCCGACGGAGAAGGGTTCGGGCCACGATGCGACCGAGCGCTTCCCGTTGGCGGCACACAGCAGGTGCATCGCCAGCATCGAGCCGAGGGCGTCGCCGTCGGGGTGGTGGTGGCACACGAGGGCGAGGTCGTCAGCCGAACGAACGATGTCGGCCACCTCGCCGAGCGTGGTCATCACCCGCTCGGTTCCCCGTCCGGCTCCCCGTCCGGGTCGCCGTTCGGGGTCGCCTCGGCGCCGGCGCCGTCGGGTCCACCGGGATCAGCCTCGTGGTCCTCGCCGTCGGTGGACGGCTCGTCGGCGGGGAGGTCCAGGTCGCGGAGGATCTCCTCGATGCGACTCGCCGTCCGCTCCACCTGGTCGGCATGGAACGAAAGGATCGGCGTACGGCGTAGGTGGGTCTGCTTGTTCACGGCCTGTTGGAGGCGTGGCCGGTGCTCCTCGAGCACCTCGAGCACCACGTCGTCGGGCGCGCTGAGGTCGGTCCAGAGGATCTTGGCGTGCTCGATGCCGGGGTCGACCTCGACCGCAGTGACGGTGAAGAAACCCAGCCGTTCGTCGTCGATCCGCCTGAGCTCCTCGGCCACGATCTCGCGCACCAGCTCGTTCAACCGAGCCGTCCGTGGATAACGCCTCGAGCCGGTCTGCCGTCGACGTGCCATCCGTCAAGACTGCCATACGACGCGTGCGCCGCTCATCGCCGGGATTCG
>JBPPNA010000098.1:0-24759 GCA_051306355.1 Acidimicrobiales bacterium | reverse complement strand
GCAGCGAACCGGACGTCATGGTCCGCAACGGTAGAGGGCGAAAAAGGTTGACGCCCCGCCGGCTGGCCGGGCGTGAGCCCGACCGCCCTGCGGGGCGTCGGTCGGTCTGAGATCCACCACCATCGAATCGTTCGGGAGTACCGTCCGGACTCGATGTTCCTACTCGCCCGTCGGGCCCGGTTTTGACGCCGGGTCTGGCGGGCGAGTCCGTTTTTCGTCCGTCGGCCTCGGGTTGCCCCTGAGCCTCCAGGCGCCACGTCCGATGCGAACCGGGGGTCCTCACCTGACGTGGTTGGCACCGGTTGCAACTGCGAGCAGTGCTCCCGGGCCACGGCTCCAGGCTGTGCTGCCGGACCGGAGTCCGAACCGCACGGCAGGTGGCCGTGACATCTCATTCCTCGCCGGCGTTCTGGTGATCGGTCCCGTCCTCGGTGCTCGTCGGCGTTGCCGCCCCGGTTGCTCTTCGGTGGTTCCGATCGCCGTTCCTGCTGGCGTGAGACCACTATGGAGCCGGTGAAAACCCTGGTCAAGAGGTATTTCTCGTATGCAGTGGTTATCCACTGGATTTCCTCACCTGTCCCCAGATCGGATCGCTTCTCACCAGGTTGTCCACCGATTGGTGCACAGGTCGGGTCCGGCGACGGGGGAGCGGACCTCCCTACGATGGATTTGTGGACGAACGTCGGTGTCGGTGGTGCGCTCGCCGGTTCGAGGTGACCCCCGGTCCCGGACGACCGAGGGAGTTCTGCCGCCGTTCGTGCCGTCAGCGTGACTACGAAGCCCGCCAGCGCGCCGCTGAGGTGGGCCTGTCCGAGGACGAGCTCGTACTCACCCGCCGGGCCATGGACGAGCTCCGGGACCGCCTCTACGTCCTCGAGGCCGCCATCGAAGACGTCGAGCGCGACCTGGTCGGCAGCCCGACGAAGGCGGACTACGCCGATGCTCTCGAGTGGCTCCTCGCCGCCGCCCGTCCGCTGCGGGCGGTTTGGGAGACCGAAACCTGACCGCGTGACACGCTCAACGGGTGCGGATGGCGGCAGAATGGTCTTCATGGAACAGTTCGCTCCCACCCAGCCCGTCGCCGCACTCGACGCCGAGAAGCGAGGCGAGTTCGTCCTCCGCGTCTACCAGCACCTCCTGCTCGCCATCCTGGCCTTCGTCGGGTTCGAGACCATCCTGTTCACCACCGGCCTGGCCGAGACGATCTTCGATCTCGTCTTCGGCGGTGGCGGGGGATCGTGGCTCCTGATCCTGGGGGGCTTCATGATCGTCCAGTGGAGGGCCACCTCCGCCGCCCACAAGATCGACAACACCGGCCTTCAGTACGCCGGATTGTTCGGTCTGGCCGCCGGTGAGGCCCTGCTGTTCGCGCCGTTCCTCTACCTGACCTTCAACGACGCCGACAACGGCAGCACCACGGTGGCCGCAGCGGCGATCATCACCGCCCTCGGGTTCGCCGGGTTGTCGATCGTGGCCTTCACCACCCGCAAGGACCTCTCCGTGCTCCGCCCGATGCTCATGTGGGGTGGCATCGGCGCCCTCGTGCTCATCGTCGCCGCCGTGCTCTTCGGCCTCAGCCTCGGCATCTGGTTCAGCGTGGGGATGATCGTCCTCGCCGGCGGCTCGATCCTCTACCAGACGCAGGCGATCATGGCCCGGTACCCCTCCGAGGCCTACGTCGGCGCAGCGGTGCAGCTCTTCGCCTCCGTGATGCTCCTCTTCTGGTACGTGCTTCGCCTCATGAGCGCCCTGCGACGGTAGGCCCGTTGCCTGCGCCACATCGAGACGCGTCAGCACTCGCCCTATCGGCAGTGATCCTCGCATAGGGGCGGCTCCGGCCGAGGGGACACCGGCGCGAGCGCCTCGTCCTCCGCGCACACGTCGACGCCGCAGTCGCCGAGGACGCGTCCGAAGCGGACCTCCGCAACTTTACAGAACGTGGATTCTCGGCGGTTGATCGGACCCAGGCCGGCTCCTCCTCTGCCGGGAACGGTTACGTCACAGTGACGGTATCGGTGCAATCCCCGACCACACATGGACGGTACGGACCTCGCAACATGGGCGGCGGCGATGGCAACGTGTGTCGATGCTCGACGGACACGTTCATCCCGCCTTCGGCGGCGTCACCGAACTCCTCGACAAGTACTCATCCAAGGACGGCCGTTACGGCGGTGCCGTGGCTGTGTACTTCGACGGTGAGAAGGTGGTCGATGCCTGGGGCGGCCCGCGCGATCCAGAGGGCACGCCATGGACCGACGACACCATGGCGATCTCCTGGTCAACCACCAAGGGGGTGACCTCGCTTGCGCTCCACATCCTCGCCGACCGAGGCGAGGTCGATTACGACACAACGGTCGCCACGTACTGGCCCGAGTTCGCCCAGGCCGGCAAGCAGGGCGTCACCGTCCGTGACCTGCTGTGCCACCAGGGAGGACTTCATCGCCTCCACGGTGTGATCGACCACGCCGACGAGATGCTCGACTGGGACCACATGGTCGAGGTGCTCGCCGCGCAGCCCTCGGACCCGCCCGCCGGGACACGCTCGGGCTACCACGCCATCACCTACGGCTGGTTGGTGGGCGAGGTCGTGCGCCGGATCTCGGGCAAGAGCCTCGGCTCCTTCGTCCAGGACGAGATCGCAGGGCCGCTGGGCCTGGAGGGGCTCCACATCGGTCTGCCGGTAGAGCACCGCTCCCGGGTGGCCCCTCTGATGCCGCCCTTCAAGCCGATCCCTGCTCGCATCGAGCGCAAGGTCACGGAGTGGATGCTGCGGTTCGGTCCCACGCAGCGCATCGCCGAACAGGCCGTCCCCGGCCTCATGGAACTGTTCCGTGACGTTTCCCTCCGCGTGCTCGATGCCGAGATCGGTGCCGCCAACGGCACCTTCACCGCTCGCTCGCTGGCCACCATGTACTCGATGATCGCCAACGACGGCATCCACGACGGCGTCCGCATCCTCTCCCCCGGTCGGGCGGCAACCATGGGTGCGGTGCAGTGGACCGGCCGCGACTACGCCATCCACGTCGACATGAAATGGCGTCTGGGGTACCACCGGGCCTTCGTCACGACCCGCCAACCGCGCCAGGCGTTCGGGCACTTCGGTCTGGGCGGTTCCGGCGGTTGGGCCGATCCCGAGACGAAGCTCTCGGTCGCCTACGTGACCAACGACATGGGTGCGGCGACCACGCCGTTCGGCGACGCCCGCCTGGCCCGCATCGGTGCGGCCGCGCTCCGGGCGGCCCGACGCGCCTGATCAGCCTGCCGAGGTGAGGAACATGCTCCGCAGCGCCTGCCAGATCGTCAGGGCTGGAGGACGGTCACATCCGAGCGGACCACCACTCCCCTGCCCGGATCGAAGAACAGCGACCCGGGCAGCACGAACGGCTCGGTACGATCCGCTCGTGGCATCGACCAAGCGCGCCAACCGGTCCCGACCCAGCCGCGAGGAACGACGCCAGCAACTGCTCGACGCGTCTGTCGACGCCATCCGCAGCATCGGCGCCGGCGCGTCGATGGAACAGATCGCCGCCCAGGGTGGGGTGACCAAGCCGATCCTGTACCGGCACTTCGGCGATCGCGACGGCCTGATCGCCGCCATCGGCGAGCGGTACGGCACGCAGCTGATCGGCCGGCTCGGGTCGACGCTCGATGCCGGCTCCCCCCAGGAACTGCTGTGGCAGACGATCGACGGCTACCTGGCCTTCCTCGAGGAGGACCTCGAGCTCTACACCTTCCTCATGCACCAGACCGGCCGACCCGACGCGGCCCAGTCGATGGGCAGCCTCATCGAGATCATCGGCCGTCGGGTGGCGGTGGTGATCGGCGATCAGCTCCGGGCCAACGGACGCGACGCCGGTGGCGCAGAGCCCATGTCGTTCGGGGTGGTCGGGATGGTGCACCATGCCGGGGACTGGTGGATCCGCAACCAGACCATGTCCCGCCAGGCCCTCACCACCTACCTGGCCGGCCTGCTGTGGAACGGCTTCGGCAGTGCTGCCGATCCCGCGGGGGCGTTTCCCGGCCCGCTGAACGGAGACACGTGACCCGGAGGGCCCCTACACTGGGCCGTCGAGCCGCGCCGAGGAGCCCCGTGATGACCGTGCCCCATCCCACCCCCCACAAGCTGCCGGAATTCGCTTCCGTCGAGGACGAACGGGTCCATCGCAAGCGGCGTCTGGCGGCCACGTTCCGGCTCTTCGGTCGCTTCGGGTTCAACGAGGGGGTCGCCGGCCACGTCACCGCCCGGGATCCGGAGCACCCGGAGCTGTTCTGGGTCAACCCCTTCGGTCTGAGCTTCGACCTGATCCGGGTTTCCGACCTCATCTGCGTCGACCACAACGGCGCCGTGGTCGAGGGCGACTGGCCGGTCAACCAAGCGGCATTCGCCATCCACAGCCAGATCCACCAGGCCCGGCCCGATGCCGTTGCCGCCGCCCACACGCACTCGAAGAGCGGTCGGGCCTGGTCCACGCTCGGACGCACGCTCGATCCGATCACCCAAGACGTCTGCGCCTTCTACAACGACCATGCGCTCTTCGACGATTACACCGGCGTGGTGCTCGACGTCGAGGAGGGCAAGCGGATCGCCCATGCGCTGGGCGACAACAAGGCCGCCATCCTTCGCAACCACGGCCTCCTCACCGTGGGCGGATCCGTCGACGAGGCGGCCTGGTGGTTCATCTCCATGGAACGCTCCTGCGAGGTCCAGCTCTTGGCCGAGGCTGCCGGCACCCCGGTCATGATCGACGACGAGGGCGCGTCGCAGGCCTACAGCCAGGTGGGCTCGAACTTCGCCGGTTGGTTCAGCTTCCAGCCCCTCTACGACAAGATCGTCCACGACCAGCCCGATCTCCTCGACTGAGGCGGGTGGTTCCCCTGGCTGGCGTCGTCCCCATCAGTGACAAGCTCCGTGAGGAGCGAGAGCGCGTCCTCCGTGTCCACTTGGAGGCCCACAACGCTGGCGACATCGACGGCGTCGTGGCCACGTTCGAGCGACCCCGCATCGAGCTCATCGCATCTGGGCGGGTGCTCGACGGCAGCGACGCCGTGCGCGCCTATCTCGAGGAGCGCCGCCGGTCGTTCCCAGACCAGCACTTCGAGGTCATCTGTCATCATCACAGCGACGCCGCCGTGGTGTCCGAGCACTGGATGACCGGCACTCACCTCGGCGACCTGCACGGGGTCGAGCCGAGCGGGCGCCGGTTCAAGGCCCGCATGGCCGCCATCTTCGAATTCGACGGTAGCCGCATGGTGAACCAGCGCCTCTACTACGACGCCGGCACCATCGCCCGCCAGCTGGCCTGAGGATCGGCTCAGACGGCGAGCAGCGGTGCCACGTGGCGCCGCACGGTGACCTCGTCCACGTCGCCGCCGTCATCGAGGGCCGACTCCGGGACGAGCACTGTCCCAGGCACGCAGCGATCAGTCCAGGCGGCGCAGGACGGTGGCCGAGCGGCCGGTCACCTCGAGGTCGTCGCGGATCACGGTTCCCGGCGCGAGCTCTTCGTCCGAGGACAGCTCGAGCTCCCACCGTTCACCGATGGGTGAGCCGGGCAGCTGCCAATCCAGATCGTCGGGCGTGGGGTTGAACAGCAGGAGGAAGCTGTCGTCGACGATGGGCTCACCCCGGCGATCGACCGACGGCATGGCATCACCGTTGAGGAAGATCCCGATCGCGGCGGCGTCCGCGTCGATCCAATCGTCGTGGGTCATCGGCGACCCGTCGGTACGGAGCCAGCTGATGTCGCGCGCATCGGTGCCGTGGATCGAACGCCCCTGGAACCAACGACGACGCCGGAAGACAGGGTGGTCGCGCCGCAGGGCGATGAGCCGGCGGGTGAAGGAGAGCAGCTCCACGTCGGTCTCGGCCCAGTCATACCAGGAGATCTGGTTGTCCTGGCAGTAGGCATTGTTGTTGCCCTGTTGGTGACGTCCGAGCTCGTCCCCCCCGAGGAGCATGGGGACGCCCTGGGAGCACAGGAGGGTCACCAGGAGGTTCTTCTGCTGGCGGCGCCGCATGGTCTCGATGGCGACGTTGTGGGTCGGGCCCTCGACCCCGTGGTTCCACGATCGGTTGTCGTCGGTGCCGTCTCGGTCGTCCTCACCGTTGGCCTCGTTGTGCTTGCGGTCGTAGCGGACGAGATCGGCGAGGGTGAAGCCGTCGTGCGCCGTCACGAAGTTCACCGATGCGGACGGGCGCCGTGACGACGCCTCGTAGAGATCGGACGAGCCGGTGAACCGGTAGCCGAAGTCTCGCAGCGCGGCGGTGTGCTGTTGGAGCCAGTAGTCGCGCACCGTGTCACGGAACTTGCCGTTCCACTCCGACCACAGTGGCGGGAAGTTGCCCACCTGGTAGCCCCCCTCCCCCAGGTCCCACGGCTCGGCGATGAGCTTCACCCGCGACACCACCGGGTCCTGCTGGATGAGGTCGAAGAAGGCCGAGAGGCGGTCGACCTCGTGCAGCTCCCGGGCCAGGGTGGCGGCCAGGTCGAATCGGAAGCCATCGACGTGCATCTCCGTGACCCAGTAGCGCAGGGAGTCCATGATGAGCTGCAGCACGTGGGGGTGGCGCATGTTCATCGAGTTCCCGGTGCCGGTGTAGTCGCGGTATCGGGCCAGGTCGCCCTCTTCCAGGCGGTAGTACGCAGCGTTGTCGATCCCCTTGAACGACAGCGTCGGTCCTTCGTGGTCGCCCTCGGCCGTGTGGTTGTAGACGACATCGAGGATCACCTCGAGGCCAGCATCGTGGAGCGCCTTCACCATGTGGCGGAACTCCTGCACCTGTGCGCCCGTGTCCCCCCACGCGGCGTAGCCGTTGTGCGGCGCGAGGAACCCGATCGAGTTGTACCCCCAGTAGTTCTGCAGTCCCTTCTCCATCAACCAGTGGTCGTGGACGAACTGGTGGGTTGGCAGCAACTCGACCGAGGTCACCCCGAGCTTCTGCAGGTGCTTGACGGCTGCGGGGTGGGCCAGGCCGGCGTAGGTGCCCCGGAGTTCCTCGGGCACGCCCGGCAGCGTCTGCGTGAAACCCTTGACGTGGACCTCGTAGATGATCGTGTCCTCGAGGGCGATGCCCGGGGCGTGGTCGTTGCCCCAGTCGAAGTACGGACTGACCACCACCGCCTTCGGCACGTGCGGTGCACTGTCCGCTTCGTTCGGCGCGAGCGGGTCGTCGAAGCGATGCGAGAAGCAGGACTCGTCCCAGTCCACCGATCCGGCCACCGCCTTGGCGTAGGGATCGACGAGCAACTTGGCGGGGTTGCAGCGGTGGCCGTTGGCCGGGTCCCACGGGCCGTGCACCCGCCAGCCGTAGCGCTGGCCGGGCACGATCCCGGGCAGGTACGCGTGCCAGCAGTGGGCGTCGACCTCCACGATCTCGTACCGGGATTCCTCCCCATCGTCGAACAGGCACAGCTCGATCCGATCGGCGATCTCGGAGAAGAGGCTGAAGTTGGTGCCGGCCCCGTCGTAGGTGGCGCCCAGTGGGTACGCCCGACCGGGCCAGACCTCTGCCATGTCGCGGCAAGGCTACCGGGCGGGTCCGCGACGGCCGGACTTCAGCCCTCGACGGCGCAGTTCTCCTCGATCCAGGCGGACACCTCTTCGCTGGCGGCCTCGAACTCTGCGCCCGGACCGTCCTCGAATGCCTCGAGTGTCTCCAGCGCCTCGGGGTCGATGCTGGAAGGGTCACTGAAGTCGATGCCGGCGAATGCGTCGGCGAACGATCCCATGCCCTCGGCCAGCGTCGCGAAGGAATCCTCGATCTCGCCCGGTGCCGCGTCCGCGACCTCTTCGAACTGCTCGGCCAGGAGCGCGAACGCCTCGCCGGCGTCACCCCCGGTCAGTGCGGCGGTGGGATCGAACCCCTCCTCGAAACCGGCGCCGGCGAACTGGCCCAGGAAGGCGCAGTCGCCGTCGAACATGGCATCGATCTCGCCCTCTACGGCGTCCTCGGCGGCCTCTTCGACATCGCCGTCCCCGGCATCGGACGCGCTCTCGTCGTTCTCGACGGTCTCTGCGTCGCCGGAGGTGGCATCGTCGTCGTCATCGCCGCATGCGCCGAGTAACAGGGACAGGACCCCGACGAGGGCGAGGACGAGCTTCCACAAGGATCGGTGCGTCATGTCGGTGAACCCTAGGGCCAGAAGGGGGGTTTCTTCACGGATGCCGCCACATCACTGCCCCGGACGTCGACGACGACGGACGAACCGTCCTCCACCTCGGGCGGCAGGAAGGCGAGGGCGATGCCGGTCTCGAGCATCGGGGAGAAGTTGCCGCTGGTGACGGTGCCGACCACTTCGCCGTCGATGCGCACGTCGTTGCCGGCGCGAGGCGGGCGCCTGCCCTCGGTCACCATCCCCCGGAGCCGGCGGGCCGGTCCCTGGTCCCGCTCGATCTGGAGGGCATCCTTGCCCCTGAACTCGGTGTCCCAGCGGACGACCCAGCCGAGCCCGGCCTGCAGCGGCGTGATCCCCGGGCCGAGCTCATTTCCGTGCAGCGGGAGCCCGGCCTCGAGGCGGAGGGTGTCGCGGGCCCCGAGCCCGGCGGGCGTGAACCCCGAAGCGAGTATCGCGTGCCAGAACGATGGTGCGACCTCGACGGGCACGGCGCACTCGAGGCCGTCTTCGCCCGTGTATCCGGTTCCGGCGACGGTGCATGTCGCTCCGTCCCATTCGAACTCGGCCACCCCGAAGCGGGCCACGTCCGCAGCAGGGGCTACGACCGACCGCAGGAGATCGCGAGCGTCAGGTCCTTGCAGGGCGAGCACTGCTCGGGTCGCGGTGACGTCCTCTCCCCCGATCGCAGCACGGACGCCGTCGGTGTTCGAGGCATTGGGAATGACGTCGAAGCGGTCTTCGGCGACCCACCACACGATGATGTCGTCGACGACCGAGGCATCCTCGGCATCGAGGAGGTGGGTGTACTGCGCCCGGCCCGGACCGATGCGACGCAGATCGTTGGTCAAGGTGTCCTGGAGCCGATCGAAGGCATCGGGGCCGGTCACCCGAACCGTGCCGAGGTGGGACACATCGAAGACCACGGCGGCCGTCCGACAGGCGCGGTGCTCGGCCACGGTGCCGTCTGCGTACGCGAGCGGCATGTCCCAGCCGCCGAAGGGCACGATCTTCGCCCCGAGGGCGCGGTGCTCGGCGTCGAGCGGGGAGTGCTTCAACCCGTCGTCAGGCCTGGGCGATGCCGTCGACGGAGGTCCCGGCTCGCACACCAGCCGGTGGGCTGAGCTCTGCCACGGCGGCGTCGAGCTCTTGGAGCACCCCGTCCATGGGGAGCAGGTTGAGCACGCCCTGGCCCTGATAGCGATTCACCACGTCGACCAGTTCGCCTTCGCGGACCAACACGGCGCTCGTGCCACTGATCACCAGGTGGGCAGACGCCACGTTCTCGCCCAACCGCTCGCGCAGGTACACGAATGCGTCGCGGATCGACTCCAGCTTGATGCCGGCGTCGAGCAGACGCTTGATGACCTTGAGCTCGAGGAGGTCCTTGTAGCTGTAGCGACGCCGGGTCCCCGACCCGCTGGCATCGGTGAGCGACGGACGGATCAGGTCGGTCCGGGCCCAGTAGTCCAGCTGCCGGTAGGTGATTCCCACGATCTCTGCAGCCCGCTTGCCGGAGAACCCGTCGACCTCGATTGCTGCCATGTGCGTGCTCCTCGTCCGCGGTGGACCTGGTGACCCACGTGCACGACACCGACGAAATTACGGCAGTGTCGTGCGGGGAAGCGTACGACCGGCCGCGCGCCGCGTCAACGGACGATCTGGGTCAACGGACGATCTGGGTCAACGGACGATCTGGGACCGCCGGCGATCAGGACGCGAAGTCCTCTGGGTTCACCTGGTCGATGAACTCGCGGAACTCCTCGACCACCTCGTCGGCGTCGCGACCGTCGTCCTCGTCTTCGTCGTCGACCGTCTCGATGTAACCGACCTCGGCCAGGACGGCCTCCTCGGCATACACCGGGGTCCCGACGCGGACGGCGATGGCCATGGCGTCGCTCGGTCGAGCGGACACGACGTGGGTGTCGTCCTGGGCCTCGAGCACGATGTCGGCGTAGAAGATGTCGTCCCGGAGGGCGGAGATCACGATGCGATCGATGCGGGCGTCGAGCTCGTCGATCAACATGGTGATGAGGTCGTGGGTCATGGGCCGCCGGGTCTCGACGCCGTCGAGGGCGAAGGCGATGGCCTGGGCCTCGGGTCCGCCGATCATGATCGACAGGAGTCGACGCTCTCCCTCCTGTTCCCGGAGCAGCAACACCGGGGTGTTGGAGGGCATGTCGACGCGGACTCCGACCAGCTCCATCTCAACCGTCATCGGCGCCACCCTACCGCCGGGCCACCGGAGTCGTCCCCGCGTCGAGTCAGCGCAGGGTCTCGCGCAATGCCGCCCGAAGGAGGGCGGCGTGGAGGGTGCCGCCGACCTCGGAGAGCGACCGCACCGTGTCGACCGCCCGCGTACGGGCGTCGGGATTTCGCTGTTTGAGCAGCGGCATCACCAGCTGCTCCAACATGCCGGCCTCGCGCTCCGCGGCGATCTTGTACATGCGTAGGTGCCGCACCTCCACACCGTGGTCGAGGAAGGTGCGGCACGCCTCCACGACGGGAACGGCGCCGGGCTCGAAGTACGACTCCGGCCCGATGCGCTTCGACTCGATCAGGGAGTAGCTCTCGAGCTCGGTGATGACCGACGCCGGGACGCCCACCCGGGCCGCAAGCTCCTCGGTCGTCAGCGACGTCGCCGACGGGCCGACCCGGAGGTCCTCGGCATCCGGGCCGCTGCGCTGGCTACGCGGCACGGACGGCTCCGGGGCCCGTGGGGCTGCCTCCATGGCGACCTGCGCCGCATGTTCGGGGCCACCGTCAGGGTCCGGTTCCGGGTGCGCCAGCAACTCCACCGCCGAAGTGGCAGCGAGCGACGTCGCGGCGTGACGGGGATCAGGCTCGGCAGTCGAGGCCCCGTCATCGACGGCGTCCCCGGTCGCGTCGTCACCGACACCGCCGGGCAGGTCCTCGGCGTCGGGGGTCTGGCGCTGCGAATCGGGGCGGTTCCCGGTGGCATCCCACTCGTCGAGACGCTCGCGGATGACCTTCAGCGGCAGGAAGTGATCGCGCTGCTGGATGAGGATCCACTGCAGTCGCTCGATGTCGCCCTCGTAGAACTTGCGATAGCCCGACGGCGTCCGCTCCGGGTCGAGCAGACCCTGGGATTCGAGGAAACGGATCTTCGAGATGGTGACATCGGGGAAGTCCTCCTGCACGAGCGAGAGGACCTCACCGATGGAGAGGTGGGCGCGGTCGGCCATCGCCGGTCACGCGCCGCCGTGGACGAACACCAGCTTGAACGAGCCGATCTGCAGCTCGTCACCGTCCACGAGGGGACCCTCGTCGACGCGCTCGCGGTTGACGTAGGTCCCGTTGAGGGAGCCGACGTCGGACACGGTGTAGTCACTCCCGCTGCGCCGGATCTCGACGTGGCGGCGGGACACGGTGACGTCGTCGAGGAAGATGTCGCTCTCGGGATGCCGTCCTGCGGTGGTGACGTCGGAATCGAGCACGTAGCGGCTGCCGGCGTTGCGGCCCCGGCGCACCACCAGCGCTCCGACGCCTTCAGGCAGCTCGTGGACGTCGACCTCGACGTCCTCGGCACCCTCGAGCGCGGTGTCGGGATGGAAGGAGATGGTGGAATCCTCACCCTTGCGGTACTCGAGCCCTCCGCCACAGGACGAGCAGAAGTTCGATCCCAGCGGGTTGCCGTGGCCGCAGCGGTTGCAGAAGACGAGATCAGCCACCGGTTCAGCCGTCGATCAGGGCTTGGTAGGCCGCAGCGTCGAGGAGCGAGCCGGCCTCATCGGACGGTTCGATCACGAACAGCCACCCGTCGCCGTAGGGGTCCTCGTTGAGCCGCTCGGGCGCGTCGGTCAGATCGGCGTTGACCTCGGCGATGGTGCCGCTCACGGGGGCGAAGATGTCCGACACGGACTTGGTCGACTCGACCTCGGCCACGGCCTCACCCGCGGTGACCGTGGCACCCACCTCGGGCAGGTCCACGAAGACCACGTCGCCGAGCGCGTCCTGGGCGTAGTCGGTGATACCGACCCGGACCCGGGACCCGTCTGTCCGGAGCCACTCGTGATCGGACGAGTACCGCAGATCGTCGGGCACGTTCATGGCGCGGAGGCTATCGGATCGTTCGCGGGCCGGCATCAATGTCTCGACCTGCACCTCACCCTGAGGCCTCGTCCGATTCCAGGGCACCAGCGGCCCTCCCTTCGGCGAGGGCCGTGCGACCGAGGGGCAGGTAGAGCAACGCCGAGTAGTACGACAGCACGAGGCCCGGGATGGCCACCGACCAGGCCAGGATGCCGTAGGCGTCAGCCGCCGAGGAGTCGCTGTAGCTGACGAGGAAGGCGGGCAACGCTCCCATCAGGAGGAAGGTGGCCGCCTTCCCGGCCCAGGTCACGTCGATCCGGGCCGCACCCATGCCGGCGAGGGCCAGGGTGCCGATGGCCACCGCGACCTCGCGCACCAGCACGAGGATGGCGACCCAGATCGGGATCGAGCCGTCGATGAGGATCGAGGCACCCCCGACGAAGAAGAGGAGGCGGTCAGCGACGGGATCGAGGACCTTGCCGACCGTGGTGACCTGGCCCAGGCGCCGGGCGAGATATCCATCGAGCCAGTCCGTGGAACCGATGCCGAAGAGGACCCATCCGGCGGCAAAGCGGTCCTCTGCCCCGAAGAGCAGGTACACGAACACCGGGAGGGCGCAGAGGCGGACAAACGTGATGATGTTCGGGATCGTCAGGATCCGGTCCTCGCCGGAGACGGCCTCGACGACTTCGTCGACCACGGGTTCGTCGCCCACCCGACTGCCACCCACGGGATCTGGGGTCACCGGTTCCTCCGGCGACTGCGGCGTGTCGGACATGGGCGGAGACTAGGCCGCAGGACGATGCCACACTGGCGGTCATGGCCACCGTGTTCACGATGATCATCGACGGGGAGCTCCCGGGCAGGTTCGTCTGGCGCGACGACCACTGCGTCGCCTTCCTCTCCATCAACCCGCTGCAACGGGGCCACACGCTCGTGGTGCCGATCGACGAGGTCGATCACTGGCTCGACCTCGATCCCGAGCTCAACGCCCATCTCATGCGGGTCAGCCAGCACATCGGTCGCGCCCAGCAGGACGCCTTCTCCCCCACCCGTGTGGGTCTCATGATCGCCGGGCTCGAGGTGCCGCACGTCCACCTCCACGTCGTGCCCATCGACGACGTGCACGACCTGGACTTCGCCAACGCTGCCACCGACCCTGATCCGGCCGAGATGGACGCGGCCCGGGACGCGATCGTCGACGCGCTGCGCACCGCCGGCCACGATCCTCGCATCTGACCCGAAGGATCCGGCGGGGTGGATCAGCCCGCCTCGACGGGCAGCTCGTCCACCGGTTCGAGCAGGTCCGGTCCGTTGTTGCGCACGTTGTTCACCTGGGTGGACACGGGATGGATGACGAGCAGCTCGTCGGACGCCGGCACGAGCAGCTCCTGGAGCGCGCCGAGGTCGTGGTCGTCGCGGTCGAGCCAGCTGCCCCAGTCGGCCTCGGGCACGATCACCGGCATCCGGTCGTGGACGCCGGCCATGGTGGTGTTCGGCGTGGTGGTCACGATGGTGACCGAACGCAACGGCTCCTGGTCCTTGTCGGGACCGCGCCACACCGACCAGAGTCCCGCCAAGGCGAGGGGCGCACCGTCGGTCCGGCGCACGAACATGGGCTGCTTCTTCGGCTTCTTGCCCGGACCCAGCTTCTTCCACTCGTAGAACCCGTCGGCAGGGATCAGGCACCGGCGCTTGGCAAACGATGACTTGTACGCATTCTTCTCCGCGAGGGTCTCGGCCCGGGCGTTGATCATCCGGGATCCGATCTTGGCGTCCTTGGCCCACGACGGCACGAGCCCCCAGAAGAAGGCGTCGAGGTGGCGGGTGTCCTCGTCCTCCACCACGGCGTACACGTCCTGGGTGGGCGCCACGTTGTAGTTCGGTTGGAGCACCGTCTCGGCCACCTGGTCGACGCCGAAGTACGCCGCCAGCTCGTCGGGCGGCGAGGATGAGACGAATCGACCGCACATGGACGTGACGGTAGCGGTCCCGGGCTGTCACGCTGCTGCGATGGCTGATCTCGATGTCGTGCTGTTCGGACCCACTGGCGTCACCGGCAGGGAGGTCGCCAGACACCTCGCCCGCCGTGCACCGGAGCTGGGACTGACCTGGGGCGTGGCCGGTCGGAGCAGGGCCCGCATCGACGAGGTGCTGTCCGGGCTCTCCGCTCGACCGGACGCGGTGCTCATCGCCGACGTCGAAGACGAGGCGACCATCGACGCCATGGTTCGGCGTGCCACCGTGATCGCCAACCTCGTCGGCCCGTACGCTCGCTACGGCGAGCCCGTCTACCGGGCCTGCGCCGACCACGGCGTGGCCGAGCTCGACCTCACCGGCGAGACCGACTGGGTCCGCACCATGATCGACCGCTACGACGACGTGGCCACGCACAGCGGTGCCCGCATCGTGCCCACGGCCGGGTTCGAGGCACTTCCCTTCGACCTCGGAGCGCTGCTCGCTGCGCACACGCTCCACGAGCGAACGGGCGAGACGGTGGTCGACGTGGACGTGGGTGTGTCGATCACGTCCACGAACCCGATGTCCGCGGTCACCGACGCAGTCTCCGGCGGCACCTTCATCAGTGGCGTCGAGGCCATCCGGCGCGGGCCAGGCGCGGCGTTCGTCGATCCCTACGTCCTCGATACGGCGTCGTCCACCGCGAGCGGACGCTACGACCTCCGCCCGCGCAAGCATTCTGCGACCCGGCAGTGGCTGGGACCCATGTTCCCGTCGCCGTTCCTCAATCCCGCCGTGGTCCACCGCACCGCCTCACTCCTGCGGGACTCCGACGATCCGATCTTCGCCCCCGACTTCGTCTATCGCGAGGGAACGGTGACCGAGTCCACCGTCCCGAAGCCGGCAGCGGCGGCGACGGCGGTCTCCTTGTCAGTGCTCTCGGTGGGGTTCGGCGCCATGGGCCGGATCCCGGCGCGCGTACGACGTCCGGTCGCCGACTTCCTGCTCAAGGTGGGCCCGAAGGCGGGTGACGGTCCCCGGCCGGAGGATCTCGATGCATGGACGTATCGGCTCGACATCCGGGCCAGCGACGCTCGCGGCGGTACCCAGGACGTGGTGGTGGAGGCCGACGGCCACCCCGGCTACAAGTCCACCGCCACCATGATCGGCGAGGCCGCACTGGCAATGGCCGACCCCGGCGCCGATGTCCCCGACGGCGCCGGCTTCCTCACGCCGGCGACGGCCCTGGGACTGGGCGTGATCGACCGCATGGCCGAGGCCGGCCTGAGGTTCACCGTCGAGTGAGACGCGCCGGCCGGTGACACGTGCACCGGTAGCCCAGGGAGCAACGCCTCGAACGCCATCGCGGGGATGGCCTGGCTGAACAGGAACCCCTGCATCTCGTCACAGCCGTGCTCGAGCAGGAACCGCCGCTGCTCGTCGCTCTCCACGCCCTCGGCGATGACCTCCAGCCGGAGGCCGTGCGCCAGGGCGATCACCGCGGCCACGATGCGGGCGTTCCCGCCGCCGTTGGAGATCTCGCTCACGAAGAAGCGGTCGATCTTCAGCTTGTCGATGGGGAAGCGGGTCAGGTACTGCAGCCCGCTGTACCCGGTGCCGAAGTCGTCGATCGAGCACTTGACCCCCATGGCCTTCAGGTCGTGCAGCGTGGCCATCACCGCCTCGGGGTCCTGGAGGACGAGGCTCTCGGTCAGCTCCAGCTCCAGCGAGGCCGGATCCAGGCCGGTCAACCGCAGGACCCGGGCCACCATGTCCCCCACCTCCTGGTGCTGGAACTGGCGCGCCGAGAGGTTGACCGCGACCGTCAGGGCGGTGTGGCCCTCGTCGGCCCACGCCCGGGTCTGGCGACAGGCCTGCTCGAGCGCCCACTCGCCCAGCGGCACGATGAGGCCGTTCTCCTCGGCCAGCGGGATGAATTCGCCGGGGAGCAGCTGCCCGAGCTCCGGGTGCTCCCACCGCATGAGCGCCTCCATCCCCACGATCTGGCCAGAACGCAGGTCCACCTTCGGCTGGTAGTGCATGACCAGCTCCTCCCGCTCGACGGCCTTGTGCAGGCTGGACTCGAGGGAGAGGCGTTGGTGAGCCCGCTCGTTGAGGGCCCGGGTGTAGAGCTCGAAGGTGTTCCGGCCGTTCTCCTTGGCCCGGTACATGGCGGCATCGGCGTTCCGAAGCAGTTCCTCGGCGTCCCGGGCGTCGTCCGGGTGCAGCGACACCCCGATGCTCGGGCTGACGAACAGCTGGCGGCCGGCGATCTCGAAGGGCACCCGGAAGGCATCGAGCACCTTCTCCGCCACCGTGGCCGGGGTGTCGGGGTCGTCGACACCCGGGAGGAGCACGGCGAACTCGTCACCGCCGAGTCGGGCCACGGTGTCGCCGCTGCGCACCGTCTCGGTCAGGCGGGTCGCCGCCGCCCGCAGCAGGTCGTTGCCGGCCGCGTGGCCGAGGCTGTCGTTGATCGTCTTGAACCGATCGAGGTCGAGGAACAGCAGGGCCACCCGGCTGCCCTCGCGGGGGGCTTGGGCGAGTGCGGACGCGATCCGGTCCCCCAGCAGCACGCGGTTGGGGATGCCGCAGAGGTCGTCGTGCAGGGCGAGGTACTCGATGCGGGCTCGCTGCTCGACCAGTCGGACGAGGTAGGCCACGGCCACGCCGGCCACGGCGATGGCACCCACCGTCAGCGTCAACAGGTCCTCGGTCCGGCCCGCATTCGTCCGCAGAGCCAGGACGACGGGCCCGACGGCGACGGCGACGGCGACGATCCCCACCCGCAGGGGGGTCAGCGCGGTCGGCGACGTGGCCATCGGCCCGTCGTGCAGGCGTCCGTCGGGGTGCAGCGAGGCCGCCAGCCACAGCAACGCGGGGAGCACACCGAGCAGCACGGCCAGGTCGCTCCGGCCCGAGGTCGTCCCTCCCCCCAGCAGGATTCCGGCGCGAGCGGCGTGGAGGCCGAGGATGCAGCACGCACCGGCGAGGACCAGCAGCGCGGACACCGGACGGCGCCGCTGCTGCAGTCGGAGGAGCTCTGCGGCCAGGACCACGAGGATCACGTCGGCAGCGATGACGGCGATCGTCACCATGCCGGCCGCGGCCGAGACCGTGGTGGGTCGGTCGTCGAGGACCGCGGGGATCGCCAGGTAGGCGACCGGGACCGTCACCAGCATCGCCTCGACCACGCTGTCGAGTTGTCGCCCGCGCTGACGGCCTCCGATCAGCGAAAGGACCCCGACGACCGCGAACACCCAGGCCAGGGCAGACGGAAGATCGAGGACGGTCGGGCCCACGCGCTCGGCGTCGGCGCGAAGACCGATGGCCGACCCTGCGACGATCGTGGTGGCAGCCAGCCCCAGCAACCGCAAACCCCGCCGCACGTGGGGCGGGGCCGAGCCACGGACCCCGCGTGCCGTCGATCTGCTCCCGTCGTGATCCGTCACTGCTCCGCCGCCTCGTGACTCTCGAACCCTGCAGTGACCATCACGCAAAGTGGTAGATCCCGTACTATCCGACACATCGACCCACGTGTCAAGTTCTCTTGCAATCGGTGCCGGGTGTGACGACCGAGGTGCTGTCCTGCCGGGAAGACCTACATCGCACGCCGCGGGCCTGGCCGCGCTTCACCTGAAGATCGGAAGCTCCAGCGCCGCCTCCAGATCGACGCGGGCGTCGGCCCGATCGAACACGGGATCCCCACGGTCGGCCTGGATCGCCTGCCGGCTGTCGATCCGATCGGCGAGGTGGCCGGCGAGGAGCCCGATGTGCGGCGCCCGAGCCCCGCGAGCGGCACGCAACAGGTCTCGCCCACCGTCGTGGTCTCCGTCGGCGATGAGGATCGCCGCCAGTCCGACGAGCGCGTCGTTGGCCATGCGGGTCACCCGTCCGAGGAGCGCCTCCCGGGAGAAGGGGACAGCCAGCGTGATGGCGGCATCGATCTCGCCGCCCAGGGCGAGGGCGGCGACCTTCACGACCACGGACGACGCCTGGAGGAACTCGTCGACATCGTCCCGGTCGAGCAGGTCGGCGGCGACGATGACGCGCCCGTCGATGATCTCGACGACGGCCAGCTCGGCCAGCAGGTGGGGCTCGGTGGCCACGAGCTCGGCGTAGGGCCCGGCCTCGTACCAGGCACGGCATGCGGCCCGGGCCGCCTCGACGTCGCCGCGCATGGCCGCCGGTGCCGCCCGCGTGTAGGTGATCCCTGCACTGACGCTGCGAGCGTTGTGCGACCCCGGCTCGATCTCGGCCAGGTGCCGGGCGGCGTGGGCGAGCATGGGCTCGGTCGCAGGGCCGTCGACCATCGCGCTGGTGAATCCCAGCAGCCAACAGCCGGTGCCGGCGACCGCGGGCAACGAGCTCTGCGTGGCCTCCTGTGCGGTGGCGATGGCCGTGTTCCAGTCGTCGACGGCCACGGCGCGGAGGAGCTTGGCCACCACCAACATGCCCCCGATCGGATGGTCGGCATCGAAGCGCCCGCTTGTCGCCTCCAGACCCGTGGGCACGCCGGTGCTTGTCATGGCCGACACGCTGGTCAGCAGGAACGACAGCCGGGCGGCGTCGGCCCAGCGCTCGGTCGTGGTGGCATGGTCGTAGGCCGCGACCAGGTCGCTGTGCACCCTGCGAGCGGTGACCACGTCGCGGGATGGGATGAGGACCGTGCCGTCCTCGGGGACGTAGGCGTCGACGTGGAGAGCGAGGTGGCGATCGCGCGCCGCGTCCACCTCGTCGTGCTCCGCAGATCGGAGCCGCGCGTACGCGCGCAGCGTCTCGAGCAACCGGAACCGGTGCCGGTGCGCCGAGTGGTCGACGAGGACGAGCGACTTGGCCACGAGACCGTCGAGTCGGTCGAGGGCGTCGAGTTCGTCCGTGCCGAGGATCGCAGCTGCGGCGGCGAGGTCGAAGGCGCCGGCGAAGACCCCGAGGAACCGGAAGCTGCGCTGTTCGTCAGCTTCGAGCAGGTCGTAGCTCCAGGCGACGGTCTCTTCCATGGTGCGGGCGCGACGCCGGCCCCCGCGGAGCACCCCGAACCGGTCGTCGAGGTGCGTGCCGAGGTCCTCGAGGCTCAACAGCCCGAGCCGGCTGGCCGCCAACTCGATGGCGAGCGGGAGGCCGTCGAGTCGTCGGCAGATGTCGATCGCCAGGGACTCGTCGTCCGGGCGGAGCTCGAATGCCGGTGACGTCCGGCGGGCGCAGTCCACGAGGAGCTGCACCGCGGGGCTGTGGATCCCGCCGGCGTCGAGGGGCTCGAGGACGTGCACGCGCTCGCCGTCGACGCCCAGCGCCTGGATGCTCGTTGCCAGCACCCGGGCGTCGCCGTCCACGCGGCTGAACGTCTCGGCCAGATCGGCGACCGCGTCGAGCAGGTGTTCGCAGTTGTCGATGACGACGAGCACGTCGTTGGATCGCACGTGGTCGAGCAACGCAGCGAGGGGCCCGTCGGGTCCGATCGACAGCCGAAGCGACCCGGCCACCGCGGCCGGCACGTCGAGGGGGTCGCGCACACCGGCCAGCTCGACGAAGTAGGCACCGGCCTTCCTGGTCAGGAGCTCCTCGTGCGCGACCTCCACGGCGAGGCGGGTCTTGCCCGACCCGCCGGCACCGACGATGGTCACCACGGGTGCGTTGGTGAGCTGCCGGCGGACCGCGTGGACCGCGTCAGCACGACCGACGATGGGCGCGTTCGCGACCGGCAGGTTGGTCCGGGTGGGGTCGGTGCCGCGGGGCGGCGGGAAGTCGCCCCCGCCGACCTGGTGGACTGCGACCGGGCCCTCGACGCCCCGCAACCGATAGGAGCCGACCGGGGTGGTGGAGGCCGCAGCGCCGATGAGCTCGACCGTCGCCGCCGACACCAGCGACTGGCCGCCGTGGGCGATCGAGTTGATCCGGGCGCACGCGTTGACCGGTGGACCGAAGTAGTTGCCGTCGCGACGCGCGGCCATGCCGAAGTGGATCCCGATGCGCACCCGCAGTGGCGTCTCGGGCGGCCAGTCGGTCCTGGCAATCGTCTCCTGGATCTCGGTCGACGCCGAAAGCGCGTCCGTGGGGCGGACGAAGGCCAGGCCGAACCCGTCACCGAGGTGGGTGAAGCACTCGCCGCCGTGACGGGCGCAGATCTCGCGGACCAGCCGGTCGTGCAGCTCCAATGCCGTTCCCATGACCTCGGGGTGATGCTCCCACTTGATCGTTGAGCCCTCGATGTCGGTGAACACGAAGGTCCGCAGTACGGTCGCCGCCGACCCCGGATCGGCGTCCGCCTGCTCCCGCAGCTGACCACGGATCCCACGGTCGTCGATGGCGGCGCCGAGCTCGCGGTAGGCCTCGGCACTGAGGATGTCCCCTGCCCGGCGCTCCGCGTGGCGGGCGTCGGCGACCCGTCCGGCCTGCACGAGCGCGACGATCGTCAGCGCCCATCGACGCAACCGCAGCGGTTGGGCGTGGACCTGGTGCTCGAGGTGGGCGATCGCCTCGTCGACGTGACCCTCGTCGAGCAGCGCCTCGACCAGCTCCTCCTCGGTGTCCAACCGCTGTTGCTCGAGGGCCGCCGCTTCCTGCTGGGCCCGGGAGCCGTCGGCGAGATCGGGGAGCGGGGGTCCGCGCCAGAGGGCGAGGGCGGAGGTCAACCACTGGGCGCGGTCGGGTCGGTCGGCGGCGGCGACCGCGATGGCCGAGACGAACTGGTTCACGTCGATGTCGGAGGGCTCGACCGCCAGCCGATGCCCACCTCCTGGCTCGCGCACGACGCGATCCTCGCCCAGCGTGGCACGGAGGCGCTCGAGCGACGAGGCCAGCATCGGGTACATCTCCGCTCCCGCATCGGGACCCCACGCCGCATCGATCAGCTCGTCGTCCGCCACCGGATCCGGGGCGCGCAGCGCGAGCAGCGACAGGACGGCCCGATCCTTGGGGGCCTCGAGGCTGATCTCGTGGCCGTCGCGCTCGACGCGCAGTGCGCCGAGGACGATGGCCCGCATGCCACCGAAGGTAACAGTTCACACCGAACCGCCCGGTTCGAGGGCGAGCCCGACCATCGTCCGGGAGCCAGGCGCGAATCAGCCCGCGACCCAGCGTTCGACGTCGCCGACACCTGGGTCGTGTTCGCCTGCGGCACGCCGCCTGGACTTCGAACCTCTGAGCCGCCGCGGCCGTCAGGCCAGCGCTTCGCGAGGCTCGGAGGAGCCATCGGGCGTCCGATGGCGCTCGAGAACGACGAGGACCACCACGCCCACCACCACGGCCAGGAGCGGCCAGAACGGCAGCCACTCGGGCGACACGAGCACCACCACGACGGTCACCACGATGATGGCCACACGGGTGCCCAGGACGCTGCCGTGGATCCGCCAGTGCGCGAGGACCGTCGAGCCGAGGAACAGCGCCACCCCGGCCGCGAGGGCGACGAGCACCTGCTGGGGTGCCGGCTCGTCGGGGTGGACCATGATCTCCTCGACGGCGACGGCGACGCCGATGATGCCGCACACCAAGGGGAAGTGGCTCAAGCTGTATGCGTCGCGTGTGAGGCGACCGAGGTTCATGGGCGCCGCAGCCTCGAGCCCGGCCTCGAGCGAGTCCTTGAACCAGTCGAAGTACGTCCACCACAGCAGGGAGACCACGGCGACCGAAGCCAGGGCAGCCGTCACCAACTCGGCGGTCCGGTCGTCCCCGGCGACAGCAGTGCCCGCGACGATGAGCGACTCACCGAGCGCGATGATCACGAACAGGCCGTGCCGCTCGGCCACGTGCGACGGGCTCAGGTCCCACGTCTTGCCTCGGCCCGCAACGGTCGTGGCTCCGAGGTCGGCGATGATGACCAACAGCCACAGCCAGTTCCGTGCGGGTGAGTCGACGAGCGCGCCGGCGAGCACCAGCACCAGGCCGACCGTCGATGCCCACGCCCATCGGCTGATCAGATGAGCGTCGTCCGCGTCGCGCTCGCGGTCGACGCGAACCTGGAGATACAGCCCCAGCGAACGTACGACGACATACGGGATGGCGAACCACAGAGCATCGTCGTCGAAGGCGCGCGGGACCGACGCCGCCATGACGAAGGCCGTGCCCGTGGCGGTCAGAGTGATGCCGCGCACGACGCGATGGGTGGTGTCGGCCGGGTTGAGGGTCCAGGTGAACTGGGTCCACGCCCACCAGATCAGCCAGAACAGGAGCAGGGACCGGACCGCACCTGCCCACGTGAGATCATGCGCCAAGGCGACGGTGATCTGGGTGACAGCGAAGACGAAGACGAGATCGAAGAACAGTTCGACGAACGTGACCGACTGCGACTCGGGTGCATGGAGCGAACGTGACGTCATGAGTCGCCAACCGTATGCGGTACGCAACGATCGTTTGCGTAGCTCTCCAGCCTTCGTCTGCGGGAGGCGATTGGCTCCCAGCGCCGCCCATCCGCCCATGCCGAGCGCCCAACCTTCCCGGTGCCTGTCACCCACCGATCGAGCGACGCGTCGGGCATCGAGCCGCGCTTGAAGGTCGGCAGCGTCGCCAGCATCGCCGGTGGGTCATCGGCACATTGAGGTCGAGGTTCGCGGCTCCCGACGCGGTGTGTTCGATGTCTCCGGCGCCACTCTCGGCTCGGCCCCGGGGTGCCTGCAACACTTGGCTTCATGGGCTCGTCCGTTGTCGTGAACGGCCATCGCATCACCTATGAACGGGTGGGTAGCGGTTCGCCGGTTGTGCTCGTTCACGGCTATGTCGGAGACGGAAGCGCGACCTGGCGACCTCAGCTCGACGGACTCGCCGGTGAGTTCGACGTGATCGCCTTGGATCTCCCCGGCGCCGGCGGTTCCGACGACCCACCAGAGGACTTCGGCATGATCGGGTTCGCAGACGTCGTCGCAGGGTTCATCACCAACCTCGAACTGCGAGCACCCCACTTGGTGGGTCTGTCGTTCGGGGGCGCCACGCTCATCGAGTTCTGCCGTCGACATCAGGACCTCGCGTCGACGATCACGCTCGTGGGCGCGTATGCCGGCTGGGCAGGATCTCTCACAACAGACGAGGTCGACCGGCGTCTCGACCAGGCACTGGAGCTGTCGCACCTCGCCCCCGAAGACCTCGTCGATGCACTCCTGCCGACGATGTTCACGGCCTCTGCGCCAGCGGAAGTGATCGCTGAGTACACGAGCTCGCTGGCGTCGTTCCATCCTGCTGGCCTGCGTGCAATGGCACGGGCGTGCACAGAGGACCTGACGGACGTACTCGAGACGATCCGATTGCCGACGCTGCTCATCTTCGGCGAAGCCGACACCCGTGCCCCCGCGGGGGTCGCCAATGACCTCCACGACGCAATCCGCGGCTCGGAACTCGTCCAGCTACCTGACGCCGGCCATGTCTGCAACGTCGACGCGGTCGTGCCCTTCAATCTGGCACTCGGCCGATTCCTGCACCGGCATCGAGCGCAGTGACCCGCGGCTACGGCGTGCTGTGTTGCGGACCTCGGATCCACGACCAGCGCGAGACGGCAAGGTCTCTTGGCGGCGTGAGCGTCTACGCCGCGGCGATTGACGTTGAGCGCAACCAGCCCGACCCGCGTGTCATCGGCCTATGCATCACCTCGTGCACCCGAAGCCACGAATGTTCGGTCTCCGTGGCCAGACGGCGACCCTGCCCGGCCCTTGGCGTCGTGATCGACGGTCGATCAGATCGGCAGCCGCACCGTCTCTGCCCTCAGCCGGCGGTCATCGTCGTCCCTGCGTTCGAGGAGGAACGCCCCCACCGTCCCGGCCAGCGTCGCGAAGACGACGACGGAGTAGGCAACGACGACGATCTGCACGACACGCAGCGCAGCGTGCTCCGGGAAGAACGGTTCGCCGGCGATGGTCGCCAGGGCAGCATCGTCGAGGGCGTCCCCGTAGGAGCCGTAGTCGCCGAGCTCGAACAGGAGCTGGCTGGAGGCGAGGACGACCACGATCGTCACCACGCCCAGCGCAGCGAGACGGCTCGACAGCTTTCGCCCGGCCGTCCGGCTCGATCGGACCGCTGAACTCAGCACCCGGCCCACGCGAGCGGCCCGCAGAACGCGGAGCGCCCGGACGAAGCGGAGCGCCGGGACGGCGAGGAAGAACAGCTGCCACCAGTTGCGTTTCAGGAACGTGGATGTCGAGGGCGCGACGACGAGACGCAGCAGGAACTCGCCGACGAAGAGTGCCCACAGCACCCAGCTCGTGATGGAGAAGAGGGTGCCGACGACGCCTTCGGGGTCAGAGATCGTCTCGGCGAGGACGAGCAGCAGGAAGACGACGCCTGCGGCCGTGATGGGCACGTCCAAGCGGTCGGCGATGCGCTCGGCCAGCTCCTCGCGCTCGTCGCTGCTGCGGCGTCGGATCGGTCGACGACCCCGACTGGGACCGTCCGGCTGCGTCGCTCCCACGTCTCCCTCGGCTGTCACGCTGCGAGGATCGCATGCTCAGCCGCCACGTGCAGGGTTTCCCCGAGAGCGCCGTTGAAGGCGTCATGGCGACGGTCCGAGCTCAAGGTCGGTTCGGTTCGCGACGACACTTGTCCCATGACGCGTCTTATGTCCGGCTTTGCCGGCCTCCCCGAGTGGACCGAGGGTCGCGGCGTCGAGGTGTCCGGTCGGGCTGCGCCACTGGTGACGGTGTTGTGGGCGATC
>JBPPNA010000089.1:0-11556 GCA_051306355.1 Acidimicrobiales bacterium | reverse complement strand
GGCCAGGCGATGCGTCGTCTCCAGGGTGGAGTCGACCAGGGGCGAGACCTTCTCGCGAACGGAAGCGGTGGCGAACTGGCGGCGTCCGACTGTCTCCTGCGCCTCCTTGCGACCCCGGCGACGAGCCGACTTGGCGCCCTTCACGGCGTGCAGTTCGGCCGCCTCGGCGCGTTTCTCGGCTTCGGTCAAGCGGCTGCGGAGCAGCGCGTGCTTCTCGGTGGCCTGCTCGAGATCGGAGCGGTACAGCGCCAGCTCTGCATGGGCTTCGGCGAGCTTGTCCTTCTTCGATTTGAAGTTCACGATCCCGAGCGTGGAGATCGACAGCGTCTTGCGAATGAGTCCCATGGTCTCCTCCTGGAGTGATGACATTCGCACCTACCCCGGTCGACCGAGCCCTATGCGAGGGCCCGACATCGACCGAGCACGGTCTGTCGGTTTACTGACGGGTACGCTCGCCCGACATGGAGAGCCGTTGGAGGAGTGCCGGGGTCCAGCTGGGGAAGTACTGGTACGTGGTCGTGGCTCTGGCCGTGGCCATCACCGGGCTCCTGTCCTTCGGGTTGCAGCAGTTGGAGTTCGCCACCGGGCAGGACAGCTACCTCAATTCCGATTCGCAGATCGCCATCGACAACGTCGCCTTCCAGGACGACTTCGGGGGCGAGACCCTGATCCTGCTGTTCAGCGCCGACGAGGGATATGACGTCACCGACCTCTTCGCCGAGGACAACCTCGCCGAGCTCGAGCGCCTCGAGGATGAGCTGCGGCAGATCCCCGAGGTGTACTCGGTCCTCGCACCGCCCACGGCGGTGGGCTACTCCGAGGCGATCGTCGAGTCCGGCGCCGGCACCAACGCGCTCCTCGGCGCGATCGAACGTGAGCCGGACGAGGAGGCCAAGGCGATCCGCCAGGCGGACGTCGCCCTCACCCTCTCCCGGCTCACTGCCATCGAAGACCAGGAACTGCCGAACCCTGCGTGGACCGAGTTCCTCCTCTTCGACAACACCGGGTACACCGAAGGCGATGATGGCGTCACCGCCCCCGCCGATGCGGACCGCTCGATCCGTGGTTCCCTGCGGACCACGTTCCCGAACCAGCAGACCGCCCTCGGTGGCGTCCTGTTGACCGGCAACGCCGATCTCGACACGCTGTCCGCCGGGACCGAAGCCGTCGTCGAGATCATGGAGACGGCCGAGCTCGAGGGCTTCGACGTCATCACCACCGGCTCACCGGTGTTCCTCGCCGAGATCAACGACTACCTCCAGGGCGGGATGCTCACGCTCGGCGCCGCAGCCCTGCTCGTCATGGCCGTCGTCCTGGTGCTGCTGTTCCGGGTCCGCTGGCGGCTCCTCCCGCTGCTCGCCGTGACCATCGGCGTGGCCTGGTCCTTCGCCCTCCTCGGACTCATCGACGTCGACCTCTCCCTCGTGACCATCTCCGGCCTCCCGATCCTGATCGGCTTGGGCATCGACTTCGCCATCCAGATCCACAACCGGGTCGAGGAGGAGGTGGTCCTCGACTCCGACGAGCACCCCATGTCGGAGACCCTCGCCAACCTCGGACCTGCCCTGCTGGTCGCCACGGTCTCCGGAGCGGTGGCTTTCCTCGCCCTGCAGGTGTCGCAGGTACCGATGATCCGCGACTTCGGCGTGATGCTCGCCGTCGGGATCGTGGTGCTCGTCATCGTCGGCATCGTGGTCCCCACGGCCCTGCTCGGCATCCGCGAGTACCGCATCCCCACCAGCCACCGAGGCGAGTCGCGAGTGGAACGGGTCGTGGTCAAGCTCGGTTCGCTGCCGGCCAGAGCAGCCCTGCCGCTCGTCATCGTGTCGATCGCGCTCTTCATCGGCGGCATCGCCCTCGAGGGCAGCTTCAAGATCGAGTCGGATCCCCTGCGCTGGATCGACCAGGACAGCCCCACGGTGGCCGACGTCGACACCTTGGAGGCGGAGACCGGTATCTCGTCGACCATGGGGATCCTGGTCGAGTCGAACAACGTGCTCGCCCAGGACGTGTCGAACGTGATCAACGAGTTCACGCTCGACGCGGAGGCCACCGACGAGGTGGTGGCGACCTCCAGTCTGGTGAACACGATCGCCAAGATCATCGCCATCCCGGGCACGACCCCGCTCGCCCCCACCTCGGCCGACCTCGAGGCCGCGGCCGAGGTCCTCCCCCCGGACATCGAACGGATCCTGTTGAGTCCGGACCGGACCACCACGCAGGTGAACCTCCGGCTCGCGCCGGGAAGCCTCGATGATCGAGCGGTGCTGGTCGAGCATCTCGAGAGCGATCTCGAGTCCCGCATCGCCGCTCTCGACCTGCCGGACGACTCCGTGCTGCGGACGGGCCTCGAGGAGGACGAACCCTCGATCCGTGCCATCCCGGCCGGCATCGCCGTCGTGGGTGTGGGTCTGTTGGAGAACTTGTCTGCCAACCGCGCCGTGTTGACCTACCTCGGCCTGGCGCTCGTCGCGCTGTGGCTGCTCATCCGGTATCGCAGCGTGCCTCGCGCCCTGCTGACCCTCGTGCCGATCGGCCTCGCCGTCGGCACGTCGTCGGTGATCGTCGGAGCGTTCGGGTTGACCTTGTCGCCGCTCACCACCGTGTCGGGGCCACTGGTCGTGGCGAGCTGTACCGAGTTCTCCGTGCTGATCCTCGCTCGCTACCTGGAAGAACGGCAGGCGGGCTTGAACGCCAACGAAGCCAGCGATCGGGCTGCCGGCCGCACTGGTCGGGCGTTCTTCACCTCCGCGGTCACCACCATCGGCGGATTCGCCGTGCTCATCGGATCTGCGCTCCCCCTGCTGCGCGACTTCGGCATCATCGTGACCCTGAACGTCACCGTTGCCCTTCTGGCTGCACTGGTCGTGATGCCTCCGATGCTGGTGTGGGCCGACGACAAGGGCTGGTTGGACACCGGTGCGGTGGACGCCAAGAAGTCCGTCGTGCTGGCGGTCCGGCCCTCCGGCCGCAACGCGGTGGCGTGGATCGGCGCCGTCGTCGTCGTGGCCGCCGTCTGCGTCGGCCTCTTCGCGTCCTCGGAGCGCAGCAGCGGAGACGCCATCGAGTTCGAGTACGCCTCCCAGGCGCTCCCCACGACCACCACCATCGCCGAGGAGCCCGCAGCGGAAGAGGAAGCCATCGATCCCTCCTCCTACGGCACCGAGCCATCGGCCGGCCTCGTGCCCACCACGCTGTTCGACCTGCTCACCGCCCAAGGCGCAGAGCCGAACCAGGCGGTCTGCGCCGGCGACGTGCTGCTGTCGCGGATCTCCGAGCAGGAGCTGCTCGCCCTCGGCCTGGCCGACTTCGCACCGGCGGCGGTCGAGCCGGTGATCGAGGCGGCACAGGACTGCGGGATCGACCAGGACATCGTCGACGCCACCATCGAAGCCGGGCTGTGACCGGGTTCGCGGTTCGAGCTGCCGAGGACGCAGGGTATGAGGTGACCGATCGTCGTTAGGGACCCAGAGGGAGACTCCGTGGACAACGACCAGACCTCGATGGTGGAGCGATCGGACGATGGCGATCGCTCGCAGTTCGTGGTCGTGGCCAATCGTCTGCCGGTACGCCTGGACGACGACGGATCCTGGTCTCTCAGTCCTGGTGGGCTGGTGTCGGCCATGTTGCCGGTCATGCGTCAACGAACCGGTGCGTGGGTCGGTTGGGACGGGACCGTCGACGGTGACTCGGAACGATTCGAGTTCGAGGACATCCAGCTCGCCGTGGTGGGACTGTCCGCCGCGGACCACGACGAGTACTACAGCGGGGCCTGCAACGAGACCATCTGGCCGCTGTACCACGGCGCGATCGAGGCTGCGCAGTTCCACCGAGAGACGTGGGCCACCTACCGCTCGGTGAACCAGCGCTTCGCCGATGCCGCCTGTGCCGAGCTGGCCGAGGGTGGCACGGTGTGGGTGCACGACTACCAGCTGCAGCTCGTGCCGAGCATGATCCGCGAGCAGCGACCCGATGCCACGATCGGCTACTACCTCCACATCCCGTTCCCGCCGCTCGAGCTCCTCTCCCGGCTCCCGTGGCGCCAGCAGGTCCTCGACGGTCTCCTCGGTGCCGACGTGGTCGGATTGCAGACCCAGGCCGATGCCCGCAACGTCTTGTCGGGGGTCCGTCGCTTCTGCAAGACCGACGACATCGTGTTCGCCGCGGATGGTGGCATCGTCCGCGCCGGGCACCAGACGGCGGTGGTGAAGTCGTTCCCCATCTCGGTCGACTACCACTCCATCGCCGCCGAGGCCGACACCGACGAGGTCGACATCGCCGTCAAGGCGCTCCGCGCCGAGATCGGAAACCCGTCCGTGGTCCTGCTCGGCGTCGACCGCCTGGACTACACGAAGGGCATCGACCTCCGCCTCAAGGCGGTGCGCGAGCTGCTCATCGAGCAACGCCTCGACCCGCGGGAGACCGTGCTCATCCAGGTGGCGGTACCCAGCCGTGAGGACGTCCTCGGCTACGAAGATGTCCGCAACCGGGTCGAGCAGCTCGTCAGCATGATCAACGGCGATTTCGGCGAGCTGGGCAGACCCATCGTGCAGTACATCCACAAGGGTCTGCCGTTCTCCGAGCTGCTCGTGCTGTACCGCGCCGCCGACGTCTTGCTGGTCACCCCGTTCCAGGACGGCATGAACCTGGTGGCCAAGGAGTACGTCTCGGCCCGGGCCGACAACCGGGGTGCGCTGGTCCTGTCCGAGTTCGCCGGTGCTGCCGAGGAGCTCACTGATTCCTTCCTGGTGAACCCCTACGACACCGAGGGCCTCAAGGATCAGATCGAGGCTGCGGTCCGGATGGGTGAGGACGAAGAACGAGAGCGAATGGTCGCCATGCGCGAGCAGGTGGAGAGCAACGATCTGGCGGCGTGGGCCAAATCGTTCCTGGCCCTGCTGGCCATGGCCTAGGCCCCGAGACGCACCGAGGATCGCCGAGATGCCCAAACTGCTCGACCGTGCCCGCCTGACCATCGGAGCGATCGACACGCTCCGTCGGACCGGCCTCCTGCACCCCACCGTGGTGAGGACGTCCACCCGAGCCATGAAGGCGTGGGGGCCGACGCTGGCGGCCGGCTATGTGGCGAGCAGGCAACGGAACCCGGACGGTGTGGGGCTCGTCGACGACGAGGGTTCGTTGACCTTTGCCGCCATCGACGATCTCTCCGATCGTCTCGCCACCGTGCTGGCCGCTCGTGGCATCGAAGCGCAGACGCCGGTTGGCCTGCTGGCCAGGAACAGTCGGTGGTTCGTCCTCACCGCCACCGCCCTGAACAAGCTCGGCGCCTCCGTGCTCTACATGAACACCGGGTTCGCCGGCCCGCAGCTGGCCGATGTCATGCGCCGGGAGGGCGGGGCGCTCCTGGTGCACGATGACGAGTTCACCGACGCGGTGGTCGAGCATGCACCCGATCTGGCTCGGCTCGTGGCCGACCAGCCCGACTCTCGTGGCACGGTCGACGACCTGCCAAACCTCGTGGCGGCCGCTGGCAGCTGTTCGGTGGCGCCACCGGACAAGCAGGGGCGCCAGGTCATCCTCACCTCCGGGACGACGGGCCCGCCCAAGGGCGCATCGCGGAGCAACGAGGGCGTCGACGACCTCATCGCCACCACCGGACTGTTCCAGAAGATCCCGTTCCGGGTCGGCGACGTGCACGTCGTGCCCGCCCCGATGTTCCACTCGCTGGGCAATGCTGCGCTCCTGATGGGAGCCAGCCTGTCCCAGACGCTGGTCATGACCCGACGATTCGATCCCGACGCCATCGTGCGTCTCGTCGCCGAGAATCGCGCTCGGGCCATGACGGCCGTGCCCGTGATGCTCCAACGCATCCTCGACCTTCCGGTCGAGGCGTTGGCGTCGTACGACACCTCAGCTCTCGAGGTCGTCATGTGCTCCGGCTCCGCCTTGCCCGGATCGTTGGCCATCCGCTGGATGGACACCTTCGGTGAGAACCTCTACAACATGTACGGCTCCACCGAGGTGGCAGTCGCCACGGTCGCATCCCCAGCCCAGCTCCGGGACGCGCCCGGCACCGCCGGCAGTCCCCTTGCCGGGGTCGACGTCCGCTTGTACGACGACGCTGATCGGGAGATCACCGGATCCGGCGTCGACGGACGGATCTTCGTCGGCAGTGCCCTGCGCTTCGAGGGGTACACCGGCGGTGAGACCAAGCCCTCGATCGACGGGCTGTTGTCGGCGGGCGACGTCGGCCACTGGGATGAGCGGGGTCGCCTCTTCGTCGGCGGGCGCGATGACGACATGATCGTGTCGGGCGGCGAGAACCTCTACCCGCGCGAAGTCGAGGATCTCCTTGCCGATCACCCCGACATCGCGGAGGTCGCCGTGGTCGGCGTCGACGACGAGCAGTTCGGCAAGCGCCTGGCGGCATTCGTGGTGACGATCGAGGGAGCGTCGCTGGACGACAGGGGCGTCAAGGACCACGTGAAGGCGAACCTGGCCAACTTCAAGGTCCCGCGCTCGGTGACGTTCCTGGACGAACTGCCCCGGAACGCCACTGGCAAGATCCTCAAGGGCGAGCTGCGCGAGAGCGCGTAGCCCCTCCGTCGGTCGGGTCCTTCCCGCAGCCCCGCAGGGGCCACACCAGCGTGAGGCTCAGCGTCCACAGGGCGTGCGCCACGATCGGGGCGACCAACCCACCGGTGATCTCGAAGAGCCCGCCCCACACGATGCCGCCGAGGAGGGCGGCGAGGGCCAGCGCCCACTTCCGCTCGACGAACTGGACGGCGGTGTAGACGACGACGCCGGCAACCATGCCGGCCAGGCCCTGGATGACCCCGCGGAACAGCAGCTCCTCGGCGGCCGCCATGGCGATGATCGGCCCCACGACGCGAGTGGCGGGATCGTCGGCACCCAGCCCGTAGAGGTCACGGACCTGGGCGACGAACGAGGGGAAGAGACGGCAGAGCACCGCGTGACCGACATGGGTGGCCACGAGCCACGCTGCGCCCACGAGCAGGCCAACGGCGACCGGGACGGGCCCGACGGGACCCACGACGTCGCCCAACTCTCCGAGCGCGCCCAGTGCGGCGACGGAGTAGGCCACGAGCACGCCGGCGATTGCCCAGGTGCGGGGCCAGATGTCGTCGCGCCGGCGGCGGAAGAGCCCGACCCACGCGGCGAGGGCGAGCATCGCCGCACCGACCACGGCGAGGTCGGTCATCGGTCCACCGTGATGGTGCTGGCGCGGAACCCGTCCCAGGTCGTGATGCGTTCGGTGTGGAGGGTCACCACGGCGCGGGGGCCGTCGATGTCGACGACGTGTGCCGAGCCACGGAACATCGCGCCCAGCTTCTCGTCTGGCCGGCGGCTGGTGCTCTGGTCGAACACGGCCACCCCTCGACCGGGGAGGCCGGCTGTCACGATTGCGAGGGCGGCCGCGGAGGTGATGAACCGGCTCTCGCCGACCCAGCGGGCCGGCAGGGCGATCGGTCCTTCGGGGGTCGTCACGCCCAGGTGCACCCGGCTGTCGAGCCGGATGACGCTTCGGTGGGAGTCGGGCAGGTGGTCGAGGGGCAGGTCGTCCATCGCCGGTCGCGCCGAGGTGATGACGAGGGCGTCGGACGTCGCGGCGGATCGATCGGCCCATCGACCTCCGACTTCGACGACGTCGAATCCCTCCAGCGTCAGCGACTGGTCAGGCTTCGTGACGAGGAGCACGCGTCGATGGGGGAGCCAGTCGCCCGGGATCTCGGTGGACGCCTCGAGATAGCCCACGAGCTGTTCCACCTGGTCGAGGCCGAGCCGCAGCACGGCGCCGGGGGCGCGGATCGGTGCGGTCAGATCGGAGATGAGCGAGCGGGGGTCGAAGGCGTTGATCGCCGTGGTCCGGCCGGACACCAGGTGGCTCTCGTCGCCCCGGGGGACGATGGCGCTGGCGACCCCGTGGCTCCTGACGCTGCGCGCCTTGAGCGACGTGCGCGACGTGGTCGTCCAGAACCGGCCGGCGTGCAGCACACCGGCCTGCATCGTCACGTGCGGACCCGATCGGCTCGTCACGGCGTAGGCGTTGAACGACGTGGCCTCGGGCGCGAGATGGGCGGGGAACCGATCGGTGATGGGGGCGCTCATGCCCGGACGGTGGTCTGGATGGTTTTCGCCGGGTCGACGCCGAGGTGGCGGTAGAGGCGCTCGCCGAACACGTCTCCGGTGCGCGTCATGGTGTTGGACATGATCCGTTCGACGGCACGGCGCGAGACCCGTGGGAGGGGCAGTTGCACGTGGAGCGTGATGTCGATCTCGAGGTGCGTGGTGGCGTCATCGAGCGCCTCGAGCGTGTAGACGCCATCGGCGCCGGCCCGTTCCTGGGTGCCCGCGGGCGGCTGGTGTGCGAATCGGATGGTCGACTCGGGGTCGAACGTCATGCGCTCCGTGAACGAAGGAGCGATGTCCACACCGAGCGCCGAGATGCCGCTCATCCGCCAGCACCACATGTCGCCGGAGACCGAGATGTTGTCGAGCAGGGGAGTCATCTCGGCGAGCAGGGTCGGGGACCGGAGCACGTCCCAGATGTCGGTGCGGGGGGCAGGCACGGTCGCGGTGGAGATGTTGCGGGCCTCGAAGCGGTTCACCGGGGCCCCCTACCCTGTGCCGAGCCCGCTCATTTCCCCCTCCCCTGTGACATCTGGCAGGTACTGCGGAACAGTCAGGGCCGGGGTGCGGGTCCCTCGGTGGCCCCACCGGCGAAGGCCTGTGCCTTCTCCATCCAGTCCCGGGCCGAAGCGCCCTCGGTCACCAAGGCGGTGTCGTCGACGTGCCGGCGCTGGGTGACGACGAGGCAGAAGTCCTCTACCGGGCCCCGGACACGGCCGCCGGTGGCCTCGTCGTTCCACGACCACGTCTGACCCGACGGGGCGATGAGCTCGACACGGACCCGTTCGGAGGGGGCGTCGAGGCCCCGGTTCAGGTACGTCCACGTGTGGGTGATCACGCCGAGCTGGGCGATGTGACGCAAGCGGTCGGTCGGTGTCCGTGCGACTCCGACCGCGTCCGCCACGTCTTGGCCGTGGGCCCAGGTCTCCATGAGGCGAGCGGTGAGAAACGACTTGGCGCCCATCGAAGGCCCATACCAGGGCACCCGGGCGTCCTCGGCCAGGGTGTCGGCGGCGTCGAGGAGTCGGGCGCGGTTGGTCCGCCACCTCCGCAGCAGGTCGGCGGGTGCCATGGCGCGGCTCCACGACAGCGTGGCCTCGTCCATGTCGGCGCTGCCGCCGGCCAGCGCAGCGAGCAGCTCGGCGGTGTCGGCGGCGAACCGCTCGGGGTCGGTGACCGCAGAGGTGGCCGTGTCGTCGAAGTAGGTGAGATGCGCGATCTGGTCGGCCACGGTCCACCCTGGGCTCGGGGTCGGCATCGTCCACTGCGCATCGGTCAGCGGGGCCACGATCTCATCGAGCGCCTGCTGCTCGGCGCGGAGGTCGGCGGCGATCTCGGCGACGGTCATGGCCTGTCCTCGATGGCCGACCCACGGGCGAGGTCGGACCACGTCGGGAAGGTCCAGTCGACCGGTTCGCCGTGGCCCCGGACGGCCCGACACCTCCCGGTCCCCTCGGAGGTGGCCAGGGCCAGCGCGGTCCGGGCGATGTCCACCGGATCGATCAGGTGCCGGCCGAGGCCGTCGGCGGCGTGACCCCGGAGCGCCTCGGCGGTCATCGGGGTGTCGACGACTCCGGGGCAGACCGCGTCGATCGAGATGCCGTCGGGGGCCAAGCCGGGGGCTGTGGCACGGACGAAGCCGGTGACCGCCTGCTTGGTGAGGGTGTACAGGGGGTTGAGCTCGAACGCCACGATCCCCGCCACCGATGCGGTGACCACGATCGACCCTCCACCACCGGCGCGGAGCGCGGGCACACACGCACGCGTCCCGAGGACGACGCCCCCGATGTTGGCGTCGATCGTCTGTTGGTACACGTCGAGGGGGAGGTCGTCGATGGCCCCGGTGTGACCGTAGACCCCGGCGTTCAGGTACACGACGCCGAGTCGACCCAGGCCCATGGCCGTCGTGACGGCGAGCGCCCACAGCTCGGGGTCGGCGACGTTCCCGACGATGGCCGTCCCGGCGACCGCCTCTGCGGCGGCGACCGTCGGTGCCCGTTCGAGGTCGACGGCGACCACGTGGGCCCCCGCATCGGCGAAGACGTCACACGAGGCTCGACCGATTCCCGAACCGGCACCCGTGACGATGGCGACCTGACCTCCGAGTTCCATCCGGCCGACGATAGAGCGGGCCGGGCTGGGGCGGGTCACTGCATGAATCGGATGGCGAACAGGAGTCTGAACGCAGGGATGCGGACGCTCATCTTCATGTGTACGCCGTCCCGAGGCCGGTACCCGACGCGATCGCCGCTCCGACGGCGACTGCCCACGCCCGGCGCGAGTCCATGTGGGCCGCGACATCGACGGCAGCAGGAGAGGGCATTTCCGCCAGTCTGTCGTCCTGCCCGACTGATCGGGCCGGAGCTCGGGTAAGTCGGACCATGGCCGCGACCGCACTCCTGCCCGCCCTTCCGCTGTCGACCACCACCGAGAAGTTCGGTTGGCAGGCGGTCTCCACCCTGAGCGCCGTCGCCGGCGGGATCGCCACCCGCAAGCTCGTCGCCGCAGCCTGGGGCGCGCTGTCCAGATCCGACGTCGAGCCCCCGCTCAACCCGGCCGATCGTCGTGTCGACTGGTCCACCGCGGTCCAGTGGGCACTCGCCGCCGGTGTCGGTGTCGGGCTAGGTCGGCTCGTCAGCCAGCGAGCGGCGGCGGCCGGTTGGGAGAAGGCCACGGGTTCGGCCCCTCCGGGCGTTGCCACCTGAGGACCCTTCACCAGGAGCCTTTGACCCCCGAGCGTCTTTGGCCCCGAGCACCTTTGACACAGTGTTCACACGGACGGGGCGTGGTTGACACGCCGCCACGGCATGTTCGTGGGACGATGGAACCGTTGCAGACCGCTCATCCCGACCGGGGCGCTGATCGGACCGATCGCCGCCCGGGGAACGACAGTGCCACCACCCGTGTCCACGTGGCCGTGGCGGTCCGGCTGCCCGACCGCCCCGGTGCCCTCGGGGCAGTGGCGTCTCGCATCGGGGCGGTGGGTGCCGACATCACCGACGTGGTGGTCTCCGGCCGCTCGGACGGCTTCGCCGAGGACGTGTTCCACGTCGATCTGCCAGCCGTCGACGGCGTCGACGTGGTCGGCCTGCTCCTGTCGGAGATCGCCCAGGTCGACGGGGTCTTCGCCCCCTCCGTCGGTCAGCCCTCCGACGACTGCTGCGGCTGAGCGCTGGCGGGCTTTCGGCCATATGCTCTGTCCGTGCTTCGGGTGCAGGGAATGGACCACATCGTGCTCCGGGTCGCAGACGTCGAGCGATCGGTGGCCTGGTACCGCGACGAGCTCGGACTCGAGACCATCGACCTCGAAGAGTGGCGGGACCAGAAGGCGTTCTTCCCGTCGGTGCGGGTCGACGACAGCACGATCATCGACCTGCTGCAGAGCGAACGTTCTGGCCAGAACCTCGATCACTTCTGTCTGGTGATCGAGCCGACCGACCTCGA
>JBPPNA010000051.1:0-2843 GCA_051306355.1 Acidimicrobiales bacterium | reverse complement strand
GTTGGCGGCCGTGTCCGAGTCGTCGTCGTCGCCGCACCCGGTGAACAGCAGCGCTGCCGCGAGGAACAGCCCGGCGAATCGTCTCATGCTCTCGACCATAGGACACATCGTCGGCGGTCGCGCCGGGAAGGGTGCCGGAGCGCAGCACGACCGGCGGCGGAACCATCGGGGGAGGGACCGTCGCATGTCGCCAAGGACCCTCGCTTGGCGACGACCGCCCCGCCGAGTCCTCCCGCACCGAGGTGCCGTTCCTCAGCGGGCGAGCGCACCAATCATCCATTCGCGCTGGCGAACGGACCGCGATACCCGGCAATCTCCTGCGCGGTTGCAGGCCGAGCGTCCCGCTGCAGAAGGGGCGATCTCCAGCGCCCTATAAGGGCAACCATCGAGCGAGTGCGCCGGGCGCGATGCGCCGATCGGGACGGCTCCGGGCCGACCGCTCGGCGTCGTTCGGTGCGGACGATAGGTGCGGCGCCAAGGTGGCGAGGGCCTGCGCGAGCCGGCAGCGGTAGGTTCGGGTGCAACGCCGCAGAACTATGCGGTCGTCGGTCGTCGGTGCCGATTTCCGACAGCCACGCCGCCGGCTGCCAGCAGGGCCAAGGACCGAGTCTGGTACCCCATCGGATGGCCGTGAACCGTCGTTGCAGCGACCTCGAGTCGTTCACGTGCGGAAACGGGCTGGACGGCACGGGCACGCCGAGGAAGTCGCACAGCGGCTCCCATCCGTCGGAGACTTCGAACACGAGCAAGCGCGTGGGGTCGCACTCCGTCCGCACGTGTTCGGTGTGCGCTTCGAAGACGCTCGATCTCGTTCTCTACCGTGTCGAAGACGAAGGTGGCGCCGCCGATCTCGGAGTCGGCGAGCGCTTGTATGAGGTGGGGGCGGATCCTCCACGCGTAGGATCGCACGAGTGGTGGAACCCGATCACCGCTCAATCCGTGGCATGCCACGGCTCGGTCTCCCTCAACGCAACGGGGCCTGCTGGGGTCGGCGGGAGACGAGGAAGGTGGTCTGGCCAATGTGGAGGCGGCGGGCATCGTGGGCGATGACGTAGGCGTCGAGTTCGCCACGTTGGCGAAGGCCCGTGACGGTGGCGATCATGGCGTCTATCTCAGCGGGGGGAGACAAGGACCACGTCGAGTCCGAACGCCGCCACGATTCCGAGAGAGGACCCTCTGCGTCGAAGTAGGCATCGCCTTGGATCGTTGCGTCGGTGGGCACGAACCGGCCTACCGGCGTGAGGCCGTTGACGCGGGCGAGGTCCTCGAGAACGCCGAGGGGGGCGTAGCGCCGGACGAGTCTCTCGGTGCCGATTGGAATGAGAGAGAACGCCCAGTAGCCATGCCGGACCTGCTCGTGTGAGCAGGTGTTGACGACGAGCACGCCGCCGGGCCGCAGCACTCGGGCGTACTCGCTAAACACCTTGGCGTGCTCGGCCCAGCCGGCCTCGGACTCGCTCTCGAGGTGGTGAAGGACCTGGTTGGTGATGACGGCGTCGAACGAGCCGTCATCGAAGGGGAGGGCCTGGAGGGTGCCGGTGCGAGCCGTCACCACGGGGGCGCCGGGCGTGGCGGTTAGCTTGGCGGTGGCCACCGCGAGCATCTGCTCGCTTGCGTCGACAATGGCAAGCGACCCGATGTGGCGAGCCAGTACCGCGGCGTAGTTGCCGGTGCCGCACCCGGCGTCAAGGAGCGCGACGTCGGCGAGCGGAACGGGTCCGGCGGCGAGGTGACCGAGGATGATCTCGTGGCCGATCGCAATGCGGGTCGAGTCGTAGTGACCCGATGCGTCGGCGTAGTCCTCGTAGGTGCTCACGGCACGTCCTTCTTGTCGGGAGGATCACCCTGGCACAGGGGCGTATGATCCGCGGACCTGACAGCAACGGAGCCCGTCGTTTGGATGCATCGGATCGGACCGCGGTGGATCCCGCAGAGCGGGCCGAGATCGAGGGTGTCCTCGCTGCGTGGGACACCGCGGTTGTCGTCGGTTCGATCAAACGCCTGAGCGGGCTGACGAACCGGACCTTCGAGGTGACGGCCGGGGAGGTAACGGTGGTGGTGCGGCTCCCCGGCCTCGGAACCGATGCTTACATCGGCCGCATGGCGGAGCTGCACAACGCCCGCATCATGTCGGTGCTGGGCATCGGGGCGACGACCCAGCACGCGGCCGGCGGCGCCCTCGTGACCACGTTCCTCGCCGGCCGGGTCCTCTCACCGGAGATCCTGCGCGAAGAGCCGGATGTCCTGGAACGGGTCGCTCGCCTCCTCCGCCGGGTGCACGACAGCACCCAACCGTTCGCCTCGGTGTTCGACCCCGCCACCGTGATCGCTAGCCACCGTGCCAGCCTGGCCGATGTCCCCGCAGGCACCGACGACCTCATCGATCAGTTCGGCCAACTCGCAGCCCCGGCCCGTCTCGTCCCGTGCCACCACGACCCGTGGCCCGAAAACTTCGTCGACACCGCGACCGGTCTGCGGCTTCTTGATTGGGAGTACTCGGCGATGGGCGACCCGGCGTGGGACCTGGCCGAGGTCATGGTCGAGGCCGCCCTAGACCCCGCAGCAATCAACCAGTTCCTGGCCTGCTACTCCGGCGGAGCGGTCGACCCGACCTTGCAGGCTCGAGCGGCTGACCTGACGCCCGTGACCGACCTCTTGTGGGGGCTTTGGGCCCTGGTCCAGCACCGTGACGGCAACGACGCCATGGACTACGCCACCTACGGCCGCAACCGCATCGAACGCGCCGGCCGGGCCGGTTGAGCCGAGTCTGAACGAATGGGTTCGTACAGGCACGGAGAAGTGGACCGGGGTCATGCGGTCCGCACTGAGCCCACTAATGTGCC
>JBPPNA010000012.1:0-12848 GCA_051306355.1 Acidimicrobiales bacterium | reverse complement strand
CTGGCGGGGGACGTCGCCATGACGGGCGTGGGCCGGGAAGTCCGGGAGCCCGGCAGCGGTGGCCGGGACGTCGACGAGGGACACGGTCACGGTCGGGGCGTCGTCGGCGCTCGCCGCGACGACATCGCCGTCCTCGACGCGGGAACCGCCCGATGCCGGACCGCTCGCGGCCGCCAACACGAGGGCAACCGTGAGGCTCAGCAGGGCGGGAATCGTCTTGGTTCGCATGTCGGGGGAACCTGCCTTTCAACCGGGCGCGGCACGGGACCGCGGGCCTGGTGTGGGGGGCGGCGATACGCGAGGAGTGCGCAGGTTCCCGGAGGTGCAGGGGGACGCTCCTCCGGGAACCCGGTCCTCCGCTGGGGTCCACCGTGGTGGACGCGCCGTGCGGAAGATCATCGCCGGGACTGGTGCTGGTGTGTGACGAATGATCGCCATTCCGTAAAGAAAACGCAACATTCCCGTTTGTGAAGTTCGTCACGAACGCTCACAGCCGTCGGGAACCCGATCGCGCCAGCTCCCGTCACGGGCGCATCCGCACCGAGTGGATGCGGGGGGTGCGCCGGCCGCTACGCTCGTCAGCCGCACGGAGAGATGACCGAGTCCGGCCGATGGTGCTTCCCTGCTAAGGAAGTGAGGGTGCAAGCCCTCCGTGGGTTCAAATCCCACTCTCTCCGCCACTGTTCACGGGTCGACCGGCTCGCAGTGCGGGCCGGTCGGCTGGTGTGACACACCCTGGAGGGGTGCCAGAGCGGACGAATGGAACGGTCTTGAAAACCGTCGAGGCGCAAGCCTCCGGGGGTTCGAATCCCCCTCCCTCCGCCAGAGAGAGCCCAGTTCAGGTGGGATTTCTGACATGAAGCCTCCGCCACGTGGCAGCAGCACAGCTCGACCCCAACCACCTCGACCACGGCTACGCCACCACCACCGTCCACCGAGGCGCTCGCCATCGTCACTCTGCCGGTCCACCTCGACTGGTCTCGACCGGACTGGAAGGTCGACCTTCGAGATCGGCAGCAGCGCGCTCGTTGCTACGAGGCGGTCCTGCGAGAGGGGACTCCCGGCGAAGTCACCCACCTGGTCTTCTCACTCGCGGCATCGGAGGCATTCGTTCTTGGCGGCGGCGAGTGTCCTGGAGCCGAAGTCGAGACGACGGGTCGCAGGATGAGCTCCCGCTTCGCATCATCAAGGCCGACCGCACTGAGGCGGATCGCGCCTGGCCGCTTGCGTGCCGCCTGAGTCCAACGCTCCCACACTTCAGAGGCTCGGACGCCAGGTTGCGGACCGCAAAATCCATGGGCGACGAGCACCGCGCCGGCCATCGCCCCGTCGGCGACGTTGCGCTCATCTCGGGAGGCCGAACGCTGCGGCCGGTCGAGCGGGAGCTGGCGTGACCCGAAGGACCTGACGGCCTCCTCCCGGCTACTGTCCACCGCAGTTGATCTCGGGAGGGACGATGCGCCGCAGCATCTGGGTCGTGTTGGTTGGGTTCACGCTGGTCGCCGGCGGGTGCGTGTTCGCACGGCCGACGGACGAGGCGGTCTCCGGGCCGTTGTTCGATCAGCCCAGATACGCGGAGCGAGGGCCGTTCGAGGTGGGCGTCACCACGCTGGCCCTCGACGACCGGGAGGTCGAGGTGTGGTACCCGGCCAACCGCGGCGCCGTCGTGGGCGAGGTGACCGACCGCTACTTCATCAAGGACTTCACGTCGCCCGTCGTACAGTCCCTCCTGCCGCCGGAGGTGAACCCGCCGTTCGAGACCGACGCCTACCGAGACGTCCGTGCCGCGCGGCGCCCCCCGTTCCCGGTGGTGCTGTTCTCCCACGGTGCACTCTCGTTCCGGATGCAGGCGACGTTCCTCACCAGCCACCTTGCTTCCTGGGGCTTCGTGGTCGCCTCGCCGGACTTCCTCGAGCGGGGTCTGCAGACCTTCCTCGGCCCCCAACCGCCTGTCTTGAAGTCCAGCGTGCAGGTGCTCGAGGAGACCGTTGCCCTACTCGACCGCGAGAACGCCCGGCGTGGCGGGACGCTGCATCGCCGCCTCGACCTGTCGACCGTCCTGCCCATCGGCCACAGCGCCGGCGGCTCGGCCTCGGCGCAGTACGTGACCGCCAACGGGGCCTCGGCCTGGTCGTCCATGGCGTCGGGAGCTGCCGGTCCCACCACGCCGGGTTCCTCGGGCCTGTGGATGGCGGGCGCCAACGACCAGGTGGCTTTGCTGCCCGGCATCATCGACGCCTACGAGGCTGCGCCGGGGCCCAAGCGACTCGTCGTGCTCGACGGGGCCGGTCACAACAACGCCTTCAGCGACATCTGCGAGATCGGTGCCGGCGGCGGCGGCGTCATCGCCCTGGCCCGTGAGGCTGGGCTGCCCATCCCGGACGGCCTCGCCCGGCTCGGCGAGGACGGCTGCCAGGCCCCCAACGCGCCCTCGGAGGAGGTGTGGCCCGTCGTCCGTCACTTCGTGACCGCGCACCTGCGGTTCCAGGCCGGCGTCGACCCAGTCCCGTGGGGCCTGGGTGACGGGGTCGTCGACCGCTTCGACGCCGAGGTCTCGTACCGCCAGGAGGGAGCATCGGGTTGACGCAGCGCCGGCCGAAGAACGTCGCGGTGGTCCTGCTCGACTCGCTGAACCGGCACATGCTGGGCAGCTACGGCGGCACGGAGTTCGACACACCGAACCTCGACCGGTTCGCCGCCGATCACGCCGTCCGCTTCACCCGCCACGTGACCGGGTCGCTGCCGTGCATGCCGGCTCGGCACGACATCCTCTGCGGGGCCCTCGACTTCCTCTGGAAGTGCTGGGGCTCCATCGAGCTGTGGGAGCGACCGATCACCGCGCAGCTCCGAGATGCCGGGATCGTCACACAGCTGGTGACCGACCATCCCCACCTGTTCGAGACGGGTGGTGAGAACTACCACACCGACTTCGACGGATGGGAGTATCTCCGAGGGCACGAGGGCGACCCGTGGCGGACGTGGAGCGACCCGTCGTGGATGGGCGCGCCGGATCGTCCGGCCAGGCCGGCATTGCCCGGGAGCTGGTTCTACGAGCGTTCGGTCAGCTTCGCGGGCATCACGCGCGCCTACGACACCACGCGGACGCACTTCCGCTCGGAGGCGGACTACCCCGGTCCGAAGACGATGGCCGCCGCCGCCCGCTGGCTGCGGGAGGCCACGCCGCACCACCAGGACGGCTGGTTCGTCTTCGTCGACGAGTTCGATCCCCACGAGCCCTTCGACACACCCGAGCCGTGGTTCTCCCGTTACCAGGACGGTGCGCATGCCGACGCTGCGCTGATCTGGCCGCCGTACGCCGACGGCGCACGGACCGAGGGGCAGCTGAGCGACGCGGAGGCCCACCACATCAGGGCGAACTACGGCGCCAAGCTGTCAATGATCGACCACCACCTCGGCCGGGTGCTCGACGCGTTCGACGAGCAGGGGCTGTGGGAGGACACGGCGCTCATCGTGTGCACCGACCACGGGCACTACCTCGGCGAGGAGCGACGGGGCCGCGACATCTGGGGCAAGCCGGCGGTCCCGCAGTTCGAACCGCTCGGTCACACGCCACTGCTGATCGCGTGGCCGACAGTCGACGGCGGCGGGACGATCGACGCCCTGACCACCAACGTCGACATCCACGCCACCCTCGCCGACGTCTTCGGTGTCGAGCCCACGCATCGGACGCACGGCCGATCGATGGTGCCGCTGCTCGAGGGCTCGGCCACGTCGATCCGGGAGTCCGCCATCGGCGGTGTCTTCGGAAGCTGGGTCCAGGTCACCGACGGGCGACGGAAGTACGCCCGTGCGCCGGAGGGCGACGGGTTCCCGCTGTCGATGTGGTCGAACCGCTGGTCGACGATGCCGCTGCACGTCGCCGGATTGCAGGGCCTCCCCGACCCCGACGCCCGCGCCTTCCTCGATTTCATGCCCGGGTCCGAGATCCCCGTGATCCGCCAGCCGTGGCAGCCCGGTGACCTGCTCCCGATGTGGGCGAGCGGGGCGCGCAACGCCGGCGACCACCACTTCTACGACCTCGACGTCGATCCGGACGAGGCCGAGAATCGGGTCGGCACCGCGTCGGAGAAGGAGATGGTCGACCTGCTGCGGGCCACTCTGGACGAGGTCGACGCACCGGCCGACCAGTACGAGCGCCTCGGCCTGCGCTGAGACACCGAGGGATCGGACGGGCTATCGGTGGTGATCGCGTGCCACCCGCCGACGGCGTGGGCCCTGTCGTGGGAGAAGTCGCCCTCGAACGCGTCGTCCATCAGCGCGCGGATCTCACCGGCCACCGCCGGCGCGACTCCCGATCGGTTGATCGGAGGCACTGAGGTCCCGGCCCGTTGCACGCACCGGGCCGCCGGGCTTCGGACTCGACCGTGTCGGGTTGGTCATCCAGGGACGACGCCTCGAGCCGTGGCAGGTACTTGTTAGACGTGCCGTCCGTACCAAGTATGATGCTCGCATGGGCGTCCAGGAGTACCTCGTGTCAGCATCCGGCCAGATGTCGCTTCCGGCAGGCGTTCGGCACCGATGGCACCTCGACGGTGGCGGCCCCGTCGACGTGATCGATCTCGGCTTCGGCGTCCTGACGGTTCCCAGGGGCACTGGCCGGCGACTGCTCGGCGACCTCGTCACCCGCGACCAGCACTCGGAGTTCGTGGACTCGCTTGCGGACGACCCTGATCTCGCGACGACGTGACACGCGCCGTCCTCGACGATCATCTCCTACGGGATCTGCTCGCAGACGACGAGCCGACCGAACTCGTCAGCCTTCTCGCTCGGTATGAGCCCGCCACCACCAACTTGTATCTGTACCGGCTCGCCAAGAGCACGGTGTCCTCCCGTGGGGGTGCGCTCACAGGCGGTTGGAGTACCGAACAACGTCGGGCCCTCGGCGCAAATCTGCTCACGTTGCCCGACACAGTCGAGATCGTGCCGCTGAGGACAATCGCCTACCGCATGGCGGAGATCGCCGCTGTTCATCGCGTCTCGACTCTCGGCGCCGAATGCGTGGCTGCAGCGGCACACTTCGGCGGCCCACTGTGCGTCTGGAGCGGAGACGACGGCCCTGGCATTCGAGCAGCGATGGCCGATCTCGGCCACGACTACCGAACGATCGCTCGCTGAAGTCGAACCCGGTCCGGGTTGCCCGCTGTTGGGCGGGGCGGTCGGACGGGTGCGGGGACAGAGGTCGCTCGGCTGGCGGTGGCAGCGGGCCCGAGCAATGGCCGAACGGGCCCTCACCGTCGCGACCGCCGGCGGCTACGGCGACATCCAATCCGACGCCCAGGCGGTCCTGGCCCGCCTGCCCTGACCTCGAACGGGCACGGCCAGTCCGGGCCGGTCACGAGCACGGCCCATCCCGCTCATTCACGAGGTGTCCTCATGATTTCACGCTCCTCGGAGCGCACGCTCATCTGCATTCGTCACCCTCGGCAAGTCGTAGGGTCGGCCGCAGATGGACTGGCGACAATGGCACGAGGAATACAACGACCCGGACAGCCGCCTGTCTCGGCGACTCCATGTCGTCAGATCGCGTCTGGCCGAGGTGTTGGACGCCCACCGAGCCGGAGACGTGAGACTGCTGTCGTTGTGCGGGGGCGAGGCTCGCGACGTCGTCCCTGTGTTGGACGCCCATCCGAAGGGCCCTGGTGCCCAGGGGTTGGTGGTCGAACTTGATGAGGTGCTGGCGCGGCGAGCTGATGAGGCAGCGCAGCGGGCGGGACTCGTCGGACTGGAGGTCCGGTGCGCAGATGCTGCCGATCCTCGGTCCTTCTGCGATGTTCTTCCCGTTGACGTCCTCCTGTTGTGCGGCATATTCGGAAACATCGAACGCCGCATGGTGCGCGAGGTCGTCGAGCGGGTCCCGACGATGGTCGCTGAAGACGGCTTCGTGATCTGGACCCGCGGCGGCCATGACGGCGAGGACGATCCTCGGCCAGAGGTTCGTCGCTGGTTCGTGGAGGCAGGCATGCCCGAGAAGTCCTTCGAGGGTCCGCCCGAGAGCTACGGCGTCGGGGTCAACCGTGTTCCACACGGTGCCAGCGGCGCACTCGGCGACGCTCGACTGTTCGACTTCATCGGGTAGCCGGCGGACCGGCCTCTCCGCCATGTCCGGACATCACAGCAGTCCCCGGCGCCCGCAGGCGGGCTCGACCGCGGCGGTGGCCGGTGGGAATCGGCTCAGCCCCGATGACACCTGAGGTATCGTCGGTGGGTTGGCTCCGGGGAGAGCCTGGAGCGAGGAAGTCGTGCGTACGGATGGTTCGGAGGGCGTCGAGGTCCCGCCCGAAGAGGCGCTGCTCATTGCACGAGGTGTCAGCTCGGCGATCGAACCGGAACAGGGGCTCGCTCCGGTCCAGGCGAGTTTGCTCGGGGCGGTCCACTCAGCACTGTTCGGATCCGACGTCGACTTCTCGAGCACGGATGCCCTGGGCCCGGCAGAGTTCGCCGAGGCGCTCGCCGCTCGGCCCCCGAACTTTCGGCATCGGGTGGTTCACCTCATGGTGCTGGGCGAGCTCGTCCTGCGGCCGATCCCACCGGAGGTCGCCCGGCGGGTCTCTCAGTACGCGGATGCCCTGGGGGTCGACGACCGGTTCGTCCGCATCGCCCGGCGCTATGCCCAAGGGGCGTTCGGCCTCGCCTGGCTGGACCTGCACCGCAGCGGCTTCGCCGAGCACTGGGAACGGGCACGCATGGACCAGCTCAAGACCGACGTGAAGCTCGAGCACCAGCTCGCAGCGGGCGTCGAGGACGCCGCACTCGCCCAACGATGGATGGCCTTCGCCGACCTCGCGCCCGGCACGCTCGGCCGGGGGGTCTGGGACATGTACCGGAGTCGTGGCTTCGGACTGCCCGGATCGGTCGGCGGTGCGTCGGCCTATCTCGCCCAGCACGACTTCGTGCACCTGCTCGCCGACTACGGCACCAACCTCAACGGGGAGCTCGAGGTGTTCGCGCTCATCGGTCGAGCCGATCCCGACCCCAAGGGTTTCGCGTGGTTGGCGACGCTCGTCGGGCTGTTCGAGACCGGGTACGTGGCCGACGCCGGGTTCTTCTCGGGTGATCTCCGGGAGCGACGGCTCGACAGCGTCGAGATGCACGTTCGCATCGCTGATGCACTCCGGCGGGGACAGAACCTGTGTGAACGGCTCGGCGTGGACCTCCTCGACGTCGACTACCACGACTTCGCCGGTCGTCCGATCTCCGCGGTTCGCGCCGAGCTGGGCATCGGGGCGAAGGGCGACGGTGCGGTGTCGGCCGGGTCAGCCGGAGCCTTCGACCTCGCCGGCATGTCCCAGATCCAACAGGCATACGCGACATCCATCAACGAACGAGAGGTGCAGTGATGAGGTTCGCACAGGGGATACGGGTGCGTTCCAACCACCCCGAAGCGCTCGTGGAGTTGCTGGCGGAGTGGGACGAGGGCCAGGCGACGACCGACGTCATGGGCTACATCGGCACGCGACTGCTGGCAGACCGTGACACACCGGGCTGCTACATGATCCTCGCCGAGTTCGCCGAGGTCGACGGCGACCTCAGCCCTGCCGAGGAAGCCGAACGGAACAACCAGCGCAAAGAAACCGAGCGCTGGGCGCAGAGACTTCGCTCACTCGTCGAGGGCGAGCCCGAGTGGATCCACTACGACGAGCTGTACCGCACCGGCATCACCGGCAACTTGCGCACTGGTTGAGGCGCGAAACCGACGGCACAACGGAATCACCAGACCAGCCGTGACGCCGGCGGCAGTGGCACGCCCATCGGCGCACCGATCGCCCATGGTTCGCCGTTCGGACCGCCATTGTGGGACGGGACGCCGCCCCTGGATGTGCGACAACAGGGGCTTGGATGGCTTTGTGGGACTGGAGCGACTTTGATCCACAGTCCACGCCCGCAGCGTGGTTGGCCACCTCGGAGAACGAGTCGCCGATCGCCACGATCGACCGGTTCGTCGCTGCATCGACGCGCTTTCGGGCGGGAACCCGCGATCGGCTTGCGTCCGGCGACGATACCCACGACGAAACGGTGTATGGAACCGCTCACTGGACGGTCAACGTGGTGCACGTGCTGTGGGATTCGTGGCTCCACGAGCGGGACGTGCTGTTTCCCCTCGAGATCCCGGCTCCGTCCACAGGGGAGGAGGAACGTCTCGTCAGCCTGTATGGCCTGTTGATGGCGCTGGTGCCATCCATGACGTTTCAGCAGTCGATCTCGGCAACTCTGCAGCTCCGGGGTGTCGACAGCCGCACCATCGAGGTGCGGTGCGACGCGGGCTCCATCATCAGCGCAGAAGTTCCAGCGGGAGGTGCTGCTGTCGCAGGGTCAACGCCGACGGTGATCGACGCGCTCGCAGGTCGAGGTGATGCCGTGGCCGATGCAATTCCGGGTGCACCTGAAGAACTGGGCTTCCTTGCAGCGTTCTTCAACAGCTGAGACTGCCACTGAGGCCGTGTCGCCCGATCGGCGGGGGATCCTCCTGCTGGTGGTCGGGCACTTCTGCGCTGTGTGGTCAGTCCAGGTCGTAGGACTTTGTGGCGGCCCGGGTCAGGCGACGAAGAGGCGGTCCACGAAGGCGCTTCGAAAGCCCCCTTGAGGAGTGTTGAGCCCATCCAGCGTGATCAAGACGTCATCTGGCGTAGCGGCGTCGCTCCAGCTGTGGGCACCACCGGTGACGCGGACTCGACCCCCTCGCTCTCCGGTCTCGCGCGCCCCGGCGCGATCTCGTCGACCGATCGAGGCGCAGCATCCCGGCGATAGTCCCGCTCGACGTTGCCAGCCCAGTTCCGGAAGTGAGGCACCGACGAATGATGCCACGCTTCCTGGAGGGTGTTCTCGGTGCCGTTCGACGCCGGTGTGTGCAACCAGGCCAACGCCGTCACCGCCGCGCTCGCGCACGCCGAAGCGTTGCCGCTCGTCGGGCACCCGGCGCCGCGCTCGGTTGTCGAGCCGTGATCAGGACGCGGAGCCTGCGAGCGGGAGCTGGGCCTGGAGTTCGGCCAGCACCGTCGACAGCGCCGCGCCCAGCGTCCCAGCCATCGTCGTGCCCTCATCGAGGGTTGCGCGCAGAGCGCGCCGGTCGGCGAAGATGACCACGAGCTGCGCACCGTCAGGGCCGGCGACGAGGGCCGGATGTCCGACATCGGCTTCCTCCACACGCACGTCGCCCTGGGTCAAGGTGGTTCCCGAGGCGTCGATCGATCCGGACACGGGGGCGACGATCGTCTCCGAACCGATCGAGCGGGCCGGGACGGCCTCGCAACCGGCGGCACAGTCGAGGAACACCAGCACCGGGCCGCACGTCGGCTCGCCGGCGATGCCGGCAGCCATGCGGATGCCGGGGGCGATCTCGTCCCAGTCCTCCGAGACGTCGAAGCCACCGTCGAGATGGGCGCTCGACGTCGGACCCATCGTCGTGGCGATCGCCGGAGCGCCCGGACATGGATTCCGTATGTCGATGCCGAGCGCGGCGCCGGCGGCCTCCTGCTCCGGACCGACCAGCTCGGCCATCTCGGCTCTCACCGGCCTGATGGCGAAGCCCCTTCGGTCGGCGAACATGATGATCCCGTAGCCGCCGTCGGGGCCCCAGGCGAAGTTGTCGCTCGCGTACGGCACGCCTCCGTCGTGGAACCGGAACTGGCCCTGCTCGTAGGCGTCGCGGCCCATGTTGGTGGTGCCCCGAACCGAGATCCGCCAGTTGTCGGACGCGTGGGCGTGAGCGAAGGACAGCGGCATCTGCTCCTCCGTCGGTTCCACGTAGCTGAGCACGACGAAGGGGCCGCACTGATCGTCACCGACCATGATCGGAAGGATCGTCGCACCCATGTTCTCGGACCAGTCGGTACGGTCGCGGTAGGTGGCGTCGACGTGACCGTCGACCGACTCCATCGGCGTGGCAGACAGGATCCGGTACATGCGGGCGCTCCAATCGACTCGGCGACCGGACGGTACCCGCCGGTAGCCGTGGACCGCACGGGTTGGCCTCTGAGGACGCTCAGCTGGGCGCCACCGACTCCAACACGTACCGCCAGGGACGGGCGGGCGCCGCGCCGCAGGTCAGGGTCTCGGTGTCGGCCCGCTCCCGCCGCACGACGACCTCCATCGGCCCGCTGTGGTGGGCGAAGCGGACCGACAGGCCGTTGTCGCCCCGACGCTCGCCCTGCTCGACGGTCACGGCGTCGAGGCGACGCTCACCGAGCTCACGGCGGGCGAAGATCTCCGCCGCCTGGGTCAGTGGGCTGAAGCAGCTCCGTCCCCGGTAGCGGTCGAGCGTCAGCAGGCCGGTACGCAGATCGGACACCACCGCAGCGGCCTCGTCGGGTTCGACCCGCCCGTAGTAGACGCCGTGGGGCAACGACACCACGTTGGCAGCGAAGCGGTCGCCGCCGACGTGCGTGCTCTCCCACACCTCGGGGGCGTTTGCGTCGTCGAGGGCGCGGACCACCGGCCGGCCGTGGTCGGCACAGCACGGGTCGTGACGGCCGTTGGTGCACACGAGGTGCACCATCGCCGGCCCGGGTGCACCGATGCCAGGGGCGGTGGTGGCGTCGAGCGCATCCCAGTCGAGACGGGTGAGCTGCGCCGGCTCCTCGATGTCGAGCTGCTCGATCCACCCGCCGTCGCGGAGGGTGCGGGCCAGGTAGACCCGCCGGCCGCCCTCGGGCTTGCGCCAGCCCGGCCGGCGCATCAGCAGGGGACGGAAGCCGCGCCGGCGCCCTGCAGACTTCAGGGTCCGGCCGATCTCCTCCTCCAGGCGGCTGTCGACCAGGGCGTCCTCACCCCATGCACCGGGTTGTTCGAGGACCACCCACCGGATGACGCGGGACGCCGTGCCCGACAGGGGCTCGTCGCGGTCGCGGGACAGGAGCGCGCAGCGGGTGTCGGGGTCGACCATCAGGTGGCGTCGGTGACCAGGACGGCCTCGCGGACGAGGCGGCGGACGAGGACGAGACGGCTCTGCGCATCCAACCACTCGGCGAGATCACCGACGCGGTGCGTTGAACCGTCGAGCAGGTGCTGCAGCACCGGGGCGAGCGGCGCGGGGAGCCCGATGTGTCGATCGGCGACCACCAGCAGGATCCGGTCGCCGGCGGGTCGGAGGTGCCACACGGTGCCGGGGCGCAGGCACACCTGGTGATCGTCACCGAGGTCGTCCACCGCGAGGAGTTCGAGCAGGTGCCCTCCGAGGACGGGTCGACGTCCACGGGCGAACCGGTCGAGGGACGCAGTGGCGATCGGTTGTGGGTCCAGCTCGGTCAGCCAGTCGGTGAGCTCGGCGACCACCTCCTTGGTGGCGGCCTCGGCCACGGCGGGGTCGGTGCCGAAGTGGGCCGGGAGCGTCCGCCGGAACCGCGGCTCGTCCGCAGCGGCGTCGATCAACCGGCGGAGGAGGTCGTGGGCCGTGGTGGCGAGGACGCCGATGGTCAGGTGGAGTGAGGCACCCGACGCCGTCCGGGCGGAGTGGATGTGCCCACGGGGCAGGTAGAGGCAGTCGCCCGGTCGGAGCTGGGTCCCGAGGGTCACCGGCTGGCGAGCGGCCTCGTCGTGGTCGGAGCGATGCCGACCGAGGGGTGCGTCGATCACAGGCTCACGGACGGTCCAGTCCTTGGTGCCGTGGAGCTGGAGGACGAACACGTCGTGGGTGTCGTGATGCGGGTCGAAGCCCGCTGCACCGGCCGGGGTGAGGTAGGCGTTGGCCTGGACGGCATGGCCGAGGTCCAGCTCCAGCTGCCGGCAGAGCTCGGTGACCTGGGGCCACCAGCGATGCAGCGACTGGAGGACCACCGTCGCGCCGCCCGCGAAGAGGTCCACCACCTTGCCAGGGTGGACGAGGTCGTCGATCCACATCGAACCCGTCCGGGCTCGTCGGGTCCACGTCGACGGATCGACCACCTCACCGTTGCGGACCACCCGGATGGACGGACGTCGCAGACCCGACCCGGTGAGGATTCCGTCGACGTCGGCCAGCGACAGGAGGTCCTCGACCGGGCGTCCGTGGTCGAGTTGGACGCGGCGGGTGAACGCGTCGACGAGGAACGCCTCGGCGTCGTCGACGCAGCGGGCCAACCCTTCGGCGGTCTCGCCGGTCATCGACCGTGTCTGTTGTGGCCCAGCCGGGTCAGGGACGACGGCTCAGGCGTCGGAGGCGTCGTCGTCCGCGTCCGCAGCATCGTCATCGGCGTCGGAGGCGTCGTCATCGGCACCGCCGTCGGTGGGGTCGCTGACGTCGTCGGTTGCGTCGTCGTCGGCCTCGGCCTTGATGTCGGTGGACTGCCACTCGGTGGTGATGTCGCTGTCCTCGAGCTGTGCGATGGGAGCCATGGGGTTCCTCCGGTCGGAAACGGGGTCAACGGCATTCGACCACAGGAGGCCGTGCCGCGTGTCGCGATCTACCCGGACCGGAGTGCGATCAGCACCTCATTGCCTTGGAGGCCCAGTCCATCCCTGGTGGTGACGATCTTCGAGCGGGCTCACCGATCCGTCTTCTTGGCCGCCGCCTTCTTGGGCGCGGCCGCCTTCTTGGCCGCCGCCTTCTTCTTGGCCGCCGCCTTCTTGGCCGCCGCCTTCTTCCCGGTGGCCTTCTTGGCCGTTCCGGACTTCTTGGTGGCGGGCGGCCTCGACGGCGCGTCGGGGACCTGCACGACGGAGTCCGACCCGCCGAACTCGTTGCCGACGTAGTCGTCGGCGCTCCAGTCGTTCTCCCATCGGTCATGACCGAGGTGGTAGCGGAAGCGGTACGCGGCGCCGGGTTCCAGCGACACCGTCACCGTCCACCGGCCGTCGTCCCCCTTCGTCATCGGGTGGCCCTCCGCGTCCCATCCGTTGAAGTCCCCGACCACGGC
>JBPPNA010000311.1:0-4318 GCA_051306355.1 Acidimicrobiales bacterium | reverse complement strand
GGCGGGGCCACGAGGGTCACGTCGGCGCCCAGCTTGGTGAAGGCGGCGATGTCGGAGCGGGCGACGCGGCTGTGCTTGATGTCGCCGACGATGGCGATGTGCATGCCGTCGAGCGACCCCCGCTGCTGACGGAGCGTGTAGCAGTCGAGCAGCGCCTGGGTGGGGTGCTCGTGCCAGCCGTCGCCGGCGTTGATCACGGCGGCATCGACCCAGTTGGTGAGCTGCCAGGGCACCCCGGCCGATTTGTGGCGGACCACGATGCAGTCGATCCCCATGGCCTCGATCGTCATGGCCGTGTCGCGCAGCGACTCGCCCTTCTTGACCGACGAGGTCGACACCGAGAAGTTCATGGTGTCGGCCGACAGCCGCTTGGCCGCGGTCTCGAAGCTCAGGCGGGTGCGGGTGGAGTCCTCGTAGAACAGGCTCACGACCGTCTTGCCCCGCAGGGCCGGGACCTTCGGGATGGGCCGGGCCGACACCTCGACGAAATGGTCGGTCAGGTCGAGGAGCTGCTCGACGTCACCCCGTTCCAGATCGGAGATGGACAGGAGATCGGTCATTGCTGCAGCTCCCCGAGGTCGACACCGTCGTCGGTGACGTCGACGACCTCGTCGCGGCGCGTGGGTAGGTTCTTGCCCACGTAGTCGGGGCGGATCGGTAGCTCGCGATGGCCGCGGTCGACCATGACGGCGAGCTGTACGGCTCTCGGGCGCCCGAAGGAGGTCATGGCATCGAGGGCGGCCCGGATCGTGCGGCCGGTGAAGAGGACGTCGTCGACAAGGACCACGACCCGTCCGTCGAGATGGAACGGCACGTCGGTGATGGCCTCGGGCAGCGTGGGCCGCAGTCCGATGTCGTCGCGGTGGAACGCCACATCGAGGCGACCCACCGGCACGTCGACGGTTTCGATCTCGGCCAGGGCGCCGGCCAGGCGCCGGGCCAGCGGCACGCCCCCGGTCTGGAGCCCGATGAGGCAGACGTCGTCGAGGCCTGCGTTGGCCTCGATGATCTCGTGCGCCATGCGCCGGGCGGCCCGGCCCATGTCGTCGGCGTCCATCACCTGGCTCCGGGCGACGAAAACGCCCCCGGAGGGGCGCGTGAGCCGTCGTTCGCGTTCCGCCATCGGCGTTCCTTCCTGTCCGTACGGGCCTCACGGGACCCGCTTCACGGTCAGGACGGCAACCTAGCAGCCGGACGTGTCACCTCAGATCGCCCAGAGGATGTTGTCGTCGAGCGCACCGAGCCGGTCCCAGCCCGCCCGGGCGAAGAGCGAGTGTGCGTCCTCGTTCGCGGTCGCCGTCCGGCACCACACTTGGGACAGGCCGAGCTCCTCGTGGGCCCAACCGGCCACTGACCGGACCGAGCGCTCGGCGAGTCCGCGTCCGCGATGCTGCGCACCGACCCACACCCCGAGCTCGGCCCGATCGGGATCGGTCGTGAAGTTGCGGAGCCCGACCTCGCCGCCGACGTCACCGTCGACATCGATCACGAAGTCGACGGACAGGCGCAACGACCACCGTTCCTCGCAGCGCATGATCCACGACGTGGCGTCGGCCGAGTCCGGTGGCGGATTCCAGAGCCGTATGGTCGCGTCGGCCCAAGCCGCCTCGAGCGCGGGAGCGTCGGCCAGGCGCCAGTGGCGCAGGCCCTCAGGAGGGGTCGGGAGCACCGGGAACGGCGAGTCGTCGCAGTGCGTTCACGAGACGGCTCGCGCTGTGCATCTCGATGGCGTGCCACCCGGCCTCCACGGCACCGGCGACGTTGTCCGCGCGGTCGTCCACGAACAGCGTTCGCTCGGGGGCCGAGCCGACCATCCCCGCCACCTGCTCGAACGCAGCGACGTCGGGCTTGGCCGCGCCGAGTCGCGCCGAGTTGGCGACGACGTCGAAGGCCTGGCCCAGACCCATCGACTCGAGGTCGGCCTCGAGCTTCGTGGTGGCATTGGAGAACAGGGCGACGGTGACGCCGGCGGCGCGCAACCCCGCGACGAGGTCGACGACCTGCTGATCGACGCGCCACGTCGTGCCCAACCAGACCTCGGCCACCTCATCGGCATCGATCTCGACCCCGGCGGCTGCGGACCGGACGACGCTGGTTCCGATGATGGCCGCCCATTCCTCCGCCGTGTGAGCGCCGATCATGACCTCGCCGTAGGTGGGACGGGCGAAGGCCGCCGCAGCGATCACGCCGGCATCGAGCCCGAGACGCTCCTCGGCCTCGGCGAGGTACTCGGGCAGCCAGTGCCGGATCACGCCGTCCATGTCGAACACGACGGTGTCGACGGGGCGCCACGGGCGGTCGCCGCCGCGCACCTCTGTGGCCACCGCAGCCAGGATCCCGTTCACGAACTTCGACGTGTCGTCGGTGCTGCCGTAACGACCGCCGAGCTCGACCGCCTCCGAGAGGGCGGCCCCGGCGGGCACGTCTGTCTGGGTGGCCAGCTCGAAGGCGCCCAGTCGCAGGACGGCGCGGTCGGTGACCGCCATGCGCGACACCTGCCAACGGCGGGCGTAGCGACCGAGGAGGTGATCGAGCTCGATGCGATGGTCCGTGACGCCGAGCGCCAGCTCCATCGCGTAGGCGTCGGGAGTCAGGGGCAATGAGGCGACCACGTCAGTCACGTCGACCGACTTCGACTCTGCCTCGTAGAGCAACTCGACGGCGCGTTCTCGCGCCTCTCTCCGGGTGGCGCTGACCACGGGGCTCAGGCCCGGGACTGGTATTCGCCGGTGCGGGTGTCGATCTTGAGCCGCTCACCGATATCGATGAACAGCGGGACCTGCACCTGCATGCCGGTCTCGAGCGTGGCCGGTTTGGTGCCGCCCGACGAGCGGTCGCCCTGGAGGCCCGGCTCGGTCTCGGCAACGGCGAGCTCGACCGACGGGGGCAGCTCCACTCCGACGATCTCGTCGCCGTACATCATCAGCGTGGTGACCGAGTTCTCCACCAGGTAGTTGGTGGCTTCGCCCAGGGTGGCGGGTGCCACGTTCATCTGATCGAACGTCTCCTGGTCCATGAACACGTAGTCGGACCCGTCGTTGTACAGGTACTGCCACTCACGCCGGTCGATCTTGGCCTGCTCGACCTTCTCGGCCGAGCGGAAGGTCTTGTCGACCACCTGCCCGGTGCGGACGTTCTTGAGCGTGGTGCGGACGAAGGCGCCGCCCTTCCCCGGCTTCACGTGCTGGAACTCGACCACCTGCATCAGGCCCTCGGGCAGGTCAAGACACATGCCGTTCTTCAGATCGTTGGTCGAGGCCATCTCGACATGGTGAAGGGCGCAGGCCCTCGACGCAAACCCGGCTACTCGTACGGCGCGTTGGTCAGGGCCTGACAACCCGTGGCCGTGACCACCACCGAGTCCTCGATCCGGACGCCGCCGTGTTCGGCCAGGTAGACGCCCGGCTCCACCGTGATGCAATGACCGGGGGCGAGCACGTCGTCGGATGCCGTGGACAACCGGGGCTCCTCGTGGATCACCAGCCCGAGGCCGTGACCGGTGCCGTGGCTGAACGCCTCCCCCCAGCCGGCCTCGTCGATCACCTGGCGGCAGGTGCGGTCTACGTCGACGCATCGGACCCCGGCTCGGACGGCATCCACCCCGGCCGACTGGGACCGGCGGACCACGTCGAACATCTGCCGCTGGGTCTCCGACAGCGCACCCACGGCCAGCGTTCGGGTCATGTCGGAGTGGTAGCCGTCGCAGGTGGCGCCGAAGTCGACGACCACGAGCTCGCCGTCGCCGCTGCCACCGATGACCCGATCCGAGGGCCGGGCGTGGGGCTTGGCGGCGTTCGGACCGCTGGCCACGTTGGTCTCGAACGAGGGACCCTCGGAGCCGTGATCGGCCATGGCGTCCTCGAGCGCACGCCGGAAGGCGACCTCGGTCAGGCCGTCGTGGACGCGGTGGCGGACATCGGCCAGGGCATCGTCGGCGATCGCCGACGCCCGTCGGAGTCGGTCGACCTCGCCCTCGTCCTTGACCGCCCGGAGACCGAGCACGAGCCCCTCGGTCGGCACGAGATGCGCCCACGAGAACGTGTCGGTCGACCAGCGACGGTGCTGGTGCCAGGTCACCGTGTCGGACTCGAGGCCGATGCGCCCGATTCCCCGGGCGGCGGACCGCAGCTCGGGGCCTGGATCGTTCGCGATGGCGATGGACGCCTCCACACCCGCCGTGGCGAGCTCGTCGGCGGCCTGGGCCCGGTAGCGACCGTCGGTCACGAAGGTCACGGCGTCGCTGGTGACGAGCACCGTCGCGTTGGAGCCGGTGAAGCCGGTCAGGTAGCGGATGTTGGCCAGGTCGCTCACGACCACG
>JBPPNA010000241.1:0-2979 GCA_051306355.1 Acidimicrobiales bacterium | reverse complement strand
GTCGACCGGGTGGCCCGGCGAGGCCTCGTCGATGCCGGTTGGGGCGAGTGGTTCATCCACCGCACGGGCCATGGGATCGGCATCGAGGAGCACGAGGACCCCTACATCGTCGAGGGCAACGAGGCCGCGCTGGTGCCCGGGCACGCCTTCTCCGTGGAACCGGGCGTCTATCTCCCCGACCGCTGGGGGATCCGGCTCGAGGACATCGTCGTGGCCACCGACGAAGGCCCGGTGGCCTGCAACTCGGCCGACCACGCCCTCGTCGTGGTCGACGCGTGACCCTGCGGGCCGGGGGCCGCTGATGGAGCTCGACGCCGCCACGTTCTGCCTGCAGTGGGCGACCGGGGGCCTGTTCTTCCTCTGGGTCACCACCCGGGGCCGGCAAGTGGGAATCGGCTACGGATGGTTGATGCGGGCCAGCTTCGCCGCCATCGCCGCCATCGGTGTGTTCGTCGGGTTCCGCTACGACGATGCCCTCGCTCGCGAGCTGGCCGGTGTCGGCGTCGTCGTCGCTGCGGCCGTCGCCCTCGCCGTGAGCGTGGTCCGCCGCCGTGCAGGGGTGGCGGGGGAGCGGGAGCGGATCGCGGTCAAGTCGGCACGCATCAGCGAGATGACCGGCATCGAGCGCGACATCGACGGTCCCCGCGACGACGTCGCTGAGTTCCCTCCGGTCCTCGACCTGGTCGCACCGATCATCGGACTGCTCGGTCTGGTGGCTGCCGCGTCGGTCGCCGGCGGGCCGTTCGCGCTGTCGCTGCTGCGGATCGTGGCCGGCGCCGCGTTCCTCGGGGCGGTGACCGATGCCATGCTCCTCGGCCACTGGTACCTGGTGCAGCCCGGCCTGGCGCGCGGTCCTTTGCTCGAGCTGGTGCGCTGGACCGGCCTGCTGTGGCCGATCGAGGTCATCGCCATGCTCATCCCCACCGGCATGTTGTCAGTGCTGTCGGGTTCCATCGACGACGGTTACGGGGGTCTGCTGGGATGGTTCTGGGTGGCGTGCGCGATCACCACCATCGGGCTCGTGTTCGTCACCCGGGCCGCGCTCAAGGAGCGGTACTACTCCGCCGTGATGGCGGCCACCGGCCTGCTCTACCTCGCCATCCTCACCGGCTTCGGTATGGACCTCGTGGCCAGGGCTGTGCTTTCTTGAGCTTCCTGCTTCGCTGCGCCCCACCCCACCCCGATTCGTTCTTGTCACCGAATCGGGGCGCTCAGTGTCCGAACTGGTGACAAGAACGGGGTTCGGGTGGTGAAACGACCCGTCCTGGGGTTCACTGACGGCATGCCTCGTGCCATGTGGAGCGGGTCGATCAGCTTCGGTCTGGTCAACATCCCCGTCAAGCTGTACACCGCGGTCACCCGCAAGAGCGTCCGGTTCAACCAGATCGACGCCAAGAGCGGGGCGCGCATCCGATACAAGAAGGTCTCGGCCGAGTCCGGTGACGAGGTGGAGGCCGACGACATCATCAAGGGCTACGAACTCCCGTCCGGCGACTACGTGACGGTCAGCGACGAGGAGCTGGCCCAGCTCGATCCCAAGGCGAGCCGCACCATCGCCATCGAGGAGTTCGTCGACCTCGCCGACATCGATCCCGTGTTCTACGACTCCGCGTACTACCTGGCCCCCGACAAGGCCACGGTGAAGCCGTACGCCCTCTTGTGCCGGGCCATGGAGGAGTCGGGCAAGGTTGGAATCGCCCGGGTGGTGATGCGCTCCAAGCAGCACCTGTGCGCCGTGCGCCCCCAGGACGGGGTCCTGCTGATGTCCACCATGGTCTATGCCGACGAGGTCAACGAGCCCGGCCAGATCGCCGAGCTGGCCGAGGTGGCCGAGGTCGAGGTGTCAGACAAGGAACTGACCATGGCCAACCAGCTGATCGAATCGCTGAGCGAGGCCTTCGACCCCACCAAGTACGAGGACACATACCGCGAGCGGGTGATCGAGGTGATCGAGCGCAAGGCTGCTGGTGAGGAGGACGTCATCGCGACCCCCGAGCCGCAGGAGGACAAGGTGGTCGATCTCATGGCCGCTCTCGAGGCGTCGGTCGCAGCGGCAAAGGAAGCGCGCGGCCGGCACCCGACCTCGGCCGAGCCGGGAGCGGTGTCCAGCGACGAGATCGTCAGCGACGATTCGGCGGCAGACGAGGGCGACGCAGCCAAGACGGCCTGAGCGCCTGCACCGTGGTCGACACCGTCGTCGAGTTCGAGGGTGAGCGGCTGCGCGTCCGTAACCTCGACAAGGTGTTGTACCCCGACGTGGGGTTCACCAAGGCCGAGGTGATCGACTACTACGTCCGCGTCGCGCCGGCGATGCTGCCGCACATCGGGACTCGCGGGATCACGCTGCGCCGGTACCCCGATGGCGTCGACGGCCAGTCGTTCTTCGAGAAGCGCTGCGCCGGCCACCGCCCGAACTTCGTGGGCACGTTCCTCGGTCCCGGCGACCGCCTGGGTGGCATCGACTACTGCCGCCTCGATTCGGTCCCCGCCGTGGCGTGGGCCGCCAACATGGCCGCCCTGGAGATCCACGCGCCGATGGCCGAGGGCCGTGACATCGAATCGCCCGTGCTGTGCGTATTCGACCTCGATCCTGGCGAACCGGCCACGATCATGGAGTGCGCCCGCATCGGTCTGGCCATCCGCGACGTGCTCGCCGGACTCGATCTGCAGTGCGTGGCCAAGACGTCGGGATCGAAGGGCATGCAGCTGTACGTGCCGCTGAACCGGCCCCACACCCACGACCACACGAATGCGTTCGCCCACGCCGTGGCCCAGGTGCTGGAGAAGCACCGTCCGGACGAGGTCACCTCCGTGATGGCCAAGCGCGTCCGTCCCGGCAAGGTCTTCATCGACTGGAGCCAGAACAGCCGCCACAAGACCACCGTGGCGGTGTACTCACTCCGGGCCCGCACCCGGCCCACGGTCTCGACGCCGGTGTCGTGGGACGAGGTCAGCGACATCGCCGACGGTGGGGGCCAG
>JBPPNA010000225.1:0-2590 GCA_051306355.1 Acidimicrobiales bacterium | reverse complement strand
TGGACCAAGCCAACGAGATGCTGACGGCGGTGCAGCGGCACGAAGATGCGGCGAACGAGGACGCGCACTACGGGCCCACCTTCCGGCGGCATGTCTTCGCCTTGATTGGAGCGGTGGAGAGCACCGCGGTGGCCCTGGGGCGTGCCATCGACATGGCTGAGAAGGCAGCCGCCCTCATCTGCACGAGCGCCGAGTTGCCCGAGTCGATCACGCGCCTGTCGGCCAGCGTCACCGCCATCAGGAACGCCTACGAGCACATCGAGGACCGCGCGCTCGGCACGGTGTTCGGCAAGCCCGACCCGGTGGCGCTCACGATCTTCGACCACGGGACGCTGCTGCGTGAGGACACCATCGTCTACGGCGAACACCGGCTCACACTGGACGATCTGCGCACACTGATCGCAGACACGCGGCAGTACCTCAAAGACGCAGCACGGGTCGGGCCACCACTGAGGGATAGGGCAAGGTAGCGTTACTTTGGCGCGAGGCCGGCCAAGGCTGGTTCCTGTGAAAGCAGTTGTCCTTCTGCTACGCGGCCTCGTAGCGGCTGAAGCGCGGCGCCGGTGCGCGCTCATCGGCATGAGGGTGCGCTTCAGGTGGACAGGGCATCCCGGTAGCCGAACGACGAACGGCGACCGCGCCGCGCACGACGCCGTCGCGGTCCAGATCGTCGCCGTCACCGAATGCGGATCCCGTACCGGGTCGCTCCGCGAGCCCATCCCTCAGCGGACATCTGGCCAGTGTGGGGGCGGTACTGGTCCACATTCGCCAGCTCACGGGACCTACCCCCGCATCTTGGACACAGGGTTTGATTACGCAGCGGTTGGCAGCGTAGCGGTGTAGCTGGTCTCGTAGGCGATCGGTGACTGGTAGCGGCACCAGGAATGGCGTCGCTTGGTGTTGTAGCGGGTCAGCCACTTGAAGAGCTGCCGTCGACAGGTGAGCTCGTCAGCCCAGCATGCTGCGTCTTGAAGGACCTCTCGTTTCAGGGTGGCGTTGAACGACTCGGCGAGCGCGTTGTCGGCCGACGTTCCGACGGCACCCATCGACTGGGTGACGCCGAGGGTCTTGCACAGCTTGGCGTAGTCCTTCGAGGTGTAGACGGACCCGTGGTCGCTGTGGAAGATCGCCCCGGTCAGCCCTCCGCGGGTCGCGGCAGCAGCGTTGAGGGCGTCCTCGACGAGGCTTGTGCGCATGTGGTCCGCGACCGCCCAGCCCGCGAGCCGGCGGCTGTAGCAGTCGATCACGGTGGCCAGGTACAGGTTGGTGCCGTCGGCGAGCGGCAGGTAGGTGATGTCGCCGACGTAGCGCAGCCCGGGCGCTTCGGCGGTGAAGTCCCGCTTCAGCAGGTCGGGGACCTTCTGGTCGGCCTGGTCGGGGATCGTGGTCCGCACACGGCGCTTCTTGACGTAACCGGCGATCCCGGCCACGCGCATGACCCGCGCGACCCGCTTGTGGTTCACCCGCTCCTGCTCGGGGGCGCCGTCGTTGAGCTCGGCAGTCATCCGGGGCGCACCGAGGGTGTTGTCATCCTTGTGGATCACCCGGATCCGCTCCGCCAACGCGGCATCTCCAACTGCCCGCTCCCCGCGGGCCGGCTCTCCTGCTTTCCAGGCGTAGTAGGAGGAGCGCTCGATCTCGACGAGCTCACACAGTCGCTTCACCTCGAAGGTGGTGGAGTTGTCAGCGACGAACTGGAAGCGACTCACCAGCGCGTCTCCCCGGCGAAATACTTGGCCGCCCGCTGCAGGATCTCCCGCTCGGTGCTCAGCTTCGTCGTTTCGACCTCCAGCTCACGCACACGCGCCTCGAGCCGGGCGATCCTCCTCTCCGGCGTCTCATCGAGAGTGTCCGCTGAGAGGCACGAGGTGGGTGCCTTCGACTGCAGTGGGCTGGAGGTCGTCGTTCCGTCTGGGGCGGTCTTCTTGCCGGTGCCGTACGCCTCGAGCCAGTGGCGCAGCGTGCCTCGCACGATGCCCAGGTCCTCAGCGATGCCGCGGACCGTGGCCCCCGGCGTGGACTCGTACAAGGCGACGGCCTGACGACGGAACTCCTCGGAGTAGTTCTTCCTGGCCATGATTCTCGGATCATCTCGCTCTCTCCCTCCCCATCACGGGTGCGGGATTCGGCGTGTCCAAGAACCGGGGTCAGGCCCCGAGTTCGCGTACGACGGTGGCGGCCTCGCCAAGGGTGGTGACATCAGCCTGTACTGCGACGGAACCGAGATCGGCACGGGACGGGTCGGTGCAACCCAACCGATGGCCTTCTCGGCCGACGAGACCACCGACATCGGCTACGAGGCGGGCACGACGGTCGGATCCGAGTACGACGCGACGACCAGCCGTTTCGCGGGGAAGATTCGCTGGGTCCAGCTCGATGTCGGTGCCGACGACCACGACCACTTCGTCGACCCGGACGAGCGGCACCGCATCGCGGTCGCACGTCAATAGACCAGCGCCGACATCCGCCTCGGTGGAGTGACTCCGCCGATCCGGACGAGGGACCATCGCCACAGCCGGATCCGGGACGGGTGGGGCGGCAGCGGCGCGCTCAGCCGGGGCGACGGGCGAGGACCCTGTCTCTTATACAC
>JBPPNA010000221.1:0-2093 GCA_051306355.1 Acidimicrobiales bacterium | reverse complement strand
GTCCCCCGATGGCCCGCCCCGTGAGGCTCTGAGCCCGGAGCCCGGCGGCGGGTATCGACCGTCGGGCGCGATCGCCGGGGCGTGGCGCCACGGTGGTGCCGCTGCCCTGGCGCCGCTCGACCAGCCCGTCCGACGTGAGGACCCGGAGCGCCGCGACCACGGTGCCCCGCGCCGCGGGGAGCGCATCGGCCAGCGCCCGCTCGGCCGGCAGGCGCACGCCGGCAGGGACCTCACCACCCAGGATCAGTCGAGCGAGTGCGTCGGCCAGCTGCCGGTAGAGGGGTCCGTCCCCGTCGCTCCAGCCCCGCACGAGGCCGACGAGGCCCGCGGCGTCGATCCGGTCCCCGTCGCCCATCCCGACCAGTCTGCCCCGGGTCCCCGACGCCGCCAGGCTGAGTTCCTCACGGCCCGGGCCGAGGCCGCTCAGACGGCACGGTCGAGGCGCAGCCTCACGTCGATGGTCCGTCCGGGGTCGATCGTGACCGCCACCCGGTCACCGCCCGCAGACACGGCGATCTCGCCGGTGGTCAGGAGCCAGCGCGACAGCGTGAAGCGTCCGGTCGAGTCCGTGATGTCCGCCGCCAGCAGCACGCCGTTGCTCGTCCGCGCCTCGACCCGCACCCCGGCCACGGGCTCTCCTGCCTCGACGACGTGACCGGCGACGGCCACGACTTCATCTCGCAGGGCACGCACCTGGAGGTCACCGCCGCCGTAGGCGAATCCCTGCGTGAACCCTCCACCAGCCGCGCTGGTGTCCTCGCGGGTCTCGGGGGCGTCCCGCAGCGGCTCGATGGCCGTGTCCTCGTTCCACTCGTTCCACGACGTGACGAAGAGCATCGGTAGGCGCGGGTCGAGCAACGGCCGCGCCACCCGCTCGATCATCTCGCGCAGCAGCGTCCCCTCGGCCTGGTCCGGTGCCCAGCGCCGGGGGATGGCGTAGTGGTCCGACACGGGGCGGACCCCACGGTCGTTGTAGCCGGGGAAGACGCCAGGAACGATCGGGCGGCCGGACGCGTCACCGTGCTGGCGGTACAGGGCGATCTGATCGGCGAACAACGACGTCTCTGATGCGTGACCGGCGTGCTGGGGCATGTCGCTGGCGTAGAGGTTGTACGCCGTGATGGCATCGAACAGCTGCATCCGCTGGGGGTTCAACGGACGCCAGAACACCTCGTCGCCGATGAGGAACACGTCGATGCCCCGCTCCATCAGACGGGCCCTGGCGGCGGCGATCGCCCCGGCCACGTCGCCGGTCATCGTGCGGCTCAGGTACAGGATGACCACCGGTCGCCCGTCGACGCGCAGGTAGGAGGGGTGGTCGAAGAACGTGGTGGCGAGGAGATCCATGTCGGCCACGAACCGGTCGATGGTCTCGGGGAGCATCGGCGTCGATTCGGTGGCGGCGTCGAAGCCCAGGTCCCACACCTCGTAGAACAGCGCGAAGTCGATGTCGCCGATGTTGTCGGCCTGGAGGAAGCCCGAGAGGGCGTTGGCGTTCTGATCGGTCCGGCTCGGCCACCAGTCGACGGTGAAGAAGTCGACGCCGCTGGCCGACGCCGCCGCGATCTGCGCCTCGGCCACCGACGGATCGGCCGAGTGATAGCGCCCCAGGGCCGGCTCCTGTGGGGGATCGAGCTTTTCCCGCAAGAACCCCTGGTCGAAGTTGGAGGGGTACCAGACGTGGTAGTGCGCACCGACCAATGGATGGGCCGGCGTCTCGAGCGTGGCCGGATCGGCCACGTGCACAGGGCGGGCCGGCTCCGACCGTGATGACAACGACGGCGATGACGACGACGACGGCGATGACGGCGACGGATCGGCCGAGTGATAGCGCCCCAGGGCCGGCTCCTGTGGGGACGACCAGGACGGCGATGACGGCCCCCAGCGGGCGATGACGACGAACGGAGTCGTGATGCTACGCCCGGTCCGAGTGTGCAGGAGCAGGCGGTCGGCTCCGGAGTACGCGGCTGCGCTACGGTCGACGGACGCCGCCGTCCACCGCTTCCGGGGGGAGATCTGTTGTTCCGAGCACTGCTCCTGGCGCCCCCCGGCGCCGGCAAGGGCACCCAGGGGGAGCGCCTGGCCGAGCGCCA
>JBPPNA010000199.1:0-19289 GCA_051306355.1 Acidimicrobiales bacterium | reverse complement strand
CAGCAGCGAATCCAGCGCCTGGCCCTCGATGCGGGCGAACTTGCGGCGACCGTTGGTCCGGGCCAGGACGGCCACCTCGAGCTCGCCGGCGACGATCTGGCGGTCGGGGCCGGCCAGGGCACCGACGGCGGCGTCGAGCGCCGTCGCGCGGTCTGCGCCCGGCGCGAACGACTCGTCGAGGCGGGTGGCAATGGCCTCGGCCTCCCCGCCGAGGACGGAGAAGCGGTCCTCATCGACCACGGAGCCGTCGTAGAGCACGTGGAACAGCTCGTCGTCGTCGCCGGCGAGCTCGAGGTGGCCGTCCTGGCCCGGACCAACGGTCGCCGCAAGTTCGCCCGCATCGAGGGCCAGGCGCTGGATTCGCTGCTGGAGGGGCAGGGCGAGGCCTGACTCGCCCTGGAGTGGCCCGAAATCGGTTTGACATTCTCATGACGGGTTGTAACATGATTGCAACGTGACGCCCCAGGAGCCCGACATGACCGCGATCAGCCCGCTCGACATCCACCAGGTGGGCACCCGGACGGGCGCCACCGACACCGACGAGGGCACCGGCCCGATGCCGGTGGTCGATCTGGCCGGCGGTCACCTCCACGTGTGGACCCGGCGAGGCGTCACCGTCATCGAGCTCGACGGCGGTCTCGACGACGCCCTCGCGGCCGCGCTGGTCCCGGCCATCGAGGCATCCGTCGGCGACGCCGAGGCGGTTGTCCTCGACCTGGACCACGTCACGCTGCTCGACCGCACGGCGCTGTCCGCCGTGTGTGGCGCACTCGACACCGTCGGTGGCGAGAACAGCTGCATCGTGGCCGGACGGCTCTCGGGTCGGCTCGTCCTCGACCGGTGGTTCGTGCCCGATTCCTACGCCGTGTTCTCCAGCGTGCCCGACGCCCTCCAGGCCCGCACCTTCATCGAGAGCGGCTACGGCCACGGCTGGAGCGTCGACACCTGATGGTGCGAACCCACCGATAGGTTGCCGACGTGGAGCGTCGGATCTTCGGTCTCGAGAACGAGTACGGGGTCACGTGCACGCTGCGCGGCCAGCGCAGGCTCAGCCCCGACGAGGTGGCCCGGTACCTGTTCCGGCGCGTGGTGTCCTGGGGTCGTAGCTCGAACGTCTTCCTCGCCAATGGTGCCCGCCTCTACCTCGACGTCGGTTCCCACCCGGAGTACGCCACCCCGGAGTGCGACAACCTGATCGACCTCGTCACCCACGACAAGGCCGGCGAGCGGATCCTCGAACAGCTCCTGGCCAGCGCCGAGCAACGCCTGCGCGAGGAGGGCATCCGGGGGGTCATCTACCTGTTCAAGAACAACACCGACTCGGCTGGCAACTCCTACGGCTGCCACGAGAACTACCTCACCAGTCGCCACGACGACTTCGGCTCGTACTCCGAGCACCTCATCCCGTTCCTCGTCACCCGGCAGATCTACGCCGGGGCGGGCAAGGTCCTCCAGACAGCCCGCGGTGCGATGTACTGCCTCGCCCAGCGGGCCGAGCACATCTGGGAGGGCGTCAGCTCGGCCACCACCCGCAGCCGACCCATCATCAACACCCGTGACGAGCCTCATGCCGATGCCGAGCGGTACCGCCGCCTGCACGTGATCGTGGGTGACTCGAACATGAACGAGTACACGAACTACCTCAAGGTCGGGGTCATGGCGATCCTGCTGCGGATGCTCGAGGACCCGAACGTCGTGATGCGCGACATGACGCTCGAGAACCCGATCCGGGCCATCCGCGAGATAAGCCACGACATCACCTGCACCCGGACCGTCCGCCTGGCCAACGGCCGTGAGCTGTCGGCACGGCAGATCCAACAGGAATACCTCGATCGGGCCCTGACCTACGCCGACAAGCGGGGCTTCCCCGCCCAGGAGCAGCTGGCCCTCGACATGTGGGCTCACGTGATGCAGGGACTGGCCACCGACCCGTTGAGCCTGTCCCGTGAATGCGACTGGGTCACCAAGTATCACCTGATCGAGCGTTACCGGAACAAGCACGACCTCGCCCTGAACGCACCGAAGGTGGGGTTGCTGGACCTGCAGTACCACGACGTGAACCGGACGCGGGGCCTGTTCTACAAGCTGCAGGCGCACGGCCTCGTCGAGCGGATGTGCGACGACGACGTCATCGAGGAAGCCGTCGAGACGCCCCCGCAGACCACGCGGGCCAAGCTGCGGGGCGAGTTCATCCGGCGGGCCAAGGAGCGCAACCGCGACTACACGGTCGACTGGGTCCACCTGAAGCTGAACGACCAGGCTCAGCGCACCGTGCTGTGCAAGGACCCCTTCGTCTCCCAGGACGACCGAGTCGAGCGCCTCATCGCCTCTCTGTGATCTGGGCGGTCGGCTCCGCCGCGCCGCGTGCCGGCTGCTCGCTGGCGCTCCCGACGCCGGCCGTGCTCATCTCTTGCGGTGCCGTCGTTCCGCTCTGCCTGTGTCACCTCGATCCTGGAGGAGCGGGCGGGGTTGCAGCGGGTCCTGGTCGGGGAGGAGCGGGCCTACGTGCTCACCGACCAGATCGGACCAGTGGCGCTGGGGGACGAGGTGGTGTTCAACACCACGGCGGTCGACCTCGGGCTCGGTACCGGCGGTTGGCACGTCGTGCACTGGAACCTGTCCCGTCGGGAGTGGAACCGGCCCGGGTCGGGGCACATCATGAAGTTGCGCTACACCAGTCTGCAGGTCGACACCGGCGCCACGGAGGAGACGGTCGACCCGGGCTCGGACCTCGGCGGGGTGCCGGTCGTGGCGTGCACGCTGCACAGCCAGGTGCCGATTGTCGCCGCCGCCTTCCTGCACCGCCGGCCGGAGGCCCGGGTGGTCTACGTGATGACCGACGGCGCCGCCCTGCCCATCGTGTTGTCCGATCTCGTCGTCGCCATGCGCGACGGGGACCTCGTCCATGCCACCGTCACCGCTGGCCATGCCTTCGGCGGTGACCGTGAGGCCGTGTCGATGCCGTCGGGGCTGGCCATCGCCGCCGCCGTCGAGCGCGCCGACCTCATCATCGTGGGGATGGGTCCCGGGGTCGTGGGGACCGACAGCGCGCTCGGGACCACGGCGGTCGAGGCGGCCGCCGTGCTCGACGCTGCCGCCGCCCTCGGGGGACGGCCGATCTGTTGCATGCGTGCCTCGGGCACCGATCTGCGGCCACGCCACCGGGGGGCGAGCCACCACATCGCCACCGTCCTCCAACTGGCCCGGACGCCGGTGGAGGTGGCCACCGTCGCCGGGGCCGAGATCGAGGCTCCGCGACATCGCGTGCACCTCCTCGAGGCCATCGACGCGCCCGCACTGCTCCGTGCCCGGGGCCTGCACGTGACGTCGATGGGCCGTGGCCCCGACGACGACCCGTTGTTCTACGCCGCGGCGGCGGCGGCGGGCGTCCTCGCTGCGTCTGAGTAGCCTCCGAGCCGTGGCCGTCCCGAAGCTCGAGCGCCTGCTCGACCTCATCGCCGAGCTGCTCCACGCCGAGCGGCCCATCACCGCTGACGAACTGCACAACCGGATCCCGGGGTATCCCCCCGACAAGGAGTCGTTCAAGCGGGCCTTCGAACGTGACAAGAAGGATCTCCGGGAGATGGACATCCCGTTGCGCATCGAGAACGTGCCGGGACGGATGCCGGCCGAGGAGGGCTATCGCATCCACCAGGACGAGTACGGCCTCCCGGACCCCGGCCTCGACCGTGACGAACTGGCGGCGCTCCACCTCGCGGTCACCGCCGTGCGCCTCGACGGCGCCGACCCGATCTCCGGTCTGCGCAAGCTGGGCGGGACCGTGGTGTCCGAGTCGACGCCGTCGAACATCGCCGTCCTCGGTTCAGCCCCGGATCTCGCCCTCGCCTTCGAGGCGGTCGGGCAGCACCGCTCGCTCCGGTTCCGCTACCGGAACAAGGATCGTTCGGTCGACCCGTTCCGCCTGCACCACGAGAAGGGCCACTGGTACCTCCAGGGCCACGATCACGACGCGGGCGAGCCCCGGTCGTTCCGGCTCGACCGTGTCGAAGGCCGTATGGAAGCCGGCGATCCCGACTCGGTCGAGGTGCGGGTCGATCCGGCAGAGCACCCGCTCCGGCTCGATGGCTGGGCGCTCGGCGACGACGATCCCGTGCTGGCCCGGGTGCGGATCGACCGGCCCCAGGCGGCCCTCGCCGTCCGGTTGGTCGGCGACGACGTCCGGGTCGAGTGGGACGACGACGGCGGCGTGGTCCTCGAGTTCCCGGTGCGACGGTGGGACGGCTTGCGCAGCTTCGTGTTCGGCTTCCTCGAGGACGCCGAGGTGCTGGGCCCGCCAGAGCTGCGTGACGACGTGGCGCAGTGGTTGCGCACGGTCGCCGAACGGACCGTCGGCTGATGGCTCGTCCCAGCGCCACCGATCGCCTCGGACGCATCCTGTCGATGGTCCCCTGGATCGCCAGCCAGGACGGCCCGCTCATCTCCGAGGTGTGTGCCCGCTTCGACATCTCTCGCGACGAACTGCTCGCCGATCTCAACGTCGTGTTCCTCGTCGGCCTCTACCCGTACACGCCGGAGAGCCTGATCGAGGTCGACGTCGACGACGATCGCGTCCAGATCAGCTACACCAACTTCTTCGAACGCCCGCTGCGCCTGTCTCGCGACGAGGCCCTCGCGCTCCTCGCTGCTGGGGTGGCGTCGCGGTCCCAGCCGGGACACGACCCGGAGGGTCCGCTGGCCCGGGGGCTCGACAAGGTCGCCGCCGTCCTCGGGATCGACCTCGACGACGACCTCGGGGTCGTGGTGGCCGACCAGGCGATCGAGGAACTCGAGATCGTCGACGCCGCCATCGCCGACGACCGCGTCCTCCACATCGGCTACTTCAGTCACGCCCGCAACGAATCGACCGTACGAGACATCGAACCCCTTCGCCGCTTCGCCACCGACGGCGCCTGGTACCTCGATGCGTTCTGCCGGTCCTCGGGCGACCACCGGGTGTTCCGCGTCGACCGGATCACCGCTGTCGAGACCACCGACGATCACTTCGAGCGGACCGATCCGCGTACGTCGCTCGCCGCCTTCGAGCCGGCACGGTCGCTCGACCGGGTGACGATCGAGATCCCGCCGAGCGCGGGGTGGGTGATCGACCAGTATCCCCACGAGGCGGTGGAAGACGTCGCCGACGGTCGCCGACGGGTGACCCTGGCGGTGAGTGCCCGACCGTGGCTCGAACGGCTCCTCCTTCGCATCGGGCCCGACGCGCAGGTGGTCTCGGGACCAGACGACCTCCGGGATGCGGGCGCCCAGGCCGCCCGTCGCATCCTCCAGCGGTACTCGTCCTGATCACCCCACCGGCGGATCCCGGTGGGGGAGCTTGTACGCTCGACCTCTTGTGATGGACGCCATCCACGACAGCGACGCGCCGGCCGACGACCCGGGCCAGGACCGGACTGCCTCGGGCAAGATGTCCCCTTCGGCCCGCTCGTTGATCGAGTGGGTTGCGGTGATCGTCGGGGCCCTCGTCGTGGCCCTCGTGGTCAAGACGTTCCTGATCCAGGCCTTCTACATCCCGTCGGAGTCGATGGTGCCCACCCTCGAGGTCGGGGACCGGGTGCTCGTCAACAAGCTCAGCTACGACTTCGGCGATGTCGATCGCGGGGACCTCATCGTGTTCCACCGTCCTGGGGGGCCGGGTGCCGACGGCATCGCAGAGCTGATCAAGCGCGTGATCGCGCTGCCCGGCGAGACCGTGGAGGGTCGCGACAACCAGGTGTTCATCGACGGCGAGCCATTCGACGAGGACTACCTGCCCGAGGGCACGATCACCTCCTCGTTCGGCCCCGAGACCGTGCCGGCGGACACGGTGTGGGTCATGGGCGACAACCGTTCGGCATCGGACGACTCGCGTCGCTTCAAGGCCATCCCCCAGGACAACATCGTCGGCCGGGCCTTCATCACGATCTGGCCCATCTCCCAGATCGGCCTGCTCTGACCCGGGCGCTGTCGATCACGTCGGCGCCCGCCACTCGGACCGCCCACCGCGCACCGCGGTCGAGCTGACGTGACGGTGTGCCTCGGGGACACCCAGCACGTGCACGTCGCCAGATGAGGGGAGCGCCACACCCGCTCGGGGAGCCACGGCCAACGTCGGCAGCCGGGCCAGCGCCTCGTCACGTGCCCGACGGGAGCCGTAGAAGCGCTCGTCGCGGAGCTGGTGCCACTTGTCGGCGCCGAGGACCAACACGTCGTAGCCGTCGGCGATGTCGGCGAGCAGCTGGGCGTCAGTCACGTTCGCACCCAGCCACGGGCGCGCAGCACGCAGCCCGAGTATCGCCGTGATCCGTTCCTCGGCCGGGGTGGTGCCGTGGCCCTTGTCGAGTGCCACGCGTGAGATCACGAGATCGACCACCACCGCGGACAGCTCGGCGCGGACTGCGTCGACGACCGCGACGTGGGCGACCGTGAGCGGGTCGAATGATCCGGGAAAAACGGCACGGCCGGGCACGCCGAGGAGGCTACGGTCTCCCGTCCCCATCCCGGGGCTGCGCGGAGGAGGGCCCGTGGCGCACCCAGACCTGGCGCTCGAGCAGGCGCATCTGGACCGCGCCCGCCTCGCTGTTCACGCCATGGCGGCGCGAACCGAGGCCGCGCTGTCCAACGCCGAGTCGGCCGCCACCGAGAGCGACTCCGAGGTGGCCCGCTTCCACCTGCGCCGGCGGCTGGCGTCCCTGGGCGACCCCGCCGGAATCGCGGCCTTCGGCCGCATCGACGACGACGACGAGCGCTGGTACATCGGCCGTCGCCACATCGAAGACGACCTGGGCGCACCACTCGTCGTCGACTGGCGGGCGCCGGTCTCGATCCCGTTCTACCGAGCGACCATCCACGAACCGATGGGTCTCGACGTCCGGCGCCGCTTCACCGCTGAGGGCGCTGTCCTCGTGGACATCCTCGAGGAGGACTTCAACGATCCCGACGGCGCCGCCCTCGGTGGCGGGATACCCGACCCGCTTCTGGCCGAGCTCGACCGAGAGCGCACCGGCGCCATGCGCGACATCGTCGCCACCATCGCCACCGAGCAGGACGAGGTCATCCGAGCCCCGCTCGACCGGCTCCTCGTGGTCCAGGGCGGGCCCGGGACGGGCAAGACCGCCGTCGCCCTCCACCGGGCGGCGTACCTGCTCTTCGAGCACCGCCTCGAACTGCTCGCGTCCGGCGTCCTGGTCATCGGACCCAATCCCGTGTTCCTCCGATACGTGGCCGACGTCCTCCCGAGCCTGGGGGAGACCGCGGTTCGTCAAACCACCGTCGAAGGGCTGCGTCCGGCGTCGGTGCGTCTGGGCGGGGACGACGCTCCGGAGGTCGGACGGCTCAAGGGCGACGGCCGGATGGCGGAGTTGATCGACGCCGCGGTCCGGGCGGCCATCCGGATCCCCACCGAACCGGTGTCCATCCGGACCGACTGGGGCACCGTCCGACTCGATCCCGGCAACGTCGCCCGGCAGGTCGAGGAGATACTGGCGCGCGCGGTACCGCACGCGACGGGGAAGGAGGCGCTACGCAGCCAACTGCTCCATGACGCCTACGACACGCACGCCCGCATCGCCGAGGTCCCGGCCCTCAAGGCGAACTTCGTGGCCGCGGCGCGGCGCGACGCCGGCTTCCGGCGGTTCCTGGACCGGACCTGGCCGACGCTGTCCGCCCCGGCGCTCGTGCAACGCCTCCTCGGGAGCGACACGGCGCGCAGCAGGGCCGGCCGGGACGTGCTGGATGGCGGCGAGCTCGCGCTGTTGGGCCGCCAGGTCGCTGGCCGGCTCGGCGACGAGCGCTGGACGCCAGCCGAAGTGGCCCTGATCGACGAGGCGGAGAGCCGCATCAACGGTGTACGCACCACCTACGGTCACATCGTCGTCGACGAGGCCCAGGACCTGTCGACCATGGCACTGCGGATGTTGCGACGACGCGCCGAAGGCGGATCGATGACCGTGGTGGGCGACCTCGCACAGGGCACCCGCGCCTGGGCGGCGCGGTCGTGGGACGAGGTGGCGGCGGTTCTGCAGGGCGACGCCCGCCTGCACCGCGCCGAGCTCACCGTCGGCTACCGGACCCCTGGCCCCATCCTCGACCTCGCCAATCAGCTCCTCGTCGAGGCAGCACCCGACGTCACCCCCGCCCGCTCCATCCGGCGTACCGGCGCGCATCCGGTGTTCGACCGGGTGGACGATGTGGCGATGGCGGTGGCAGACCATGCGGCCGCAGCCGCCGCCGAGCGGGGCACCGTGGCCGTGGTGGCCGTCGAGGACCGCCACGACGATCTGGCCCGCGCTCTCGACGCGGCGGACGTCCGGTGGGGGCGAGGGGGCCAGGGTCTCGGCGGCGTGGCGCTGCTCGACCCGCTGCTGGCCAAGGGACTCGAGTTCGACGAGGTCGTGGTGGTCGAGCCGGCAGAGATCATCCGGGCCGAGCCTTCCGGGCACCGCGCCCTGTTCGTCGCCCTGACCCGTGCCACCCGACACCTCGTCGTGGTCCACGCGGAGCCGCTGCCGCATCTGCTCGCCCCCTGAGCGCGTTCGCCGTTCACCCGAGCGCAGCGAGGGCGTCGACCATGCGGTCGACGTGGTCGGAGAAGACGCCGTCGACCCCCTTGGCCAGGACCTCGTCGAGCACCCGGGGAAGCTGCGCATCCCAGCCCAGGCACTCGATGCCGAATCGGTGGAAGAGGGTCGTGAGACCGGCTGACCAGTCGGACGCGTGGAAGTTGATGCAGTCGATCCCTGCGTTGTGCAGGTCCATCGCTCGTCGCTCCGGCCCGTCCTTGAGCTTGTGGATCCTCGTCGAGTCGACCAACACGAGGCCAGCGGACCGCGGGCGCCACGAGGCGACCAGTTCCCAGTCGGGGTGGCACACGAAGAGTTGGTCGGCCGCACCCGCATCCTCCGCGACGGCGACGATCGCTTCGAAGGCGTCCGGGTCCTTCACGTCGAGGGACAGGGGGATGTCCGTGCCCACCGCGTCGTAGAGCTCCTCCAGGGTGGGGATGTGCGACGGAAGCGATGCCCGGGGGACGTCGATGATCCTGCGCCGTCGCACGCGGCCGATCACGCCGTCGTGATCGAGCACCGGTACCCCATCACTCGTCAGCCACACGTCGCTCTCCAGGCCCGTCGCCCCCAACCGAACTGCGAGGACGAATGCCTCCAAGGTGTTCTCCGCCGCATGAGCCCGGGCCCCGCGATGGGCAAATCCGATCGGCGGGCGGCGCAGGGACGGGTGCGAGGCCATCGGCCAAGCCTGTCAGCGAACGACGCACCCGGCGCAACCGGAGAGATTCCGGCCGGAATCGCTCAAGTCTCCCGGGTACCTGGTCGAAGTTCCTTGCAGAGTTGGGAGACCGTAGGAGGGTCCAAAGTGGCGACACGGATACGGGCGAGCTGCGCAGAGTGCGGCGACGTCGAACTGCGCGTCGATGACGTGCAGGTGCGGGTGTGCGCCGACGACAACGCCGGGAGCTACGTCTTCCGCTGCCCTCGCTGCGACATGGCGGTCGTCAAGGACGCCGAGCAGCGGGTCGTCGACCTCTTGCTGGCGTCGGGTGTGTCGATGACCACCTGGACGCTGCCCGCCGAGCTGCGCGAGCACCGACTCGATCAGCCCGCCTTCACGCACGACGACCTGCTCGACTTCCACGCCGCCCTCGCGACCGACGGCTGGCTCGACGATCTGCTCGGCCCGGCGCCGGACCCCAACAGCGACCGGGCCCAGGACCACAGCTGACATCGTCCGGCCCCAACCCGGCGTCCCAGCCCGGCGTCTCAGCGACGCGGGACCTGACGGGCCCACCGTTACACTCCGCCCCATGTTCAACGTCGGTGGCATGGAACTGCTGGTCATCGCAGTAGTCGCCCTCGTCGTCCTCGGACCAGACAAGCTGCCCGGCGCACTGCGCCAGTTCGGCACGGTCGTCGGAGAACTCCGCCGGATCTCCCAGGGCTTCCAGACCGATCTGAAGGGCGCCATCGCCGACGCCGAGCGCGACGCGGCACGCGCCGCGGACTCCGCCGGCCCATCATCGGAGAACCACGATCCCGGCGCCGCCCAGGCCGTGGCCCAGGCCGAGCTGGCCGCCATCGAAGGTGTCGAGGACTCCGCCGGCGAGTCCAGCGCCGACGACGACACCACCAGCAGCTGACACATGTCGCTGAAGCGGCCGAAGTCGAAGCCGAGAGCCAGTCCCGCCGACGGGCGCATGCCGCTGCTCGAACATCTCGTCGAGCTCCGCAACCGCATCATCAAGGTGGGCATCGCCATCGTCCTCGGTGCCCTCGTGGCATGGGTGCTCTATCCGCAGATCTTCGACATCCTGCTCGAGCCGTACTGCGACCTGCAGGGTGCGTCGGTGAACGACTGCACGTTGCTCCAGACCGAGCCCCTCGAGGGGTTCTCCGTCCGGCTCAAGGTGGCGGGGTACGGCGGGATCGCCCTCGCCATGCCGGTGATCCTCTGGCAGCTGTGGCGGTTCATCACCCCCGCGCTGTACTCGCACGAGAAGAAGTACGCCATCCCGTTCGTGGTGAGCGCGATGGTCCTGTTCGTCCTGGGTGCTGCCCTCGCCTACTACACGCTCCCACGGGCGCTCGAGTTCCTCACCGAGATCGGTGGCCCCGAGCTCGAGGAGCGGTTCCGGCCCGCGCCCTACTTCCAACTCGTCACCTACATGATGCTGGCCTTCGGCATCGGGTTCGAGTTCCCGATCGTGCTGGTCTTCCTCCAACTCGCCGGCATCGTCACGCCCAAGAGCCTGCGCAGCGTGCGGCGCTACGCCATCGTCGGCATCCTGGTCCTCGTCGCCGTCATCACCCCGTCCGGCGACCCCTACAGCCTGATGATCCTGTCGCTCCCGATGTACCTCTTCTACGAGATGGCCATCGTCATCGGCACCCTGCTCGGCCGGCGCACGCGCAGAACCGAGGGGACGACGACCCGATGACCGCACCCGCCCGACCCCACACCGAGGCGTTGCTGGCCGGCTACGGCTTCGAACTCGACGACTTCCAGCGGCGGGCGGTCGATGCGGTGCTCGCCGATCGATCGGTGCTGGTGGCGGCCCCCACGGGCGCAGGCAAGACGGTCGTGGCCGAGTACGCCGTGGCAGACGCGCTCGACCGTGGTCTCCGTGCCTTCTACACCACCCCGATCAAGGCCCTGTCGAACCAGAAGTTCGGGGATCTGCGGGCGCGCCACGGCGGCGGCCGGGTCGGCCTGCTCACCGGCGACAACACGATCGACGGGGATGCCCCGGTCGTGGTGATGACCACCGAGGTCCTCCGCAACATGATCTACGCCGGGAAGCCGCTCGACGACCTGGGCATCGTGGTGCTCGACGAGGTCCACTACCTCCAGAACACCTTTCGTGGACCGGTCTGGGAGGAGGTGATCGTCCACCTCCCGGAGCACGTCCAGCTGGTGTGCCTCTCGGCCACGGTCTCCAACGCTCACGACATCGGCGACTGGCTCACCACCGTCCGGGGGCCCACCGATGTGGTGGTCGAGGACAAGAGACCCGTCGAGTTGGCCGACACCTATCTCGTGGGCGACAAGTCGAGCGACCGGCTCCACCTCGTCGACACGGTGGTGAACGGACGTCCCAACCCAGAAGGAGACCGCTTCGACGCCGACCGCGAGTCGGAGCGAGGCAATCGCGGCCGCCAGCGCGGTGGACGCTCGCGCCGCCGCTGGTACACCCCGAGCCGCCTCGACGTGCTCGACGTCCTCGTGTACGAGGAGCTCCTCCCCGCCATCGTCTTCGTGTTCAGCCGCGCCGGATGCGACGACGCGGTGAAGCAGTGCCTCGATGCCGGCGTCCGGCTCACCACCACCGAGGCACGGGCCCGCATCCGCGCCATCGCCGACGACCACCTGACCTCGCTCACCGACAGCGACCTCGGCGCCCTGCACGCCGATCGCTGGCGGGCCGGCCTCGAGGCCGGAGTCGCCGCCCACCACGCCGGCCATGTACCTCCCTTCAAGGAGGCGGTGGAGGCCTGCTTCGCCGCCGGGCTGATCAAGGTCGTCTTCGCCACGGAGACCTTGGCCCTCGGCGTGAACATGCCGGCGCGGGCGGTCGTGATCGAGCGGCTCACCAAGTTCAACGGCGAGCGCCGCGAGTTCCTCACGCCCTCGGAGTACACCCAGCTCACCGGGCGGGCTGGTCGGCGGGGGATCGACACCCACGGCACCGCCATCGTGCTGTGGTCGCCGTTCGTCCCATTCGGTCAGGTGGCCGGGCTGGCAGGCAGCCGAAGCTTCGTCCTGCGGTCGGCCTTCCGCCCGACCTACAACATGGCCGTCAACCTCATCCGCCGCCACGGACCCGAGGACGCCCGCAGGCTCCTCAACCAGTCGCTGGCCCAGTACCAGGCGGACCGCGCCGTCGTCGTCCTCGAACGCCGACTCCGCAAGCGCCAGCAGGCCCTGGGTGCGGTCGAGGCAGAGGCGCACTGCGAACTGGGCGACGTGAGCGAATACCGCGAGCTGACGAAGTCGAACGCTCCCCGACGGGTGCGACGGCAGCGCCTCGAGCAGGCACTGGCTCGGCTGCGACCCGGCGACGTCATCGCCACCGCAGACGGGACCCGCGTCGCGGTGCTGTCGGTCGCGTTCCGTAAGGGTGGCGCCATCCGGGTCAAGGTCGTCGATCCGTCGCGGCACGTCGACGTCCTCGGGATGCCCGACTTCGACCAACCTCCGCCGCACCTCGGCACCGTCGAGCTACCCGAGCCGTACCTCCCCGACGACAGCGACTTCCGGGCCCAGCTCGCGGCCCGTCTGGCCCGTGTCCGGACCGGCAAGCGGAGCGCACCCGACACCTCCACCGCGGCGGTCGACCATCCCGTGGCCGAGTGCCCCGATGCCGACGAGCACGTGCGAGCCCTCGACCGTGCCGACCGCCTCGGCCGCGAGGTCGCCGAGGTGCAGCGCACGATCGCTTCCCAGACCGGGACCATCGGGTTGCAGTTCGAGCAGGTCCTCGCGCTCCTCGACGACTGGGGCTACGTCGACGGCTGGACCGTGACCGCCCGGGGCGCCCTCCTCGCCGGCGTCTACCACGAGGCGGATCTCGTCGTCGCCGAAGCACTCTCCGCCGGCTGCTTCGACGGCCTCGACGCCGCGGAGCTGGCCGCCGTGGCGTCGGTCCTCGTGTACGAGCACCGAGCACCCGGGCCGCCACCCAGTCCCCGGTACCCCTCGCGCCGTGTGCAAGACCGGGCGGGCGAGATCGATGAGATCGTCGGCCGCATCCAGTCGGCCGAGGAGGAGGCCGGTCTCCCGTTGTCTCGTGAAGCGGATCACGGCTTCACCCGGATGGCGCACGAGTGGTGCGCAGGCACCGGGCTCGGACCGCTGCTCGTCGACGGCGATCTCGACCTCACCGGTGGCGACTTCGTGCGGACCATCCGCCAGCTCATCGATCTGGTGCGCCAGATCGGCCAGCTCGCTCCCTCGCCCGAGACCCGGGCCACCGCCCGTCGAGCCACGGGTGCACTCGAGCGGGGCGTGGTCTCGGCGTCGGCCAACATCGACCCAGACACCCCCAACCCAGACACCCCGACCCCGGACACTGATGACGATCCGCAAGGGTGAGGCGTGGGGTGCGCAGGGTGTGCTGCCGCGGAATGGCGTCGTGGTGCACACCGACGCCCAGGCCCGGGCGGCGGTGACCTCGGCCCGGCGGAGTGCGACGGACCTGCCCACCCTCGGCCTGGTCGGAGGCGACCTGGCCCGCACGTGCGGTGCCAGCGGCGACGAGGGCCGGTTACACGGCCCGGCGGCCCAGATCCTGCCGGTCGACCTGGGCGAGGTCCTCGTCGACGGCGCGCTCCACTTCTTCGTGGCCCACCTGGTGGCGCGACGTCCCTGGTGGCGTGGGCGTGTCATCGCAGCCATGAACGCGCAGTACCTCGGACGATGGGACGTCGCCCCCCGTTCCCACCCCAACGACGGCCGGCTCGACCTGGTCGACGCTGACCTACCACTCGGCGATCGTCTCGCCGCCCGCTCCCGCTTGCCCACCGGGACCCACGTGCCTCACCCCCGGATCAGCGAACGTCGGGCGAAGGCCGTGCAGCTCGACCTCCCTGCCGGAATGCACGTGTGGCTCGACGGCGAGCGGTTGGGTCCAGCGCGGGCGCTGTCGATCCGGTGTGTCCCCGACGCGCTCGAGGTCGTGGTGTAGTCGTCTGCTGGACTGGTTGACTCTGCCCATGGACGCATGGATCCTCGACCAGTCGCCCGGCGAGTACCGCTTCGGCAGCATCGACCTCGCCGACCCCGGACCCGGGGAGGTCCGGGTCCGGCCCGTGACCTCCGCCCTCAACCACATGGATCTGTGGTTGACCCGGGGGCTCCCGAAGCCGGCGCTGCCCCACGTCCCGGGCTGCGACGTGGCGGGCACCGTCGAGGCCGTCGGCGCCGGGGTCGAACTCGACGCCGGCACCGAGGTGGTCGTCAACCCGGCGGTCGCGCCGCTCGACGCCGTCGTGTCCCTGGGGGTCGACTCGCCGTTGGGCCGTGGCTTCCAGATCCTGGGCGAGCAGCGGTGGGGCGGCCACGGCGACGGGGTCGTCGTCCCTGCCCGCAACGTGGTCGCCAAGCCGTCGAGCCGCTCGTGGCAGGAGTGCGCCGCGTTCCCGCTCGCCACCCTCACCGCCTACCGGATGCTGCGTCGTGCCCGGCTCTCGGCCGGCGAGACGGTCCTGGTGGTGGGCATCGGCGGTGGCGTCTCCATGGCAGCGCTCTCGCTGGCGCAGGCCATGGGCGCCGTTGTGTACGTGACGAGCCGGCAGCAGTCGAAGATCGATCAGGCCGTCGCCCTCGGCGCCGTCGCGGGCTTCGACTCCACCGATGAGCGTTGGCCGGTGCGAGCCGATGTGGTGGTCGAGTCGGTCGGTCCGGCGACGTGGGACGCCTCGGTGCGATCGCTCGTGCCCGGTGGACGTCTGGTCGTGTGCGGCGGCACGTCGGGCCAGAAGGTGGAGGTGGACCTGCCGAAGCTGTTCTTCAAGCAGATCGAGATCATCGGATCCACGATGGGTTCCTACGAGGAGTTCGCTTCGGTCCTCCGGTTGGTGGACCAGGGTCTGCCCATCGCCGTGGACGAGGTGTTCGACCGGGCCGACTACCCGGCCGCGCTCGAGCGTCTGCGCTCGGGCGATCAGTTGGGGAAGGTCGTCTTGGTCCACCCGGTGTGAGCGGGTCAGGACACGATGTCGAGCGCCGAGATCAGACTGCCCTGGAACCCACGCCAGATGACGTGGGGCCGGAACCCCATCGCCACGTTGATGTCCAGCATCCAGGGGTTCGACTGGGCGTTGTAGGTCTCGATGACCCGGAAGTCCGGTGCGAGGCGCTGCGCGTGCCGGAGGTTCTCCGCCTTCAACCACCGGCCGAGCCCGCGCCCGCGGTGGGCGGCGACCACCCCGGTGTCGCCCTGCCACGCCAGCTCGGGACGGAACCCGTTGACGAACAGGTCACTGAGCCCCGCACCGGAGCCGTCGGGTGCGACGACGAGGCTGCGGGCGACGATGAAGTGCTCGTGCTCGTACGCGTCCTCCCGGGCGCGGAGCTCCGATTCGTCGAGTCGGGGCGGTTTCCAGTCGAGGTCGTCGACCGGCGCATCCTGCATGGCAGCGGCGGCACCCAGGAGCGCGACGACGAGGTGCTCCGGGCAGCGGCCACCGAACTGGACCAGCCGGTAGCCGTCGTCTCGCGCCCGCCCCCGGGCGAGCCAGTCGTCGATGAGATCATCGGGGATGTCGGCGGACCGCACGCGGCTGCACCGCTCTTCGGTGCGTTGCTCCAGTCCGAGACGTGCGACGTAGGCCGCTGCGACGTCGGGCTCGATGCGGGGGCCCCAGAGCAGGAGGGAGGTCCGACCCTCTGCGGCGAGCGCGGGCAAGGACGCTCCCAGGAGTGCGTCGGCGACGCCGTTGCGGCGCAGCCCCGGGTCCACGGCGAACCACTCGGTCGAGGCCACGTGGCGGTTCTCCTCGTCGTCTTCGAGCTCGTAGGCGATGTCACCGGCCGGGTCGCCGTCGAAGAAGGCGATCCACGTGCGCATTCGTGTCCGGGCCGTCCGTCGCGACGACTGGGCCCGCAGTTCGTCGGAGCCGATCTGCGGATCGTCGGGGTTGATCTCCGGATCCGTGGCGTTCCGGGTCTGCATCAACGCCTCGATGTGGTCGTCACGATCGGTGTCCAACTCCACGACCTCGATGTTCCCCTCCGTGTCCACGGGCGGAAGTGTCGCGCCGGGCGCCGGCGCACGGGAAGAGGGTTCCGGCCCTACGCTGCCGCCGTGGATGACCTCGAGGCCGTCAAGGCACGCATGGCCGGCGCCATCGACGAGCGGACCGACCGGCTGCTCGAGGTCTCCCACGAGATCCACGCCCACCCGGAGCTCAACTTCGAGGAGCACTTCGCCCACGATCTCCTGTGCGACACGCTCGCCGCCGAGGGGATCGCCACCGAGCGCCACGCCTACGGGCTGGACACGGCGTTCGTCGCCCGGGCGGGGGAGCGCGGCGCCGACATCGCCATCTGCCTCGAGTACGACGCCCTCCCGGGTCTGGGCCACGCCTGCGGCCACAACATCATCGCCGCAGCCGGGCTCGGTGCCGGGATCGCGGCCGCCACCATGGCCGACGAGTGCGGGGGCCGGGTGTCGATCCTGGGGACGCCGGCCGAGGAGGGCGGCGGGGGGAAGGTCTTCATGGTCCGTGCTGGGGCCTTCGACCACATCGACGCCGCCGTCATGGTGCATCCCGCCGACGCCGAGTTGTGCAGCATGGACACCCTCGCCGTGCAGCAGTGCATCGCCACCTACACCGGCGCCGCCGCCCACGCCGCCGCCGCGCCGGAACGGGGACGCAACGCCCTCGACGCCGCCGTGCTCGGCTATGTCAATGTTGCCGCCCTTCGCCAGCACATCGAGCCCGCGGAGCGCATCCACGGGGTGTTCACCGACGGCGGCGACAAGCCCAACATCGTGCCGGCCCGGGCCGAGACCCACTGGTTCATCCGGTCCTCGACAGCCACGGGTCTGCAGCTCCTCATCGATCGGGTGACGGCCTGCCTCGAGGCGGGCGCGATGGCCGCCGGCTGCGAGGTCGACCTCACCTGGGTCGATCCCCCCTTCGCCGACATGGTCGACATCGACAGCCTCCTCGCCGTGTACACCGACAACGCGGCCCGGCTGGGGCGTGACGTCTGCCGGCCCGACGACCAGACGTGCGTGTCCGGTTCCACCGACATGGGTGATGTGTCGTACGTCGTGCCGTCGATCCACCCCATGATCAAGGCGGCCGACGCCGGGATCTCGATCCACACCGCCGAGTTCGCCCGCTTCGCCCGAGGCCCGTCCGGGGACCGCGCCGTCATCGACGGGGCGAAGGCGATGGCGTGGACGGTGGCCGATCTGTGGCTGCGGCCGGGGGTGCTGGACGCCGCTCGCGACGAGTTCGCCCGGAAACGTCAGCGGTGATCCCCCTCCTTCGATCTGGCAGGCGCTGCGTAACAGATGCGTCGTCGTCCGCACGCTGGGTGGTCACCGGCGGGGACCAGCCGAGGTCGTAGCATCGGCTCTGTGGCCGTCTACATCGGTGAGGACTTCACAGACGACGAGCAGGACATACTCCGTCGATACTTCACCAACCTCGACGGGCCCGTGTTCGCCCTGGTCAACCTCCCCGAGGTGGTCAAGGGAGCCCTCTTCGCCCGGTACTCCCGGTCGCCGAAGTCGCTACGGCGCCTGTTCCTGGACGAGTTCGTCGGCGACCTCGACATCTCCGGGGACCTGTCGGTCGACGCCACCGTGGGCCTCGAGCGTGCCGAGCAGCTCTACCAGAAGGTGTTCCTGGAGTACGGCGACGACTCGGTGGCCCAGCTCGGTGGGGTCCACCTCGCATGTGAGCAGGCCTCCAACCTGCTGACCAAGATCCTCGAGTGGGGCCGCCTCGCCGCCTACCTCGAGCAGTCGACCCGCTACATCGCCTACGACGCTCGTCTCGGTGGCCGCTACCGGTACTACCGCGACCCCGAGGTCCTGTCGTCGCCGCTCGGGCTGCGGTACATCGGCGAGATGGACCGCATGTTCGACTCCTACGCCGCCTTGGCGCCAGTCATGTCGGAGTTCTTCCGGTCGCAGTTCCCCAAGTCCCACGCCGACTCCGACTTCGTCTACCGCCAGGCGATCAAGGCCAAGGCCCTCGACGCCATCCGCGGCATGCTCCCGGCGTCGTCGCTGTCGAACGTGGGCATCTACGGCACCGGGCAGAGCTACGAGATGCTGCTCTACCGCATGCGTTCGCATCCGCTGCCGGAGTCGCGTGCCTATGCCGACCTCATGCTCACCGAGCTGCGCAAAGTCATCCCTTCATTCCTGCGCCGGGTCGACCTCCCCGACCGAGGCGATGTCTGGCGCGACTACTTCGAGGACCGGGAGTCCGCGATGGAGGGAATCGCCCAGCGGCTGCTCGAGGGTGAGGAGCCGGACGCGGTTCCCGAGGTCACCCTGGTCGACTTCGACCCCGACGCCGAGGTCAAGGCGGTGGCGTCGATGCTCTACGCCCACTCCGACCTGCCCGAGACCCAGCTGGAGTCACGGGTGCGTGCCATGTCGGTCGAGGACCGCCTCGCAGTCATCCGGGCCTACGAGGGCGACCGCAAGAACCGCCGCCACAAGCCGGGTCGTGCCCTCGAGCGACCCACCTATCGCTTCGACGTCCTGGCCGATTACGGCGCCTTCCGTGACCTGCAGCGACATCGGATGCTCACCCTCGAGTGGCAGAAGCTGACCACCCGCCACGGCTACGTCCGACCGGAGGCGATCGACGCTGCGGGTGAGACAGCGGTGTTCGACGACGCCATGGCGCGGTCGGCCGCCCTGCACGATGCCCTGCTCGACGACTTCCCGGAACAAGCCAGCTATGCCGTCTCGCTGGCCTACAAGGTCCGGTTCTACATGCATCTCAACGCCCGGGCGGCCACGCACATGCTCGAGCTGCGATCGGGTCCCCAGGGGCACCCCGCCTACCGCCGGGTGGCTCAGGAGATGCATCGGCTGATCGCCGACCAGGCCGGCCACCGGGCCATCGCCGAGGGCATGCGCTTCGTCGATCACTCCGCCGAGCCCGCCCTCGAACGCCTCGACGCCGAGCGGGCCGCCGAGAACCGCCGCAACTCCGCCCCCTGACCGTTCTTGTCACCATTTCGGGGCTCTGATTGACCATTTTGGTGACAAGAACGGGTGGGGGTGAGTTGGTTGTGTGGGGTGT
>JBPPNA010000193.1:0-17070 GCA_051306355.1 Acidimicrobiales bacterium | reverse complement strand
TCGAGCGAGTGCTCGATCCGCCATCCGGGGTGGTGCGAGCGGAACTTCGCCATGTCGGTGTAGTAGCAGATGTGGTCGCCGACCCGGTTGGTGTCGTCGTAGGTCAGATCCGGGCGCTTCCCGGTCCGTTCGGCGATCATCTCCACGCACTCGAGCAGGCTGACAGCGTTCTGGCGCCCGCCGCCCAGGTTGTAGACCTCACCGGGCCGAGGATCCTGTGCGTAGGCCCAGAAGGCGTTGATCACGTCGTGGCTGTGGATCTGGTCGCGGACCTGCTTCCCCTTGTAGCCGAAGATCGTGTACGGGCCTTCGCGCAGGGCGGTGGTCACGAGGTAGGAGAGGAACCCGTGCAACTCGACGCCGGAGTGGTGGGGGCCGGTGAGGCAACCACCCCGGAACACACCGGTCTTCATGCCGAAGTAGCGGCCGTACTCCTGGCACAGGACGTCGGCGGCCAGCTTCGACACGCCGAAGAGCGAGTGGAGGCATCCCTCGACCGACATCGATTCATCGATGCCCTCGGCGAGGTCGGGTTCGGCGTAGTCCCACCGGGTCTCGTGCTCGACCAGGTCCAGCCGGTTGGGATTGTCGCCGTAGACCTTGTTGGTCGACACGAACACGAACACCGCATCGGGGGTGTGCTTCCGGCACGCCTCGAGCAGGTTGAGCGTGCCGTTGGCGTTGGTCGTGAAGTCGTCTATGGGGCGGCTGGCGGCCAGATCGTGGCTTGGCTGTGCCGCCGCGTGGATGATCAGGTCGTAGCCGCGGCGGGCGAACACGTCGTCCACGGCGTCGGTGTCGCGGATGTCGACGTCGTGATGGGTGTAGTCCCTGCTGATGGCTTCGAGCCGCTGGCGGTTCCAGGTGGTGTCGCCCTGCGGGCCGAAGAAGTCGGCCCGGCCGTTGTTGTCGATGCCGTCGACCCGGAAGCCCAGGTCGTCGAAGAACGAGACCGCCTCCGACCCGATCAACCCGGCGCTGCCGGTCACGAGCACCCTCATCGGCTGCTCCGGCCCAGCAGGATCGGGCGAGCAGAGGCAGTGGTGTGGCGAGGACGCACGAGGCGCGATCCTACCCGGGCACCCGGGCCCGCCCGGGAGCCCGGGTAGGCGCCGGACACCGTGGGAGACTCGAACCGATGCGCGTGGCCGTCAACCTGGAGCAGTGCTGGCACGAAGTACCCGGTGGGACGGCTCGGACGTCGATCGACGTCGCCGAAGCCCTCGCCGCCCGGGACGGCATCGAGGTGGTGGGCGTGGCGGCGCGGCACCGGCACCCGCCCGCCGAGGCCTGGCGTCCCACCGTGCCGATGCGCCACCTGCCCCTGCCGCGCGCTGCGCTCTACGAGGCGTGGCACGGCATCCGCCGGCCCCGCGTCGAGCGCTGGACCGGACCGGTCGACGTCCTGCACGTGCTCGGAGGCGCCGTCGCGGCCAGCCGCGCCCCGCTGGTCGTGACCATCCACGACCTCGCTTTCCTCCACCATCCCGACATGTTCACCCGGCACGGCCTGCGGTTCTTCGAACGGGCCCTGGCCATCACGCGCGACGAGGCTGCTCACGTCCTCGTCCCGTCACAGGCCACGCTCGACGACTGCGCCGACGCCGGCATCGAGCGTTCCCGTCTGCGTCGAGCCCCGTGGGGCGTGGACGTCGCCCCGGCCGGCGAAGACGAGATCGGGCGAGTACGCGCCCGGTTCGGGATCTCGGGCCGCTACGTGGTGGTGGTCGGCACTCTCGAGCCCCGCAAGAACCTCCGGCGACTCCTGGAAGCGTGGCGCACGATCTCCGGGCCCGACCTGACCCTCGTGGTCGTCGGACCGTCGGGGTGGGGTGATGCGATCGGTTCCTCAGGATTGCCCCCCAACGTGACGATGACCGGGTTCGTGGAACGTGCGACGCGCGATGCGCTCTACGCCGGCGCCACAGCGTCGGTCTATCCCAGCCTGTTCGAGGGATTCGGGCTCCCCGTCCTCGAGTCGATGGCCCTCGGGTGCCCGGTCGTCACGTCGTCGGGGACGGCCACGGAAGAGCTCGTCGCCGGAGGCGCCGGTCTGGCGGTCGACCCGCTCGACACGGCGGCCATCGCCGGCGCGCTCACCGAACTCCTCGACGACGACGATCTGCGTGATCGCATCCGGGCTGCCGGCATCGAACGGTCCCGCACCTACACCTGGGCGCGCAACGTGGATCTCACCATCGACACCTACCGGGAGGTCACAGCATGAGGGTCGGCGTCAACCTGTGCTGGCTCGTCCCGGGTGTGGTCGGCGGGTCCGAGGAAGCCACGACCCGCGCGCTGCACGCCCTCGCAGACAGCCAGCCGCCGGACGTGGAGATCGTCCTCTTCGGGTCGTCGTCGTTGCGTGAGGCGCACCCCGACCTCGTCACCCGGTTCGAGACCCACACGATGCCCTTGCCCGGCGGGGTGAAACCGTGGCGCGTGCTCGCCGAGCACACCTGGCTGCCGCTGTCGGTCCGGCGGCATCACATCGACGTCCTCCACGACGCCGGGGGGACGTCTCCGGGCCGCGTCGGCGTGCCGCGGGTGCTCACCGTCCACGACATCCAGCCGCTCGAGCTCCCCCGCAACTTCGGGCGGATCAAGGTGCTGTACCTCAGATGGGCCGTACCTCGGGCGGTGGCGTCGGCCACCCGGGTCATGGTGCCCTCGGCCTTCGTGCGAGATCGTCTCGTCGACCGTCTCGGCACCGATGCCGGCCGCGTCGACATCGTGCCGTGGTCCGTCCCGCCCATGGAGGAGGGCACGCCGATCGCATCGGTGCGGGCGCGGTACGGGATCATCGGCAGGATCGTCCTCGTGGCCGGGATCACCTACCCGCACAAGGACCACGCCGTGGCCGTGCAGGCGATGCGCCACCTCGTGGATCGCCACGGGGAGACGACGTTGGTCCTTGCCGGCGGCGAGGGTCCCGCCGAAGCGCAGGTCGCCGCCGAGATCGAGCGGCAGGGCATCGCCGATCGCGTCGTGCGCACGGGGCGCGTTCCTGCGGCCGTCGTGGCTTCGCTCTTCCGCCACGCCGTCGTCGTCGTCGTGCCGTCGCGCTACGAGGGCTTCGGCATCCCCGCCCTCGAGGCCATGGCGGTCGGTACCCCGGTGGTCGTCGCCGACGCCGGCTCGCTACCAGAAGTCGTCGGCGACGCAGGCGTCGTCGTCCCGGCTGGCGACGACGCGCAGCTGGCCGTCGAGCTCCACCGGATCCTCTCCGATGCCGACCACGCGCGTGCGCTGTCGGACGCGGGACGGGACCGGGCCCGTACCTTTTCCCCGGAGCGAACTGCCGATGCGATGCTCGCCGCTTACCGATCGGCGTCGACGGACCTGTAGCCTCGATTCGCTATGGGTAAGGCCTCTTCCAACAAAAAAGTCGCACGGGCAGCCAAGGCCGGAGGCGGTCGGGCGCGTGCGGCCGGCGAGCGGAACCTCGTGTTCCCCGCTGCGCTCTTCCTCGTCGTCCTGTTGGGCACGATCCTGGTCGTCTACGCCCGGGACAACCGCTCAGCCGAGGCGCTCGAGGCTCCGCTGCTGAGCGATCACTGGCACTCCGCCTACGGGTTCTACGCCTGCAACGAGTTCCTGCCCGAGCTCCCCGAGTTCGTCGCACCCCAGAACGGCGGCATCCACACCCACGGCGACGGCCTGATCCACATCCACCCGTTCTCCTCGGCCCGTGCCGGTGAGAACGCCACCCTGCAGAACTGGCTCGCCGACGCGGGTGCGGTGCTCGGCAACGACGGTGGGCTCGACGACGACTCGTTCGCAGTGCCCGGCGGGGAGACCTACGTCGAGGGTGAGGACACCTGTGACGGCGTCGAGGGCGACCCCATCGTGCAGGTGGCGGTCTGGGAGAACGTCGAGAGCGCCACGAACGGCGACGATCCCGCCATCGTGACCGAGAACTTCGACAACATCCGCTTCGCCGAGGACGGGCAGGCCTACACCGTGGCTTTCGTGCCCGAGGGCGCCGAGATCCCACCCCCCCCGAGCGTGGACGAGGTCGCCGGAGCCTCGTCCGATCTCGGGGTTCCCGAGGGCGAGATCCCCGCCGAGGCCGAACAGCCCGGGGCCGAGACGACTCCGGCCGGCGACGCGCCAGCCGAGGGCGCGCCCGCCGAGGACGCGCCGGCTGACGACGAGACCACTCCCACCGAGGCAGACGCCGGCCCGTGAAAGCCGTGATCCTCGTGGGCGGCTTCGGCACGCGCCTGCGGCCGTTGACGTTCACGGTGCCCAAGAACCTCCTGCCCGTGGTGCACGTCCCCATGGTCGAGCGGGTCGTGGCCCACCTGGCGCAACACGGGGTCACCGAGGCGGTCCTGGCGCTGGGTTACAAGCCCGACACGTTCCTCGAGGCGTACCCCGACGGCGAGTGCGCCGGGGTCCGGCTCCGGTACGCGGTCGAGGACGAACCCCTCGACACCGCCGGTGCCATCCGCTTCGCTGCCGGTGAAGCGGATATCGACGAGCGCTTCATCGTGGTCAACGGCGACGTGCTGACCGATCTCGACGTGACGCGACTGGTCCGCTTCCATGACGCCTCGGGTGCCGAGGGCACCATCGCCCTCCACACTGTCGACGACCCCTCGCACTACGGCGTCGTGGTCACCGACGTCGCCGGTCAGGTGGAGGCCTTCGTGGAGAAGCCACCCAAGGACGAGGCACCCAGCAACACGATCAATGCCGGGACCTACGTCCTGGAATCGAGCGTCCTGGCCCGCATCCCCGTCGGACGCCGGGTCTCCGTCGAGCGGGAGACCTTCCCGGCCATGGTCACCGATGGCCGCCTCTACGCGCTCGACGGTGACGCCTACTGGCTCGATGCGGGAACTCCGGAGACGTATCTCCAGGCCAACCTCGACCTATTGGGTTCGGAGACCTCGGCCATCCACGCAGATGCCACGGTCGCCGAGAACGCCCACGTCGAGCGGTCCGTCGTCGGACGTGGCGCCACCATCGGCGACGAGGTGACGCTCACGGAGGCCGTCGTCCTCGATGGTGCCACCGTCGAGGCAGGGGCCCGCATCCATCGCAGCATCGTCGGGTCCGCGGCCACCATCGGCGCCGGCGCCGAGCTCCTCGACCTCACGGTCGTCGGCGACGCCGCGCAGGTCCATCCGGGCGACCGACTCACGAGCGCACGGGTCCCCCAGGACGTCGATTGATCCGATCGGGGGGTCGGTGAACATCCTCGTCACCGGGGGAGCGGGCTTCATCGGCTCCGCGCTGGTGGACCGGATGCTCGCCGGGGGTCATCAGGTCGAGGTGGTCGACGACCTGTCGGCGGGGACGCTGTCGAACCTGCAGGATGCACGGCGGGACAGCGGGGGCAACCTGCGGCTCCACCAGTGCGACATCACCGATGACGGGTTCGTCGACGTGGTCGTGCGCCGCCAGCCGGAGGTGATCTTCCACCTGGCCCGCTGCACGGATCGCACCGACCATCCGTCCGTGGCCCGCCGCGCCGAGATCGACGTGGTCGGCACCGTCGAGGTGCTGGAAGGCGCCCGCCGGGCCGGGGTCCGCAAGGTCGTCATGGCGGCGAGCGTGCGCGCCACCGCCCGCACCTCGATGGCCTCCATCGTTCGGGAGCAGGCTGTCGAGCTCGTCCTCGAACACCGGACGCTGCACGGCACCGAGTGCACGGTGATCGACCTCCCGACCGTGTTCGGGCCTCGCCAACGCTGTGGTGCGGAGAGCTCGGTGGTGGCGTGCTTCGCTGAGCGGATGGTCCGGGGTCAGCCGATCGTGCTCCACGGTTCCGGCGAGCAGACCCGCGACCTGCTCTTCGTGGACGATGCCGTCGACGCGCTGGTTCGGGCTGCGACTGCCGGAGACGGTTTGCGGATCGCCGTCGGCACCGGGACCCAGACCTCCGTGCGCAGCCTCGTGCGAGCCATGGCCGCGATCATGGGGTCGGGAGCCGAGCCCGTTGCCGGCCCAGCCCGGCTCGACGAGCCCGGTGCCGTGGTCGTCGATCCGGCGCGCGCCGGGATGTATCTCGGTTGGCGACCGTTCACCCCGCTGGCCGAGGCACTGACCGACACGTTGGTCAGCGCCGAGTCCTGAACCGGTCGAGCACGCCGTAGCGGAAGATGCACACGAACGCCCAGACCCCGTCGCGCCAGCCGATCTTCTTGCCCTCCTCGTACGTCCGGCCGTCGTAGGAGATGCCCACCTCGTAGAACCGCACACCCTGCCGGGCCAACTTGGCCGTGATCTCCGGTTCGAACCCGAAGCGGTCCTCCTCGATCTCGACGCCCTGGATCACCTCCCGGCGAAAGGCCTTGTAACAGGTCTCCATGTCGGTGAGGTTCAGGTTGGTCACCATGTTGGAGACCACCGTGAGCGCTTTGTTCCCGACGGAGTGCCAGAAGTACAGGACCCTGTGGGACTCACCACCGGCGAAGCGGGACCCGTAGACGACGTCGGCCCGGTCCTCGAGCAGCGGGGCGAGCAACTTGCCGTACTCACCGGCGTCGTATTCGAGGTCGGCGTCCTGGACGATCACCAAGTCGAGGATGGCCGCAGCGAAGCCCGTCCGCAGGGCTGCCCCCTTGCCCTTGTTGACCGGGTGGTGGAGCACGACGAGGCGATCGTCCTCGACGGTCCCGAGCAGGGCCGCTGTCCGATCGGTGGAACAGTCGTCGACGACGATGAGCTGACCCACCCACGGTGAGTCCAGGACCTGGGCGACGGCCTCGAGGAGGGTGGACTCCTCGTTGTAGGCGGGCATCACGACGGAAAGGCACGGTTTCATCGGAAGAGATCCTCACTGGGATGACGAACCAGGTCACGTTGGGCGGCACCCTCGCCGAGCCAGGACGGATCGACGCCCCGGCAGAGCGCAACGGGGATCCCGGAAGACTTGCCACAGACGAGGTCGGCAGCACCAGCCAGCTCGTCGACGATGCACACCTCGGTCACCTGCAACTCCCGCCCGAGCGAATCGGTGGAGCCGCGCAGGTCGACGATGGGGCGGATCCCCGCCGAGCCGATCGCCACGTCGGTGAGGCCGCGGCGCCACGGCCGCCCGAAGGTGTCGGAGACGATGACCCCCAGCTCGATGCCGTGGCGGTGCCGGATGGCGTCGCGTATGCGGCGTGCGGAGCGGTCGGAGTCCACCGGGAGGAGCGCGGCGTAGCCCTGCTCGATGTTGGACAGGTCCACGCCTGCGTTGGCACACACCCAGCCGTGCTCGGTCTCGGCGATGATGAGATCGCCGCGACGCCGCAGGATACGCACCGACTCCCGCTCCACGATGGCCTTGTGGCCACGAACGTCGTCCATGTCGATGGCCTCGATGCGGTCTTCGGCCTTCGAGACGATCTTCTGGGTCACGATGAGGACGTCGCCGTCGACGGGGGTGGTGCCGGGACCGTTCACGCAGGCGTCGAAGATGATGCCGGCCAGATCGTCGCCGGCAGCGATCTCTCCGATCCCGCGGATGGGGATCACCCGGAGCTCGCCGGGCGCCGTCATCGATGCTCCAGCACTGCCGCGGCCAACGCTGCGGCCCGGTCGGCCGTGGCCATGACGGTGTCGGTCACGACGCAGGTCAGGCCCTCGGCCTCGACCGCGTCTGCGAGGTCGGCATCGGCCCGGTCGATGATCAGGGTTTCAGCGAGCGGGGCGTACAGCCGGGCCACGCCGACCACCGAGGACTCGTGACCGAGCTCGCGCAGCATGCGGTCGGCCGGGCCCTTGAGGGCGGCGCCGTCGATGATCGGCGAGATCGCCACGGTGCGCCCGCGCTGCGAGACGACGGCATCGCGGACACCGGGGACGGCGAACAGCGGCCCGATCGAAACGATCGGGTTCGAGGGGGCGATGACGACCGTGTCCGCCGCCGACAGGGCATCGAGCGCCTCGGGACCTGGCTTCGACGTCTCGGCGCCGTCGAAGCGAACGGCGCGCACGCCGACGTCGTGTCTGCGGCCGACGAAGTACTCCTGGAACCCGATCTCCGTGCCGTCGTCGATGGTGACCATCGTGCGGACACGATCGTCGGTGACGGGGACGATGCGGCAGCTGAGGCCCCATGATCGGGCGAGGTGCGCGGTGGTCGCCGTCAGCGTCTCGCCGGCGCGGAGGCGTTCGGTGCGCACGATGTGGGTGGCCAGGTCGCGGTCGCCGAGGTTGAACCACGTCGGGTTGCCGTAGCGGCCCAGGCCTTCCATCGCTTGCCAGGTCTCTCCGGCCAGGCCCCAGCCCCGCTCGGGATCGACGGCATCGGCCAACGTGTAGACGACGGTGTCGATGTCGGGGCTGACGTGCAGCCCGTGCTGCTCGGTGTCGTCGGCCACGTTGACGATGGCGGTCACCGAAGCGGGGTCGACCACCCGGACGAGCCCCCGTAGGAAGCGCGCCGCCCCCACGCCCCCGCACAGGACGGCGACGCTCAATGCGCGATGGGTCGCAGGTCGCCCCGGAGGAGGGCGAGGTCGGCGTCGACCATCATCTGCACGAGCTCGGCGAAGGAGGTCTTCGGCTTCCAGCCCAGCTCGGTCTCGGCCTTGGTGGCGTCTCCGATGAGCAGGTCGACCTCGGCCGGTCGGTAGAACTTGTCGTCGATCACGACGTGGTCCTCGTAGTTCTTGCCCACGTGCTCGAAGGCGAGCTGCACGAGCTCGCGGACCTCGTGCGTCTCGCCGGTGGACACGACGTAGTCGTCGGGCTCGTCCTGCTGGACCATGAGCCACATGGCCTCCACGTAGTCGCCGGCGAAGCCCCAGTCGCGACGGGCGTCGAGGTTGCCGAGGCGGAGCTCGTCCTGCATGCCGAGGGCGATCTTGGCCACGTTGTAGGACACCTTCCGGGGCAGGAACTCGTGTCCCCGGCGGGGGGACTCGTGGTTGAAGAGGATGCCCGAGGACGCGTGGAGGTCATAGCTCTCGCGGTAGTTGATGGTGATCCAGTGCCCGTAGACCTTGGCGACGCCGTACGGCGAGCGGGGGTACAACGGCGTGGCCTCGGTCTGGGGGACCTCCTGGACCTTGCCGAACATCTCCGACGACGAGGCCTGGTAGAAGCGGATCGACGGATCGACGACGCGGATGGCGTCGAGGACGCGGGTGACGCCCAGGCCGGTGATCTCGCCGGTGAGCACGGGCTGGTCGAAGCTGGTGGGCACGAACGACTGGGCCGCCAGGTTGTACACCTCGGCCGGCCGGTGGGTCTCGAGCAGCTTGATCATCGAGTACTGGTCGAGGAGATCGCCGAAGACGATCTCGATGTCTTCCTGGAGGTGGGCGATGCGCTCGAAGGTCACCGTGCTCGAGCGACGGGCCACGCCCACGACGTCGTACCCCTTCTCGAGGAGCAACTCGGCGAGATAGGAGCCGTCCTGACCGGTGATGCCGGTGATGAGGGCCTTCTTGCCTGAGGGATGCGTCATGACGAGCTCCTGTCTGCTTGGGTCGCGCTGCCGTGGCTCGCGCCGCCTTGACGAGCGATGTCGGCTCGGGCTCGCGTCCGGCACTCGTCCAAGAGGTCGCGCAACGTGTCTTCGATGGTGTGCTGCGGGCTCCAGCCCGTGATGGCACGGAGCTTCGTGTTGTCTCCCCGCAGCACGGGGATGTCGACCGGGCGATGGCGGTCGGGGTCGGTGACCAGCTCCATCGACGCGTCGGTCATGGCCAGCAATCGCTCGGCCAGGTCGTGGATGGCGATGGCCTCGCCCGAGCAGACGGTGTAGAGGTCACCGGCCTCGCCGTGCTCCATGAGCAGACGGTAGGCCCGGGCCACGTCGCGCACGTCGGTGAAGTCGCGCTGGGCGCTGAGGTTGCCGGTGGGGATCTCGCGATCACCGGTGAGCTCGTTGCGGGCGATGGCCGTGGCCAGCGCCGGCGCCACGAAATCGGCCCGCTGGCCGGGCCCGATGTGGTTGAAGGCGCGCACGCGGATCGTCTCGAGGCCGTGGCCCAGCCACGCCTGGCGGGCGAGCTGCTCTGCGGCCAGCTTCGAGGCCGCGTACGGGCTCGTGGGTCGTTCGGGTGACGACTCGTCCAACGGGAGCTCGTCTTCGGTGACCGTGCCGTAGACGTCGGCGCTCGACACCACGAGGACCCGGCGGACGCCATGGGCCCGGGCGGCCTCGAGCAGGTACAGCGTGGCCGTGGCGTTCGCTTCCCAGGTGCCCACCGGATCGCGCCACGACCGACCCACGTCGGCGGCGCCGGCGAGGTGGTAGATGACCTCCGGCTCGTGGGTGTGGAGCATTCGATCGGCGGCGTCGGGAAGGGTCAGGTCGGCGTCGTCACGGTCGAGGCCGATGACCTCGTCGCCGCCGGCGCGCAGATGGGCGCAGAGGTGGGTGCCGGCGAAGCCGAGTGATCCGGTGACGAGGGCACGCACGGCGGGGAATGTACCGCTGCGCCTCATGACCGCCCCGCATCGATGGCCGTGCGGTACAGGGCGACGATCCCGTCGACACACGCCGCCCACGAGTACTGCGCGGTCCGCTGCCGCCCGGCGTCGACCATCCGGTCTCGGACACCCTCGTCGGACCAGGCCCGTCGCAGGGCGGCGGCGAGCGCGTCCGCGTCGCCGGGTGCGACGAGCGACGCTGCCCCGCCGGCGACCTCCTCGATGGCGGGGACCGTGGTGGAGACCACCGGCACGCCGGCCGACATGGCCTCGAGGACGGGGAGACCGAAGCCCTCGTACACCGACGGGTACGCCACGAGGGTGGCTGCGGCGTACAGGTGGCGCAGATCGTCATCGGAGGTCCGTCCCAGGCGTGTCACCAGATCGGGTCTCCCCATGGCCGACAGCGCGGTGTCGAAGGCCTCGGCCCCCCAACCGTCTGCGCCGGCGTGGACGAGGGGCAGCTCGAGGCCCGCTCGTGCCAGCACGTCGACGGCTCGCAGCAGTGACGGCAGGTCCTTGCGGGGCTCGATGGTGCCCACGGCCAGGACGAACCGCTCGCGACCGGCCAGGGTCCGACCTATGCCGCCGTCGCCGCCGGTCATGGGCGTGAACCCGAGGGGCACGCTCACGACGCGCGCCGCGTCGATCCCGAGGACGTCGATGACCTCGTCTCGAACCGCGTCGCTGTCGGTGTGGACCCACGCCCCGTCCTCGGCGGCCCGCCGGATCAGGTCGGGGTAGTCGAGGGTGGCGGGGTGGCACAGATCGGGGAAGCGGACCGGCGTCAGGTCGTGCACGGTCATCACCCGGGTCGCGGCCGATGGCGGGACCACGAAGTTCGGCCCGTGCACAAGGTCGTGAGGTCCGATGACTCGATCGATGCGGGGTCGGCCGAACCGCCGCCACGACTCGCGGAGCAGCCGGGCGGGGAGCGGGGGCGACACGACGTGCACGCCCGGGGGCACGAGGTCGGCCAGCGCGGCACGGCCCCGCAGGCTCACGGGGAAGGCCGTCACGTCGACGTCGTCGCGCTCGCCCAGGCCGCGCAGGAGCGCCTCGGTGAAGTAGCCGACCCCGGTGCGGGTGTCGAGCATCGGGGTGGCGTCGATGGCGATGCGCATGGGTCGACGCTGGTCGGAACCGGAGGCCATGGGGGCTCAGACTGGCAAAACGGCAGCAGCGGCAGGAACCCAGGGGGAGAGGCGCCTGCCGCTGCGACTGGGACCCACTCGGGGGTGCCCAGGATGTGGGGCCGTCAGACGGCGCGTTCGACCAGGTCGCGGATCTGCTTGGCGTGGCCCAGGACCTGCTTGCGCAGCTCCTGGCGCTGGACCTGGGCCTTCTGGAAGGCGATGACCCCGAGGCCGACCGTGACGTAGAAGCTGTCCTTGAGGGTCCGGTTGATGTCGTCGATCGTGATCTCGGCCACTTCGCCACCTTTCGGGAGGGTCCACGGGGGCGTTCCCCCGGGAGTGCTTGATAGACTAAGCGGACTTGCATGGCGTTGCAAGCATGTGTGAAAAGTGTCTCGAACGTCGGGAACCGGGCCGAGGTGTCCCGTTGTGCCCGGTCCCGAGCGGTAGCCTGCTGCATTCGTGGAGACGTCCGCCCCGAGCCGCCCCGCGGCCCCTGCGGTCGTCGCCGTGATGGTGACCCGGAACCCGGGGCCCTGGTTCGACCGAGCGCTCGCTGCCCTGGCGACGCAGGACTACTCGAACCTGGCCGTTCTGGTCATCGACGCGGCGAGCGACACCGACCCGACGAGCCGTGTCACGGCCGTGCTCCCGGACGCCTACGTTCGCCGGCTCGACGAGAACCGGGGATTCGGCTTCGCCGCCAACCACGTGCGCGAGATCGTCGACGGCGCGGCCTTCTACTGCTTCCTGCACGATGACGCCGCTCCCGAGGACGGCGCCATCACCACCCTCGTCGGCGAGGCACTGCGCTCCAACGCAGGCATCGTCGGTCCGAAGCTGGTCCGGTTCGAAGATCCCCGACGGCTCTTGCAGGTGGGCGGCTCGGCCGACAAGACTGGTGAGCGCGTCACGGTGGTCGAGCCCGGCGAGCTCGACCAGGAACAGCACGATGCCGTCCGGGACGTCTTCGTGGTGCCTGGCGCGTGCACCCTGGTCCGCAGCGACCTCTTCGAGGCCATCGACGGCTTCGATCCGGGCATCGACTACCTCAACGATGACCTCAATCTCTGTTGGCGAGCACACGTCGCCGGAGGTCGCGTGGTGGTGGCGCCCGACGCGCGCGTGGCCCACATCGAGGCCCTGGGCGACCGTGTACCGGTCGAGGAGCGTCGCGAGCGACTGATCCGTCACCGGCTGCGCACCATGTTGTGCTGCTACGGCCGGTGGCACCTGGCCCGGGTCCTGCCCCAGGCCGTGGTCCTGGCCGTGGCGGAGATCGTGTACTCGCTCGTCGTGGGTCGGCGCGAGCAGGTCCGAGATGTGGTGCGGGCGTGGCGTTGGAACTTCGCTCGACGCGCCGAGATCGGCGAATGGCGCCGCAAGGTCGACGACTTCCGTGCCGTGCCCGATGCCGAGATCCGGCGCCTGCAGCTCCGCGGCTCCTCCCGCCTCACCCTCTACCTCCGGGGGGAGAAGACCCGGGGCGGTGCGCGCAGCGACCAGGCCCAGGTCACGTTCCGCCGATTCCTCGACGGCATGCGCGACGGGTCCCTGCGCTGGCCTGCGGCGGCATGGGTGGTCACCGCGCTCATCGTGGCCTTCGGCAGCCGCCATCTCCTCTTCCGTCCCATCCCCGCGGTGGGCGGCTTTGCTGCCTTCGATCTGTCTCCGGGCGAGCTCGTTCGCAGCTACCTCTCGGGTTGGCGTGACGTGGGGCTGGGCTCCGAGTCTCCCGCCCCCACGGCCCTCGGGTTGCTGGCGGCGTTGGGTGTCCCGGTCCTCGGGGCCATGGACCTGCTCCGGAAGCTGCTCCTGCTCGGTCCCCTCGTCGTCGGCCTCTTCGGCGCCTTTCGGCTGCTCCGCCCCACGGCGTCGCCCCGGGCGCAGGCCGTCGCCCTCGTGGTCTACGGCGCCATCCCCCTCGGCTACGACGCCATCGCCGAAGCCCGGTGGGGGGCCATCACCGTGTACGGCGCCACGCCCTGGATCGTGGGCCATCTCGCCCGTGCTGGAGGGTGGGCACCCTTCGACGCCGGCTCGCCCGGCATCCCGCCCTGCCGCACCCGCAACCGCGTGGTCTCGCTCGGGTTGCTCCTCGCCCTCGTGGCTGCGATCGATCCCGCCGTCCTGCCGGTCACGCTCGTGGTCGCGGCCGCCCTCGTCGTGGGCACGTTCCTCGCCGGCCACCGCACCGGGACGACCGGTGTCGGGATCGTGGCGGTGGGCTCCGTCGTCGCGGCTGGGTTGCTCCATCTCCCGTGGACGCTCGACTTCCTCCTGCCCGGTTCGACCTGGGAGTCGATCGTCGGCCCCGGCGGGGCGGATACGACGTCGTCGCTGCTCGCACTGATCCGGTTCGACGTCGGTCCGGTGGGGGCCTCGACCCTCTCGATCGGGCTCCCCATCGCTGCGCTCCTCCCGCTGCTCATCGGTCGTGACTGGCGCTTCGAGTGGGCCGTGCGGTCCTGGTGCGTGGCCGTCGCCACGTTGGGTCTCGCCTGGGCCGGCGCGGAGGGGTGGCTTCCCATCGCACTCCCGCCGCCGGAGCTGCTCCTCGCGCCCGCCGCCATGGCCTTCGCGTTGGCCGCCGCCATGGGTGTGGTGGCGTTCGAGGTCGACCTCCGGACGCACGGGTTCGGATGGCGCCAGCTGGTTGCGGTCCTCACCGGTGTGGCCCTGGTGGTCGGCGCCGTGCCCACCATGCTCGACGCCGGCAACGGTCGCTGGTACCTGCCCTCGGGAGGACTCGATGCCACGTTCGGCTTCCTCGACGAGGAGGAGCCGGGATTCCGGGTTCTGTGGATCGGCCACCCCGACGTGGTGCCCGTCGACGGGTTCCCCCTCGACGACGGCCTCGTGTACGCCACCACCGACGACGGCCTCCCCTCGCTCACCAGCAACTGGCCGGGTTCGGCGGAGGGCTCGTCCCGGTTGATCGAGGACGCACTGACCCTCGCCGGCGACGGCGAGACGAGCCGTCTCGGCCGGCTGCTCGGCCCGATGGCCGTCCGGTACCTCGTCCTGCCGCGAGCGGCGGCGCCACAACCGCTCGGTGGCGTGGAGCGCGCCCTGCCGGACGCGCTCACGTCGACGCTCGCCAACCAGCTCGACCTGGCGGAGATCCCCGTGAACCCGGCCTATGTCATCTATCGCAACGAGAGCGCCCTGTCCGCCCGATCGGCGATCCCCTCCGACGCCGACGTGAGCTCGGCCTTCGGGGTGGGGGCATCGGACCTCGCAGGCACGGCGCCCGTGCTCCCCGACGTCGCCGGCCCCACCCGCTTCGAGGGTCCGCTCGACGCCGGCACCACCGTCCTGCACTCCACGGCGGCCGGCGATGGCTGGGGGCTGTCGGTCGACGGTCGGCGGGCACCCCGCACGAAGCTGTTCGGCTGGGCTGACGGGTACGTGCCCGGGACCGGCGGTGATGCCGTGCTGCGGTACGAGACCAACCCGCTCCGGTACGGCATGGTGCTCATCCAGGTCTTGCTGTGGGCCGTGGCCATCGTCGTGGTGCTCCGCATCCGTCGTCGCGTCGACGAGCCAAGGGACGCGCTCGGGACGGAGGAGGTCTCCGCATGAACCGCCGCATCGCCGTCGTCGTGATCCTCGTGGGGGCGATCCTCGCTGCCCTGGTGTTCGACCGCGCCGACGATGATGCCGGCTCCGAGTCGGCTGCAGCCGTCCCGGACGCATCGGTCTTCCCCGTGGTGTCCGACCCCGACCACCTCTCGTCGACCTGGTTCTGTGCCGGTGGCACCGCCGACGAGGAGGCGTTCGCCGACCACGTCATCCAGGTCGCGAACCCGACCGACACACCCGTCACGGTGACCCTCACGGCCTTCGCCGGCGTCATCGCTCCGCCCCTCGAGACGGTGCAGGGCGAGGATCTCGATGAACCGCTGGAGGAGGATGGGGAGGCGCCCGAGACCGAGACGACGACGGAGCCCGAGCCCGAGACCGAGGTCCCGGATCCGGTCGAAGCGGTCTACGAGGTCCCGGCCTTCACCCGCCAGACCGTGACGCTGCGCGATCTGCTCCAGGCGCCCGTGGCCTCGGCGCTCGTCGAGGCCGACGCCGGGGGGATCGTGGTCGAACACGAGGTCACCAGCGTCCACGGTCACGACGCCAAGCCGTGCGTCACCTCGGCGGCCTCGACGTGGCACTTCGCCTGGGGCGACACCACCGTGGACGCCCGCGAGCTGCTGGTGCTGTTCAATCCCTTCCCCGACGACGCCATCGTGGACGGCCGCTTCTCGACCGAGGACGGCGCCCGCCAGCCGGAGCGCTTCGACGGCCTGGTGGTGCCAGGTCGCAGCACGCTCGCCGTGGATCTCGGCGACGACGTCACCCGGCGGGAGGAGATCGCCGCCACCATCACGGCCCGCAACGGCCGCATCGTCGTCGACCGCATCCTCCGCATCGACGGCGACCCCGATCGCGGCCTGACCGTGCAGTCGGGGGTGCCCGAGCCGCAGGGCACCTGGGTGTACCCCGACGGCTTCGTCTCCGAGGCGGTGCGCGAGGAGTACGTCGTCTACAACCCCACCGCCGAGCTGGCCGAGGTCGAGATCGAGTTCGTCGTCGAGAACCCCGAGGAGAACGGGATCCCGGCCCCGGTCGACCTCAGCCTGGCCCCGGGCACGCACCAGGTTGTCGACCTCGGTGAGGACGGACGCATCCCCGTCGACGTCGCCCACGCCGGGATCGTCCGGAGCGTCAACGGCGTGCCGATCGTGGCCGAGCGGGTGCAGTACTCGGCGGGCCGAGGCCGGCGCGGCATCTCGGTGACCACCGGATCGCCGGTGGAGGCCGAGGAGTGGAACTTCGCCGCCGGCGCGGTCACCGACGACAGAGACGAGTGGCTCGTCTTGGTCAACCTCGACGCCGAGATCCTGGCCGAGGTCGACGTCACCGCCGTGATCGGCGGCCAGGCGGTGCCGCTCTCCGGGCTGCAGGGGCTCGAGCTCGCCGCCGGTGAGCGCCGCGCCATCCGCTTGGGCGAGCACATCAGCAACCGGCCCGACCTCGCACTGGTCGTCACGTCCAGTGAGCCCATCGTCGCCGAGCGCAGCCTCTACCGACTCGGCGACGACGAGCGTGGCATCACGAGCGCGGTGGGCGTGCCGTCGCCGGTCGGTCTCCGGCTGCCGCCGGACCCGCTGGCTGCGTCCGTCGACGTCGGCGACGCCCCCCAGGAGGACGAGGAACCCGAAGCGGGACCCGGTGGCGCGCCGGTGGCACCTGACGACGTCGAGCTCCCGTCACCAGACCAGACGATCGTGATCGACGACCCCGATGCCGAGGCGGAGGAGCGGGGGTCGACGACGTCGGAGCCCACCACCACGGCTGCGGAGAACTCCGGCGGCGAGGACCCCACGGGCGAGGATCCCGGCTGATCCGGGCTGCGTCGCTCCCGGTAGCCTCGGCGCCGTGGAACGGCTCCTCATCGTCGCCGTGGTCGCCGTGGTGGCGGTTGTGCTGGCTGCGCTGATCCAGCGCCGTCGGCCGGCCACCCCCGCGGACACGGGCTACCGCGTCCCGC
>JBPPNA010000177.1:0-33275 GCA_051306355.1 Acidimicrobiales bacterium | reverse complement strand
ACTCCTGCGCCTCGCCGGCCGCTCCAAGGAGATGTACATCCGTGGCGGCTACAACGTGTACCCGATGGAGGTGGAGACGGCTTTGGCCGACCACCCTGCCGTGGCCGACGTGGCGGTCATCGGCGTGCCGGACGACGTGATGGGTGAACGGGGCCTGGCGGTCGTCGTTCCGTCCGACCCGGCGCGGCCACCCACGCTCGACGATCTCTGCAACCACCTACGAGACCGGATCGCCACCCACAAGTGGCCGGAAGCGATCCGCGTGACGGATGCTCTGCCGCTCACCGCCATGCAGAAGATCGACCGGCGGGCGCTGCGCGCCGAAACCCAGCTGCGCGCCGGGACTCAGCCGAGCTTCGAGTAGTCCACGGTCCACCATCGATGGGGCGTCATGGTGAACTTCAGCGCTTGGTCCTCGGAGGAGTCGACGTAGGTGTCGCCCATCGACTCGCCGAAGTACCGGTGTGCCATGGGGCGGCTGTCTTCTTCGACGTCGGCTGCCTTGACCGAGGTGATGTTCCCCTCGACGCTGACGTAGCGGTAGAAGGGAGGCTCCTCGTCCTGGACACAGAGGCTGAATCGGCCGACAGCCTGCAGCAACCGGCCCTTGCGGGAGTCGGCCGTGGTCAGCACCCAGAGATCGCCGCCGGGTCGATAGTCGTACCAGATGGGCACGGTGAGCGGCGGGCCGTCCTGGCGTTCGACGGACAGCACGCCGACGTGCACGTCGGCCAGGAAGCGTTCACGTTCCTCCACGGTCATCGAAAGTCCCACGCTTCACACTGTTCCACAGCAGACGCCTCGCTCGCCGCAGCGGCGCCGCCACCATTCGCGACCGGGGAACAACCGCGTCGCGACCCCGACATCCAGTGAGGAACCCACATGACCGTCCGCACAGAACGCACCGATGACGGCGTCGCCGTCATCACCCTCGACCGTCCCGAACGCAAGAACGCCTTCGACGGCGAGCAGTGGGATGCCACCGCTGCCGCGTTGGTTGACACCAGGGACGACGGACGCGTCGCGGCGGTCGTGATCACCGGGGCAGGCGGCGACTTCTCCGCCGGAGTGGACCTCTCGTCGTTCGGGGACCAGAAGGAGCGCCCCGACGGCTTCTCCTCCGACTACGAGGCGTTCATGCACGCCCTGATCGAGTTCGACAAGCCGTTGCTCGCCGCAATGGACGGCGCAGCGATCGGCATCGGCGCCACGCTCCCGCTGCACTGCGATGTCGTGTACGTCGGTGCCGGCCTGCGTCTCCGGTTCCCGTTCGTCTCGCTGGGGCTCGTCCCCGAGGGTGCGGCCAGCGTCCTGCTCGAACGGGCGGTCGGCCTCCGGGTCGCGTCGCAGCTCCTGCTCGCCGCGGAGTGGATCGACGGCGATGCCGCCGTGCGCCACGGGCTCGCTGACGCCGTGTACCCGAGCACCGACCTCCTCGGCGCCACGGTCGACCGGGCTCGCCGATTGGCGGCGTGGCCCATCTCCGCCCTGCAGGGCACGAAGCGGACGATGCTCGCCGCTCGTCGGGACGACGTGTTGGCCGCGATCGCGCGCGAGATGCGGGGCATGACCGAGCTCGCCATGTCGCCGGAGAACATCGAAGCGGTGACCGCCTTCATGGACAAGCGCGATCCCGACTTCACGCAGTTCCGGCGCTGATTCGAGCGCGCCACGCGCTACGAGCGCTGGGGGTCCTCGGCCACGAGCGCTTCGTTGATGCGCGCCAGCATGTCGTCATCGAGGTTGGCGTAGACCAGCTTCGCCCCAGCGAAGCGATGGACCTCGGCGACGAGTGCGTCCTCCACGATCTCGCTGGCCAGGATGGCCACCGTGGCCGTCCCGGGTTGGACTGCTTCGCGGAACCAGGCCACCCACTCGTCGGAGATGCCCAGGTCGACGACCTTGGCGGTGAGGGCACCGGCGCCGGCGCCGATGGCGGTTCCGGCCGCCCAGCCGACAGGACCACCGAGGATGAGGCCGAACAGGCCCGTCCACACACCGCCGGAGATGGCGGTGCGGCCCGGCTGGGGGTCGATCGTCTCGCGGACGACGGTCTTGCCGTCGTCGTCCTTGTTCACCACGACAGCGTCCTCGAGGACCAGCATCTTGTTGGAAGCGAGGCGCTGCAGGGCGGTGAGGAACTCCTGGGCCCGGAACAGATCGGGGAACGAGATCCCCACCAGGGTCTGGGGGACGATGTCGGGCGCAGTCGTGGCGTCGTCGTGTTCGGTCACGGCCCCCACTTTCCCACGATTCCGTCCGGTCAGTCGGTCATCGTTCGATCATCGCCCGCAGGTAGGCCCGGTGCATGACGCCCTCCTCGGGGTCGTCGGAGGATTCCACCTCGCCGAAGGCGAGCTGCCGCTGGTGGATGCGCGCCATGATCAGCCCATAGCGCACGGCGGCGAACACCCGCCAGAACACCATGTCGCTGATCCGGATGCCGGTGCGGGCCTCGTAGGTCTCGACCAGGTCGTCCATCCGGAAGAACTCCGGCAGGCCGGGGAGACCGAGCTGCTCGGCGACGTCCTGGAAGAACTCGTGGATGTAGGCCATCCACCCGAGGTCGACGCCACGAGGGGCGATTGATGCCATCTCCCAGTCGAGGACGGCGACCGGCCGGAACCCGTCGTAGACCACGTTGCCGATGCGGGCGTCGCCCCACGACAGCACCGGAGCGCCACCGTCGTCACTCGGCCAGTTCGACTCGAGCCAGGCGAAGGCATCCTCGATGACGGGCAGGGGCGCGTCGAGCCAGCGGTAGTAGGCGCGCCACTCGTCGACCTGCTGGCGCAGTGCGGAGGGCCCGTCGGGCTCGTGACCCAGGAAGCGGGTGTCGACGCCGCCGAGGTCGATGCCGTGGATGCCGGCGGTGGCCCAGACCGTGTCGTCCTGGAGCGCGACGCGCTCGGCATCGGCGGCGTCGAGGACCCAGCCCTCGAACGTGTAGGGCAGGTTGTCCGTCGGGACGCGACCGTCGATGCGGTTCATCACGAAGAAGGGCGCTCCGATGACACCCGCATCCTCCTCGAGCCAGAGGCAGGTCGGCACCGGGGTGTCGGAGCGTTCGGCGACGAGGCGCATGACCCGGAACTGCATCGGGAGGTCGTAGCGGCGAAAGACCGGGAGGTCCTCGGCCGCGGGAGCGACCCGGGCGACGAGGCGGTGCAACTGGCCGTCCCACGTGGCATCGAAGAGCAGCGTCTCGCTCGACATGCCGTTGCCCTCGGGGCGGGTCAGATCGACGATCGCCGCCTCAGCGTGAGCCCGGCGCAGCCAGGTCTCGAGCCCCGCCCGGAGCTGGCCTGCCTCGCGGTGCGAAACCGTGATCTCGTAGGCATCCACGCGCGCATCCTGCCTCATCCGGCCATCGGTCGCGTTCTGTGCCAGTTTCCCGAGCGGGTACGAGGCCGAGCCGAGGTCAACGCGGACGGGGTGGAACCGAGCCCGTCCCGCCGGTCCCACCCACGATGCACGGTTGATCACATCGAGTTGATCACGTCCCGCGAGCTCAGGCCTCGGCGTGGTTGACGGGCTCCTCGCCCATCCAGACCCGCAGCGTGTTCTTCAGCTTGATCTGCTGGATGAAGATGTCGTGCTCGGGGTTGAGTTCGGGACCCTCGGTGGCCGGCGTCACCATGGGTGCCTTGAAGTAGAAGCTGAGCCACTCCTGCACCCCGGACTCGCCGGCGCGGGCTGCGAGGTCGAAGAACAGGGCGAGGTCGAGCACCAGCGGCGCTGCGAGGATCGAGTCGCGGCAGAGGAAGTTCACCTTGATCTGCATGGGGTAACCCATCCACCCGAAGATGTCGATGTTGTCCCAGCCCTCCTTGTTGTCGCCGCGGGGCGGGTAGTAGTTGATCCGCACGACGTGGTCGACGTTGCCGTAGAGGTCGGGGTAGGCGTCGGGCTGCAGGATGGTGTCGATCACGCCGAGCTTGGACACCTCTTTGGACCGGAAGTTCTCCGGGTCGTCGAGGACCTCGCCGTCGCGGTTGCCCAGGATGTTGGTGGAGTACCAACCCCGCAGGCCCAGCATGCGGGCCTTGAAGCCGGGGGCGAGGATCGTCTTCATGAGGGTCTGACCCGTCTTGAAGTCCTTGCCGCCGATCGGCACGCCCTCGCGTGCGGCCAGCTCGTGCATGCACGGGAGGTCGCAGCTCAGGTTGGGGGCGCCGTTGGCGTACGGCACGCCGGACATGATGGCGGCGTAGGCGTAGATCTGGCTGGGCGAGATCATCTCGTCGCTGGCCCGCAGGCCCTGCTCGAAGGCCTCGATGCTCTGGTGCACGGCCGTGACGTCGCGGTAGGCCTCGGTCGACGCGCACCACACCATGACGAGGCGGTCGCAGTCGTTCTCGGTGCGGAAGCGCTCGATGTCGGCGATGAGCTGCTCGGCCAGGTCCATCTTCGACCCGCCGGTCTTGACGCGATTGCCGTCGAGACGCTTGACCCAGTCCTGGTCGAACACGGCGTCCATGGCGACGATGCCCTCCATCTCGGCGGAGATGTCGGCCAGATCGCGCTCCTCGAGCACGCCGGCGGTGCGAGCGGCTTCGAGGGCGTTGGACGAGATGGGATCCCAGGCGCCGAACACGAGGTCGTCGAGCGACGCCAACGGTACGAAGTCCTTGATCAGCGGGTTGCGCTCGTCAGCACGGTCGCCGAGGCGGATGTGGGCCATCTGGGTGAGCGATCCGATGGGGGCCGTACCCGAGGCGCGGGCGGCGAGGACCCCGGCGATGAAGGTCGACGACACCGCCCCCAGTCCGGGGAGGAGGATGCCGAGCTTCCCGGCGGCAGGGGCGATGGCTCTCGCGGCGGCTCGATGACGGGCGTCATGTCCGGCGGTGGTGGAGGAGGTCATGGAGCGATCCTAAAGACTTCTGAGCAGAAGACAAGTTCTGTTCAGAGTCACTGAACTATTCTCCCCGGAGTGCCGGGCCTCGTCCTCACCACCCAGCAGCTCGAGTACCTGCTCGCCATCGACCGGGCTCCGACGTGGGCAGAAGCCGCCGCCAGCGCGGGCGTCACGCCCTCGGCACTCTCGCAGGGCGTCGCCGAGCTCGAGCGCCGGCTCGGAGTGGAGCTCTTCGAGCGGAAGGGCCGCCGGCGGGTCCCCACCCGCGATCATGCCGAGGTGTTCCGGTATGCCGAGCAGACCGTGGCCGCGACCCACGACCTGGCCCGCTGGGCGCAGGGCCGTCGCGGGGGTCGCATCGGGCGGGTCCGGCTCGGCCTGATCGACGCCGCCGCCACCCACCACTACCGCGACGTGCTCCGGGAGTACCGCACCACCCGTCCCGACGTCGAGCTCCGCCTCACCGTCGCTCCGTCCAGCACCGTGCTCCAGGGGCTGCAGCGCGCCGAGCTCGACCTTGCCGTGTGCGTGCAACCGCCCGAGACCCCTCCCGGGATCGACACCACGTTCCTGCTCGACGACGCCCTCGCCGTGCTGGCGCCCGCCGGCGAGCGCGCCGAGCGGGCCGGGGAGTGGGGCCCATGGGTGACGTTCCCGGTCGGCTCTCACACCCGGCAGGTCGTGTCTGCAGCGCTGCGGGCCCGGGGGGCGCCGTTCGACGTGGTGGCCGAATCCCACCAGCCCGAGGTGCTACGAGAGATGGTGTTGCTCGGCATCGGATGGACGGCCCTGTCCCTGACCGGCATCGGGCCGGTGGACGGTCTCCGCGTGGTCGACCGGATGCTGGCCCACCGACGGCTGGTGTTGGCACGCCGGGCGGGCGCACCCCCGGACCGGGTGATCGACGACCTGGCGGCTGCCATCGCCCGGCGGCCGTGAGTAGCTTCCTCGCATGGACCAGCACGCCTCTGCACTCGACCTCGCATCCGCCATCCGGTCGAAGGAGATCTCCCCCGCCGAGGTGCTCGATGACACGCTCGAGCGGATCGCACGGCGCAACCCGGCGCTGAACGCGATCATCTGGATCGACGAGGACGATGCCCGGGCGCGGGCCGCCGCGGCGACGGAGGCGGTGGCGTCGAGCGCGCCGGAGGACCTGCCGCCCTTCCACGGCGTGCCGATCCCGATCAAGGACCTCTACGACGTCGCGGGCTGGCCGACCACCTACGGATCCAATGGCGCGTCGTCCGAACCGGTGCCGATGTCGGCCCTCCCGGTCGAACGGCTCGCCGCCGCCGGGTTCGTGCTGTGTGGGCGCACGAACTCACCGGAGTTCGGATCGGTGACGGCCACCGAGAACGAACGCTACGGCATCACCCGGAACCCGTGGAACACCGATCACACCCCCGGGGGTTCCTCCGGTGGCGCCTCCGCCTGCGTCGCCGGCGGCATGTTCACCATCGGCCACGCCAGCGACGGCGGCGGCTCGATCCGCATCCCGGCCACGTGCACCGGCCTGGTGGGCCTCAAGCCCGGACGCGGCCGGGTCACCGATCGATCCACGTCCTGGGAAGGCGCCTCCACCCAGGGTGTTGTCACCCGAACCGTGGCCGACACGGCGGCCGCCCTCGACGTGATGAGCCGCTTCGATCCGCTGGCCTGGTGGAACGCTCCCCCACCCGCGCAGCCGTTCGCCGCGGAGGTGGGCCGGGACCCGGGCCGACTCCGCGTCGCCTCCGCCACGATCGGAGCGGAGGGCGTGCCCACCGATCCCGAGTGCATGGCCGCGGTCGAGGCGACGCTGGGCGTGCTCGCCGATGCCGGGCACGAGATCGTCGAGGTCGACTTCGACGCCCATGCCGAGCAGTTCATCGCCCACTTCGGCTCGGTCGTGAACGCGGGCCTGTCCACGAACCCGGTCGACTGGGACCGGGTGCAAGCCAGCAACCGCGCCAGCCACGACCAGGCGGCCGGCGTGTCCAGCCTCGCCTACATCACCGCCGTCGACGCGCTCCAGCGATGGACCCGGTCGGTGAACGCCCAGTGGGGCCGCGACTTCGACGTGCTGGTCACACCGACCATGGTGATCCAACCTGCCCGGGCCGGCGTCATCCTCGACGACATCACCACCAACCCGGCGCAGGTGTCCGACACGGTGCTGGCGTCGGTCCTCTTCACCGCCATGTTCAACATGAACGGCCTGCCCGCCATCTCCTTGCCCGTCCACCAGGCCACCGACTCCGGCCTGCCCATCGGCGCCCAGGTGGTGGCGGGACCGTGGCAGGAGGCGCTGTTGCTGAGGCTGGCGGGCCAGATCGAACGAGCCCTGCCCTGGGCGGACCGTCAGCCGGATCTCTCAGCGCTGGGTTGAGCCGACGGTACGCTCTCCCGCCGTGCCCGGCGACGAGACCCCGACCGACGACCTGCTCATCGACGATGCAGGAGGAGTCCGGACGATCACGTTGAACCGGCCGGACGCGGCCAACGCCATCACCCCGGACCAGCGTGACGCGATCATCGACGCGCTGGAGGAGGCGTCTGCGCTGCTCGAGATCCGCGTGGTGGTCCTCACCGCCGCCGGCGAGCGCCACTTCTGCACCGGGGCCGATCTCCGAGCCAGTCGTCCCGAGCCGCCCCGACCAGAAGGCGCCCCCGAACGCCCGGTGGGGCACGTGCAGCGCATGATCGCCGGTGGCGCCCAGCGCCTGATGAACGCCGTCCTCGACTGCGAGAAGCCGGTGGTCGCGTCGGTGAACGGTACGGCTGCCGGGATCGGGGCCCATCTCGCGTTCTGTTGCGATCTCGTGGTGGCGGCGGACCACGCCAAGTTCGTCGAGGTCTTCGTGCGGCGCGGCCTCGTCCCCGACGGCGCCGGCGCCTGGCTGCTCCCCCGCATCATCGGGATCCAGAAGACGAAGGAGCTGTTCTTCCTCGGCGACGACCTCCCGGCCGCGGAGGCTGCGACGCTCGGGCTGGTCAATCGCGTCGTCCCCGGCGCCGACCTCGCGGCCGAGACCGCGGCCCTCACCGCCCGCCTCGCCGCGGCGCCAACCCTGTCCATCTCCCTGGCCAAGCGGCTGGTCAACGCCAGCCTCGATGTCGACCGCGTCACGGCGCTTCGCGACGAGGCCGTGGCTCAGGAGCTCAACATGTCCAGCCACGACGCCAACGAGGGCGTGCAGGCCTTCGTCGAGCGCCGCGACCCCGATTACCGCGGCTGGTGACCCCCGCCGAAGGAGGAACGTGAGGATCCTCGTGTTCCATGCACCTGATGCATGGTCGGTGAGGATCCTCACGTTCCCAACTGGTCCCGGGTGACGTCAGGCCACCGCCACGAGGGCGACGGCGAACGCCGCCAAGCCGAGGCCCACGAGCTGGACCGCCTGCAATCGCTCGGCGAGCACGGCGCGCGCCAGGAGCAGCGTGCTGGCGGGATACATGGCCGAGATGACCGACCCCAGCGCCAGCAAACCCTCACGCACCGAGTAGAGGAACATCACATTCGCGCCCATGTCGAGCATGCCCGAGACAGCGATCACGCCGAGAAGCCGGCCCCGCACCGTGGACAGGCGCCCGGTCCCCAGGCCCACCATGCCGATGAGCGCCACCGACACGATCCGGGCGGCGATGAGCGGCTGGATGCCGGCACCGTCGCCGGTCTGGTCGAGGAAGACGAAGAACGCGCCGAACCCCAGGCCGGCGAGGGCCGCCGCGACGAGCACATCCGGGGGCGTCCGCGTCGGTGAGTCCACGTGCTCCCGGCTGATCAGGACGATCGCCGGGAGGGCGAGGGCGATCCCTGCCCAGGCGAGCGGTGCCGGCCGCTCGCCGAGCGCGACGCCGACGATGGCGGGGACGGCGCCGGTGATCACGGCCGAAATCGGCGCGACCACCGACATGTTCCCGAGGGCGAGCGCACGGAAGAAGAGCGTGAGTCCGAGGGCACCGACGATCCCGCCGGCCGCTCCCCAGGCCACGTCCGCGTCGTCGTAGATCGCGGTCGGGAGGACGGGGAGGACGATGACGAGCAGCGCCAACCCGAAGAACTGCGACCCGATGACCACGGTCCACGCGGTCACCCGCCGGGAGGCGATGCCACCGAGGAAGTCGGCGATGCCGAACGTCACGGCCGACCCGAGCGCCAGGATCACCGCCATCGACGAACCGGGGAGCGCTCGTGTTCGGACATGGCCGAGCAGTCTGCCCTTCCCTACGATCGCCCCATGCACAAGATCCGTGGCCTCGCCGTCGTGGCCGGCTTGGTCATCGTCGGCTGGGTCTCCAGCCGGCGGTGGCGGCCCTCGCCGGCGACGCACCGACGGTTCCGGCGATTGACCCGCAGCAGCCAGGTGGTGCGTCTGGGCGGCCAGACCGGCACCTCGTACGCCGCCCATCGGGCGCGCCGCGCCTTCGCCGGGGCCGAACGGCGCGTGGAACTCGACACGCGGTTCGAGCTGCGGACCGCGGCCCAGATCACGGAGACCCTGGGCAACATGAAGGGGGCGATGATGAAGCTCGGCCAGATGGCCAGCTACCTCGATTCCGGCCTCCCGGAGCACGTGCGTGAGGCCCTCTCCCAACTGCAGTCCGATGCACCGCCGATGAGCGCGGAGCTGGCGGCCGGCGTCATCGAAGCGGAGCTCGGCGCCCGGCCCGAGCGAGTCTTCGCCGAGTGGGACCCGGTGCCCATCGCCGCGGCCTCGATCGGTCAGGTGCATCGGGCCATCACGCGAGACGGCATCGCGGTGGCGGTCAAGGTCCAGTACCCCGGCATCGACCACGCCATCGAGTCCGACCTCGGCAATGCCGACCTCGTCTTCGGTGGACTCAGCCTGCTGTACCCGGGTCTCGAACCCGGCCCCCTCGTCGACGAGCTGCGCGAGCGGCTGGTCGAGGAGCTCGACTACCGCATCGAGTCCGACAACCAGCGCCTTTTCGTCCACGCCTATCGCGGGCATCCGGTGATCCACGTCCCGGAGGTGGTCGACGAGCTGTCGACACAACGGGTCCTCACCACCGAGCTGGCCGAAGGGGTCCGATTCGAGGAGCTCCTCACCTGGTCGCAGGAGCAGCGCGACCTCGCGGCCGAGACGATCTTCCGGTTCGTCTTCCGCAGCCTCTACCGCCTCCGCGCCTTCAACGGCGATCCCCACCCCGGCAACTACCTGTTCCGCCCCGACGGACACGTCGTGTTCCTCGACTTCGGGCTGGTGAAGCGGTTCGCACCCGAGGAGACCGACACGTTCTCATCGATGATCAAGTCGTTGGTGCTCGACGGCGACGTCCACACCTTCCGGCGCACCATCGAGGACATCGGTCTCCTCCGTCGGGGCGAGCCGTTCTCCGATGAGCTCGTCGAGGAGTACTTCGGCCACTTCTACGAGTGGGTGCTGCGGGACGAACCCACCACGATGAGTCCCGAGTACGCCTCGGAGTCGGTGCGACGGATCTTCGACGCCAGCGGTCCGTACGGACCGATCATGAAGTCGGCGAACGTGCCACCGTCGTTCGTGATCATCCAGCGAATCAACCTCGGGTTGTTCGCCCTCCTCGGCGACCTGCACGCCCGGGCCAACTGGCGCCGCATCGCCGAGGAACTGTGGCCCTTCGTCGACGGGCCGCCGTCCACGGCGCTCGGTGAGGCGGAGCAGCGCTGGTTGGCCGCTCACGCCGCGAGCGCCCGTGGCTAGCGTCGCGACCATGTGTCGATCGATCACCACGCTCCGAGGGCTCGAGCCGGCGGCGACGCCGGAGGAGATCGAGGACGCGGCACGCCAGTTCGTCCGCAAGCTCAGCGGCATCCGGCACCCCACGGCGAACACCGATGAGCCCTTCGCCCGGGCCGTGGCCGAGATCAGCGAGTCGGCGACCCGGCTCCTCGCCGAGCTCCCGCCCCGCAGACAGCCTCCCAAGACCGTTCCCCCGAACCGCCGCCGATGAACTGGCAGATCGCCGGCCGGATGTTCCGCAGCGCCTGCCAGATCGCTAACGGGCGGTGGAGCCGCGGCCGGCGCCGGTGAAGCCGAACAGGTGGCCGGCGATGCGGCGGATCTGGATCTCCTCGGTCCCCTCGGTGATGCGGTAGCGGCGGTGGTGGCGATAGATGTGCTCGAACTGCATGTGGCGGGAGTAGCCCATGCCTCCGCAGGTCTGCATGGCCCGGTCGGCGGCGTCGCAGGCCAACCGGTTCCCCCGGTAGTTGCACATGGCGACCCGCTCGGAGATCTCCATGCCGTGCTCGACCCGGTCCATCTCCCACGCCGTCTGACGGATGAGGGCGCGAACCATCGCAGCCTCCGTGTGCAGCTCGGCGAGCGGGAACTGAATGGCCTGGTTCGACGCCAGCGACTTGCCGAACACCCGCCTGTTCTTGGCGTAGTCCGCCGCCGTGTCGATGCAGTACTGCGCCGCGCCGAGCGAGGAAGCACCCTGACGGATGCGGTTCTCGTGGACGAAGAGCTGGGCCACCTGCAACCCGTGGTCGAGGGGGCCGAGCAGGTCGTCGGTGTGGACCCGCACGTCGGTGAACGACACCCGGGCGTGGTCGGTGGGCATGTTGAACGTCCAGTAGTACTGCTCGATCTTCACGCCGGGGGTGTCCATCGGCACGATGAAGCACGAGATGCCCGTGGCCTCGCCGTCATTCCCACTGGTGCGGCAGAAGACATAGTCATGGGTGGCGGTGTGCACGCCCGTGTTCCACATCTTCTCGCCGTTGATCACCCACTCGTCCCCGTCTGGCACTGCTCTCGTCTCCATCCACGTGGCGTCGGAGCCGTGGTCCGGTTCCGTGAGCCCGAAACCGATGCGGGCCTCCCCGGCCAGCATCTTGGGGATCCACTCGTCCTGCTGCACCGCGGAGCCGTACTTCTCCATCATCAAAACGGTCGGGAAGTTGCCGACGATCGACGTCTCGTTCTGCAGGTCGTTGAACAGCCCGAGGCCCTTGGCTGCGAGGTGCTCACGGATCACCGCCATGTCGAGGTTCGTGCCACCCCTGCCGCCGAAGCGCTCCGGGAGGTGGTAGCGGAGGAAGCCGGCGTTGTCGGCCAGCATGCGCATCTTGCCGAGGAGTGCCTCCCACTCGTGGTTGGGCAAGCCGTCGCGGTCCCAGTCGGTGCGGGCGTCTTCACGTCGGTGGTCGAAGAAGCGCTCGTTGTCGTCACTCGCCTGGAGCGGGGCGATCTCGTCCTCGATGAACTGGTCGAGGTCGTCGAGGAGCGAGACGAGGTGATCGGGCAGGCTGAAGTCCATGGCGGCGAAGGTAACGCGCGTTTCCAGTGGTCGGTTCCCGCTGGGCAAGACTCGCCCCGTGCGCCGACTGCTGCTCATCGTCACGTTGCCCGTCCTCGCGGTCGTCGCGACTGCGGCGCCCGCCGGCGCCCACGCCGAGATCCGTGAGTCGGACCCGCCGGCCGGCGGGGTCGCCCTTACCGGCGCCGACGAGCTCTCGATGACCTTCATCACGGTGGACACGAGCGAACCCGTGGTCGTGTCGGTGCTGGATCCCGACGGCAACGAGCTCGTCGCCGGCAAGGTCGAGGTAGAGGAGGAGACCGCGCTGGGAACGACCGTCGTCGTACCGGTCGAGCCGCTGAAGGGGGGGAATCACCTCGTGCAGTGGCGGGCGCTCTCCTCCGACGGTGACGGCATCACGGCCGACACGTTCGAGTTCACCGTCGAGGAGTCCTCAGGCGGGAGCGACCTCGGCGTCTGGTTCCTCTGGATCCTGGCGCTCGGCATCCCCGCTGCCATCTTCCTCCGCCCCGGAGCCCGCCGGAAGCGCTCACCGCGGATCTGACGCGGTGTCAGGTTCTGCCATGATTGCGCCATGTCCACCAGCGCCCCCGTGCCCACCCGCGTCATCGTGTGGGGCACCGGCAATGTCGGTCGCCTCGGTCTGCACACCGTCATCGCCCGCCCCGACTTCGATCTGGCCGGCGTGGTCGTCTCCTCTCCTGCCAAGGTCGGGGTCGACGCCGGGGAGCTGATCGGCCTCGACCCCGTGGGCGTCGCGTGCACCGACGACGTGGCGTCCCTGTTCGCCGGTGCCGACGTCTGCGCGTACTTCGCCTCGGCCGACATCCGGCCCAACGAGGCCGCCGAGGACATCGCCCGCTGCCTCCGAGCTGGGCTCGACGTGGTCTCCACCTCCATCGTCCCGCTCCTCTACCCACCGGCCGCCGACCCGCGCATGGTCCAGATGCTCGAGTCGGCGTGCGTCGAAGGCACCGCCAGCTGCTTCACCAACGGCATCGACCCCGGCTGGGCCAACGACCTGCTCCCCTTGATGCTGGCCGGAACGTGCGAGCGCATCGACAGCATCCGCATGATGGAGGTGGTCAACTACGCCACCTACGACGCCGCCAGCGTGCTGTTCGACACGATGGGGTTCGGGAAGCCGCTCGACGAGACCCCGCTCCTCCTGCTGCCGGGCATCCTCACCCACGCCTGGGGTCCTGTCGTGCGGGTGGTGGCCGCCGGGCTCGGCGTCGAGCTCGACGGCATCGAGGAGTGGTACGAGCGGGTGCCGGCCGAGCGCGACATCGAGGTCGACGCCGGCACGGTGCGCGAGGGCACCGCAGGCGCGCTCCGCTTCGAGGTCCGTGGCATGGTTCGGGGCGAGGCCCGGGTGGTGCTCGAGCACGTCACCCGCCTCGCCGACGAGCAGATGCCCGAGTGGCCCCAACCGATCGGATCCGGTTGCTACCGGGTCGTGATCGAGGGCAACCCGTCGATGACCGTCGACGTCGCCGCACACGGCGAGGACGGTGACCACAACACCGGCAACCTCGTCGCCACCGTGGGCCGGGTGCTGAACGCCATCCCAGACGTCCGGGCCGCTGCGCCCGGTCTGCTGTCGGTTCTCGATCTCCCCCTCCAGACGGGAACGGGCACCATGTACGGGTGAGCAACCCGCACGAAGGTCCTCGCTACGAGGGCATCACCCACGTCGGCCTCGACGCCGACGACACGCTCTGGCACTCGGAGAACCGCTTCCACCAGGCACACCTCGACTACCACGAGCTGCTCGCCGATCACGTCGGCCTCAGCCCGGGTGAGCTCGAAGCCCGCATGCTCGCCACCGAGCAGCGCAACCTGAAGCTGTTCGGCTACGGAGCCAAGGGCTTCACCATCTCGCTGATCGAGACCGCCATCGAGGTCACCGACGGCGCCATCCCCACGAGGGCGATCGAGAGCATCATCGCCTTCGGCAAGGACCTGCTCGACCACCCCGTCGAGCTGCTTCCCGGCGTACCCGAGACCATCGAACGACTCCGCGGTGGCGGGCTCGGTCTCGTCCTCATCACCAAGGGCGATCTGTGGCACCAGGAGTCCAAGGTGGCGGCGTCCGGTCTGGCCGAGCTCTTCGACGCGGTCGAGATCGTGGCCGAGAAGGACCCCCGGACCTACGGCACGATCATGCGCCGCCACGGCGTGGAGCCCGAGCGCTTCTGCATGGTGGGCAACAGCGTGCGCTCCGACATCCTCCCTGTGCTCGATCTCGGCGGCCACGCCCTCCACGTGCCGTACGAGTACCTGTGGGCGCACGAGGCGGTCGAGGGAGCCGACGAGGACACCCGGTTCCGGACCCTCACCTCGATCACCGAGGTACCGGACGAACTGCGCTGATCGCATGGGCTCGGAGATCCACGGGTAGGGGCCAGACCATGCGCTGTTCCCGTGTCCTCGACCTCGCCCCCGTCCGGTCGCTCCCGCAGTATCGCGACGCCGGAGGCCTCGACGCTCTCGTGGCGGCTCGATCCACGGATCCCGACGTGGTGGTGGAGTTGCTGACCGACGCCAACCTCCGCGGCAGGGGCGGAGCGGGCTTTCCGACCGGGGTGAAGTGGCGAACGGTGCGCGACAACGCCTCGTCCAGTCCGATCGCACCCACGGTGGTGGTCAATGCCGCGGAGGGCGAGCCCGGCACGTTCGGCGACCGGACCATCATGCGCCGGAACCCCTACCGACTGCTCGAGGGTGCGCTCATCGCCGCCCACGCCGTGGGCGCCGCGTCCGTCGTCGTCACGACGAAGGAGCGATTCACGATCGAGCGGTCTCGACTCGAATCGGCCCGGGACGCACTGGTCGAGGACGGCGCTGCAGCCGATGTGGACATCGAGATCATGACCGGTCCGAGCCACTACCTGCTGGGTGAGGAGACCGCCCTCCTCGAAGCGACTGCGGGGCGGCCGCCCTTTCCCCGCCTCGCCGCGCCGTACCGGCGCGGCACGACCGAGGTCGGCGATCCCTCCGGCGGTGCGGCATCGCTGGATCTCGCCGGTGAACAGGGCAACGCCCCGCCCACCTTGGTCAACAACGTGGAGACCCTCAGCCACGTACCGTCCATCATCGCCAACGGGGCGGACTGGTTCCGGACCCAGGGAACCGACGAATCGCCGGGTACCTCGGTCTTCACGGTCACGGGCGACGTCGGGCGCGCCGGCGTGGGCGAGTTCGCCCTCGGCACCCCGGTCGGCGAGATCATCAACACCCTGACCGGTGGGGACGTGGACGGACGGATCGCCTTCGTGCTCTCGGGCATCGCCACCGGTGTGCTCGCAGCCGAAGATCTGGACACCCCCGCCTCGTACGAGGCCATGGAGGCCGCCGGCTCCGGGCTGGGAACGGGCGGTTTCATGGTATTCACCACCGCCACGGACCCGGTCGCCGTGGCCCACGGCGTGTCCCGCTTCCTCGCCATCGAGTCGTGCGGGCAGTGCACCCCGTGCAAGCAGGACGGATTGGAGGTCGCCGACCAGCTCGACCAGCTCCGCCGAGGCGAAACCAGTTCGGACGCGATCGAGCGCATCATGCCGCTGCTGGCCCGGGTTCCCGAGGGCGCCCGGTGCGACCTCGCCCGCCAGCACGAACGAATCGTGTCGAGCATCCTCGGCCGGTTCTCCGACGTGGCCGTGTCCCACGCCACCGACGACGTCGCGGCGGAGCCGGTCCTCATCGCCCCCATCGTGGACATCGACGAGGACGGCGTCGCCCACCTCGACGAGGAGCACCGCACCAAGCAGCCCGACTGGGAGCACGGTGACTCCTGGAACGGACAGTCCCCGGCTGACCGGTACGACGTGGCCGTCTCGATCGACTGACATGGCACCGCCACCGGCCGGCGAGGCCCGCCCGTATCCCCAGGACGACGTCGACGAGGTCGACAAGTCGTTCAAGCGCCTGCTCGAAGGCCTCCGGACGACGCTTCCCGGAGCACAGGTGCTGCTCGGCTTCCTGTTCATCCTCCCCTTCCAGGCCGAGTTCGCGAGATTGTCCGACATCGACCGCACCATCTACCAAGTGGCGTTCTACTCCTCGGCGCTGGCGTCGGTCCTGTTGATCGCCCCCTCGGTACACCAGCGCTTCCGGGCGCCGATCACCGGCATCCGGCGAAACGACAAGGCCCACGTGGACGTCGCCGTCTGGGTCAGCCTGGCCGGCAGCGTGTGCCTCGGGATCGCCATCACGGCATCCACCGCGCTCGTCGGTTCGACCGTCGGCCAGAGCTGGGTCGCAACCGCGATGTCGGTGACCGTGGGCCTCACCGTCGTGTACACGTGGGCGCTCCAACCCCTCGTGCAGTTCCGCGACCACTAGTACCGACCGCTTCTTCCTCTAGGTTGCAGCGGATGTCCGGGCAGGCGGCCATCCGACTCGCGGGCCTCACCAAGCAGTACCCCGGTTCCGAGCGTCCCGCCGTCGACCACCTCGACCTCGAGATCCCGGCCGGCGAGATCGTCGCCCTCGTCGGGCCCTCCGGTTGCGGCAAGACCACGACGCTCAAGATGATCAACCGACTGATCGAGCCCACGTCGGGAACGATCGAGATCGACGGTCGCCCAGTGGCCGAGCTCCCCGTCCACGAGCTCCGGCGAGGGATCGGCTACGTCATCCAACACACCGGCCTGTTCCCCCACAAGACCATCGCCGGCAACATCGGTACCGTCCCCCGGCTCCTCGGCTGGGGCCGCGACCGCATCGAAGATCGTGTCAACGAGCTGTCCGACCTGGTCGGACTGGAACGCGACATGTTGGCCCGCTATCCCGGGTCGCTCTCCGGAGGTCAGCAGCAGCGCGTCGGCGTGGCCCGGGCCCTGGCCGCCGATCCCCCGATCCTGCTGATGGACGAGCCCTACAGCGCGGTGGACCCCATCGTGCGGGCCCGGCTGCAGGACGAGCTCCTCGACCTGCAGCGCAGGGTCCACAAGACCATCGTCCTGGTGACCCACGACGTCGACGAGGCCATCAAGCTGGGCGACAGGGTCGCGATCCTGGACGTCGGCGGCGTCCTGGCCCAGGTGGCGCCACCGGCGGAGATCCTCGCCGAGCCCGCATCGCCGTTCGTGGCCGACTTCCTCGGCGAGGAGCGCGGTCTCAAGCGGCTGGCACTGATGACCGTGAGCCAGATCGAACCGGGGAACGGTCCCATCGCGGAAGTGGGTGACGACGCGTCCGTGGCGCGGTCGTCCATGGCGACGCACAACGTTGAGTGGTTCGGCGTCTGCGAGAACGGCCGCATCCTCGGTTGGCAATGGGGCCACCAGCTCGACGGCACGGTCACCGGAGCCGGCGCGCAACCCTTCAGGTCCGTGGTCCGCCCCCAGACCACCTTGCGGACCGCGCTCGACGGCATCGTCGGATCGCTCACCAACGTGGCCATCGTCGAGGACGAGGACGGCCGGTACCGGGGCATGCTCCGGGTCGAGGAGATCAGCGAGGGCGTCCGGCGGTGACCACCAGCGTGGTGCTGGCCAACGGGCCCCAGTCGTTCGTGTGGTGGGAGTGGATCCCCGACCACGCCGACGACATCCGCGAGGCGACCATCGAGCACCTCCAGCTCACCGGCACGTCGATCGCCATCGGTTTCGTGATCGCCATGGCCATGGCCGTGGTGTCCCTCCGCTGGCGGCGCAGCTACGCGCCACTGGCCGCGCTCGCCGGCGGTCTCTACAGCATCCCGAGTCTCGCCCTGTTCGGCTTCCTCGTGCCCATCACCGGCCTGGGCTTCCGCACGGCGCAGATCGCCCTGGTGAGCTACACGCTCCTCATCCTGCTCCGGAACATCGTCGCCGGTGTGGACGGCGTTCCGCAGGCGGTGAAGGACGCCGCCGACGGTATGGGCTACGAACCGTGGCGGCGCTTCGTGAGCATCGACCTGCGACTGGCCATCCCGGCCATCATCGCCGGCCTGCGCATTGCCACTGTGACGGTCATCGGCCTGGTCACAGTGGCGGCGCTCGTCGGGAGCGGTGGGTACGGCACCTTCATCGAGGACGGGCTGAGCCGGCGGTTCTCGACACCGATCGTGGTGGGCGGCTTCCTCTCCATCGCGATGGCGGTGGTCTTCGACCTCGCGTTCGTCCTCCTCCAGCGCCTGCTCACCCCGTGGTCACGAGCAACGGCTGCGCCGGGAGCAACAGCCTGATGTGGCGCGACGCTGTCGACTACCTGACCTCGAGCGGATCGTGGTGGGGTCGCAATGGCCTGGTCAGCCTCACGTGGAACCACGTGCGGCTGTCGCTGTTCGCAGTGCTCGCCGCCATGGTCGTGGCCATCCCGCCCGCCATCTGGCTCGGCCACCTGCGCCGGGGTGGCCTGCTCGCTGTGTCGATCGTGAACATCAGCCGAGCCGTCCCGACCTTCGCCATCATCGCCCTGATCCTGCCCCTCTCGCTCCAGTTCGGCTTCGGCCTGGGGTTCTGGCCGACCTTCGTCGCCCTCTTCTTCCTCGCGCTCCCCCCGATCTTCGTGAACTCCTACACCGGAGTGAGCGAGATCTCAGGCGACGTGGTCGAGTCCGCCCGTGCCATGGGGATGCGGGGACGAGAGGTGCTCACGGGAGTGGAGCTCCCGGCAGCCATGCCGCTCATCGCCACCGGCGTACGGATCTCCGCCGTCCAGGTGGTGGCCACCACGACCCTCGGGGCGCTGGTCGGCTTCCGCTGCCTCGGCACACCGATCCTGCAGGCCATCGCGACGCGTGACAACGGCAAGCTGATCGTCGCCGCCGCGCTCGTCGCCCTACTGTCGTTGCTCACCGAGGGGGCCTTCGGGCTCCTCGCACGCCGGTTGTCCCCCTGGACCCGTCCCGACGTCGCGGCCGCCCGGTTCCAGGCACCAGTGCACGACGCCCAGCGTGAACCACAGCCCGAGTCCGTCCCATGATCCCCAAGTCCCTTGCGAAAGGAACCCCATGAAGACCCGCAAACTCCTCATCGCCCTCCTGGCGATGTTCGCCCTGTTCGCCGCCGCGTGCGGCGACGACGACGACACCGTCGCCCAGACCGGCGACGGCGTCGCGCCGTCCGACACCGAGGAGGAGACGGAGGGCGACGACGTGGCCGATGGTCCCGCCATCAAGATCGGTGCTCAGGACTTCGGTGAGTCCGCCATCCTCGGGGAGATCTACGGCCAGGTCCTCGAGGCCAACGGCTACGCCGTCGAGCAGGTGAGCGTGGGCGGGTTCCGCGATGTCCTCCTGGCGGCCTACGACAACGGCGAGGTGAACCTGAGCGCCGAGTACGCCGCCTCGATGCTCGAGTTCCTCAACGACGGCGCCGGCGAGGCCACCGGCGACGCCGACGAGACCGTGGAGCTCCTCCAGGCCCAGCTCGACGAGCTCGGGTTGGTGGCCCTCCAACCGTCGCCCGCCGTCGACACCAATGCCTTCGTCGTCACCAGCGAGACCTCCGAGAGTGAGGGGCTCGAGGCCATCTCCGACATCCCTGCCGACGGCGGCGGGTACGCCCTCGGCGCCCCCCAGGACTGCGAGTCGAACCCGTTCTGCCTCCCCGGCCTGGAGCGGGTCTACGGCATCGACCTGTCCAGCGGGTTCACCCCCCTCGACGCCAGCCTGGTCGGTGACGCTCTTGGCGCCGGCGAGGTGCAGATCGGCGTCTTGTTCTCCACGAGTGGCCGCATCGCTGACGAGGGTTGGGTCCTGCTCGAGGACGACATGGACATGCTGGCGGCCGACAACGTCACGCCCGTGATCTCCGACGAGCTGCAGGAGGCCTACGGAGACGACCTCGTCTCGCTGCTCGACGAGATCAGCGCCGCGATCGACACCGACACGCTGACCGAACTCAACAAGCGGTTCGAGATCGATCTCGAGGACGCCGAAGACATCGCGGCCGACTTCATCGAACAAGCCGGCCTCTGAGCTGCGCAGGCGTCGCCTCGCCAGGCGACCGCACGGCCCCACCGTCCGCACGGATGGTGGGGCCGTTCCGCGCCCGCCGTAGGCTCGGAGATCCCCCTCGAAGCCTCGGAGACCCAGTGAGCACCACCCAACGCAACGACCTTCGCAACGTGGCGATCGTCGCCCACGTCGATCACGGCAAGACCACACTCGTCGACAAGATGCTGTGGCAGTCCGGCGCGTTTCGCGAGAACCAGGACGTCGCCGACCGGGTCATGGACTCGATGGACCTCGAGAAGGAGAAGGGGATCACGATCCTGGCCAAGAACACGGCCATCCCCTACGTCCACGAGGCCGAGGGCACCGTCAAGATCAACATCGTCGACACCCCGGGCCACGCCGACTTCGGTGGCGAGGTCGAGCGGGCCCTGTCGATGGTCGACGGCATCCTCCTGCTGGTCGACGCCAGCGAGGGACCGCTCCCCCAGACCCGCTTCGTGCTGCGCAAGGCCCTCGAAGCCCGGCTCCCGGTGATCCTGGTGGTCAACAAGGTCGACCGGGCCGACTCGCGCATCGACGAGGTGGTCAACGAGGTCGAGGAGCTGTTCCTCGACCTCGACGCCGACGAGGACCAGATCGGCTTCCCCATCGTCTACTGCCAGGCGGTCGCGGGACGATCGACCATGGACCGCCCCGACGACGGCGTCGGCCTCGACGAGAGCGCCACGCTGAAGCCACTCCTCGACCTGCTGGTCGAGCACATCCCCGCACCGGTCTACGACGACGAGATGCCGCTCCAAGCGCTCGTCACCAACCTCGATTCCTCCCCGTACCTCGGCCGTCTCGCCATGTGCCGGGTGCGCAACGGTGAGATCCGCAAGGGGCAGAGCGTGATGTGGTGCCGGTCCGACGGCACGCAGGAGCGGGTCAAGATCGGCGACCTGTTCATCACCGAGAACCTCGATCGCGTCCCGGCTGAGTCGGCCGGACCGGGAGAGATCATCGCCATCGCCGGCATCGACGAGATCACCATCGGCGAGACCCTCGCCGACGCCGAGGACCCCCACCCCCTGCCCGTCATCACCATCGACGAACCGAGCCTCTCGATGACGGTGGGCATCAACACCTCACCGCTGGCCGGCAAGGACGGGAAGAAGATGACCGCCCGTCTCGTCAAGAGCCGCCTCGACGCCGAGCTCGTCGGCAACGTGTCGATCCGGGTGCTGCCCACCGAACGGCCCGACACCTGGGAGGTCCAGGGCCGAGGCGAGCTCCAGCTCGCCGTATTGGTCGAGATGATGCGCCGTGAGGGCTTCGAGCTCACCGTCGGAAAGCCCCAGGTCCTCACCCAGGAGATCGACGGCAAGGTCCACGAACCCGTCGACCGGGTCACCGTCGACCTGCCCGAGGACTACCTCGGTGTCGTCTCCCAGCTCCTCGCCGTCCGCAAGGGTCGCATGGAGCAGATCGTCAACCACGGCACCGGCTGGGTCCGCCTCGACTACCTCGTTCCGGCACGCGGCCTCATCGGGTTCCGCACCGAACTCATGACCGAGACGCGTGGCACGGCGTTGATCCACCACGTCTTCGAGACCATGGAGCCGTGGGCTGGCGAGATCCGCTCCCGGCGAAACGGCTCCCTGGTCGCCGACCGCACGGGTCTCACCCGCGGTTACTCGTTGCTCTCGCTCCAGGAGCGCGGCCAGCTCTTCGTCGGTCCCGGCGTGGAGGTGTACGAGGGCATGATCATCGGGGAGAACGCCCGTACCGAAGACATGGATGTCAACCCCACCAAGGAGAAGAAGCAGACGAACGTGCGAGCGTCGTCGGCCGACAACTTCGAGAAGTTGATCCCCGCCACACTCCTGTCCCTCGAGCAGGCCCTCGAGCACATCGCCGACGACGAGAGTGTCGAGGTGACGCCCAGCTTCGTGCGCATCCGCAAGGTCGAGCTCGACCAGAATCTGCGGGCGCGGGCGGCCAAACGGGCCAAGACGGACGCCGCACCGATCAGCTGATCCTGCCCGGTCAGGAGCCGATCCCGAGGGCGGCGAGGACGGCACCCACGGCGACCACCAGCAGCAGACCGAGGCCGATGGCCACGAATGGGTGGTCGCCCTCCTGCACCCAACGCCTGACCAGCCAGGCCACGCGGACGAGGGGCGCGGCGACCACCGCCACCACGGCTGCCGTGGACGAGGCGATGCCCACGCTCCCCGGGACGACAGCTCCGAGGACGGCGGCCACCAACACCAGGCGAGTGAGCCAGGCGAGCGCCGGGGCCTGCCAGCGGCCCCGGATGGTGCTCACTGTGCCGGCCGGGATGGGGGTGCGCTGGTCGCTCATCCCCGTGCCACCAAGACGACGGCGACGATCACCAGCAGGACGCTGAGGACCGTCCGGATCGTGGCGGGCGGCAGGGCCGACTGCAGTCGGGCGCCGACCTGTCCGCCGAGCAGGCTGCCGACGATCACTGCTGCGCCGACCTCGACGTCGATCCGGCCCTGCAGGGCGAACACGACGAGCGCAGCCGACGACGTGATGCCCACCGTGAACGTCGTGGTCGCGGCCGCCACCTTCATCGGGACGTGCATCACCTCGCTGGTCGCAGGCGTCTTGATGAAGCCGCCGGAGGCACCCGAGGTCCCGGCGATGAAACCGGCCACCCCCATGAACGCGAGGCCGGAACGAAGCCGGATCGGCGTGTAGGGCACGATGCCGCCGTCCAACGGATAGGCCCCGGCGAGGGTTCCGACCCGCTCGCCGACATCGCTGCGCTCACAGGCGGGATCGGGTGGGTTCCGCATCCCCTTCCGACGCGCGCCGACCGCAGCAGCGGCCAGGGCAACCGAAGCGAGGAGCCAGGTCAGCGCCTGGTCACTCACCAATCCCGATGCGATCGCCCCGACGACGGCTCCTGCCGAGGCGATCAACTCGGTGGCGACGCCGAGTCGGTGGTTCACCGACCGTTCGCCCAGCTGGTGTGGTCCAGCGGCGATCGAGCCGGCGGCCACGGTCAGCAGCCCGAGGGGCGCCGCCTCCGACGCCGGCATGCCCGAGACGACCAGGGCGGGAACGAGCAGCACCGCGCCGCCGAGTCCACCGAGCGCGCCGAGGCTTGAGGCGACCAGCGCCATCACGGCGTATCCGAAGAGCTCCATCGGGACTCGATGCTATCCCTCGATATGTCCGAACAATTGCGATCGGGATCGGACCCGGGGTCACACCGTCGGCGGCACCCGCTCCTCGCTGGTGTCGGCCGCAGAGGCGTCGGAGTGATGATCCCAGGCCGCGGCGAGCAGCCGGTGGGGCGTGACCGGCGAGGCCAGCCACGCGGCTGCGCCCAGCCCGAGCGCGAAGCGTCGCTCCACGGGATCGGATCCGCCCGAGATCACGACGCGTGGGATCGACCGCAGTTCGGCGTCGACAAGCATCTCCTGGAGCAGGTGCAGACCGCCGACGCGAGACGGGTGCAGCGCGAGCAGGACGACATCGGGTCGGCGGTCGCGCATGCTGGCCAGGGCGGGCTCGCAGCCATCCACCTCGGTCACCTCCCAGCCGTCCGAGTGGAGGATGGCACGGTGCGCGGCTCGCACGGGTTGGTTGTCGTCGACCAGCAACACGACGGGCAAGGAGACCTCCTGAAGGACAGAGGGAGCATCGGGAGATCCCCCGGACTCCTTGAGCACTCCGGGCCCGGACGGCCCTGGCTCGAGTGACCCTGCGCGGGCGCCGATGCGTCGGCGGGCCAGCCCGTTCATGGTGCGAGCCGTGCGTCCCATCGCGCCAGTTCGTCGGCCAGTGCTCGTGGGCAAGCCGTGGTCAGGCGGTCGTGGAGTCCGGGATCGACGAAGCGGGCGAGCATCTCGTCGCGACTCAGCGGCTCGCCCTTCGTCTCACGGGCGATGCGATCGAGCGCTCGAACCCCAGCGGTGCCGCTGCCCGGATCGACGGTGGCGAACGCATCGAGCAGCACCGAAGCCCGATCGAGGTCTCCCTCCTCGAGCGCGAGCCACGCGAACGCCACGAGGTAGAGCGACTCCTCGTACATCTGAGCCCCGAGCGGCCGACGTCGCGCCAGTTCGCACAGCTCGGCCGCCCGCTGCTCGACCGAGGCAGCCGCCGCAATGGCGGCCGCGATGTTGATGCGCGGCAGGGCGTAGTCGTGCCAGGGCGTCGCCTCGGCCACCGCGAACTCGGGGCCGTGGGGCAGTCCCTCGGTGTACTCCATCCACACGAGCGTCGCGAGCACTGCATCGTGTCCGCCGCTGCCGGGACGGGCCCAACGCACCGCCAGCCTGGCCATGTCGTGGGCCTCCTCGATCCGCTCGACCGCCAACAGACCCACGGCGTACGCGATCGCCATCATGGCGACTGCGTAGTCATAGGGCTCGGCAGCCCAGTCGATGGCGCGTGCCAGCAGCCCTTCGGCGCTGGCGACGACGGAATACGGATCGATCACCGTCATCGGGAGCAGGTGAAAGGCCTCGACCAGACGTCGGTCGGGATCGGTGTCAGCCATGGCCTCGAGCGCGACGCCAGACGTCACCAACAGGTCGGGAAGGCGAAACGTGAACGACTGGAGCCACATCGTCGCCACCGAGAGTGCCAGCGACGGCACTGGTCCCAGGTCCTCAGCGTGCCGGCTGATCTCGGCCACCTGCTCGAGCATCCGGGCGTGGGCACCGGGTTCTTCGGGTGAGGTGGCGGTGAGAATGATCAGCGCAGCGACATCGAAGCGCCCCCCATCGAATGCATGGGTCGCCGCGACTCGGCGGGTCGTTGTCTCGAGCGCGTTCTGCTCGGTCCAGTCGCAGTAGACGTCGGCGAAGGCCGCGAAGTCGGCTGCGATGACCTCGTGGTCGGGGATGAGGGCCGACTCGAGGTTCAGGCGCGCCGTCTCGGTCTCGTCGGTCGCGGCCAGCCGCTCCAGGCCGAACGCTCGCAACGAGTCGAGCAAGCGGTAGCTGCGTTCGGTCTCGCCTGCGGTCACGACCTGGACGAGTGACTTCTCCACCAACGAGTCGAGCGCGTCGATGGCCCCTGGCTCGTCGTCGCCGAGGAGCCGGGTCGTGGTCCGAAGGGTGAAGTGGCCGGCACACACCGACAACGCACGGAACGTGCGCTGATCGTCCTCGTCGAGCAGATCGTACGACCACGCGATCGCGGCTTCGAGCGTCCGTTGTCGCGGATCACGCCGCTTGTGGCCCACCAGGAGCCGGAAGCGGTCGTCGAGGTTGGCCAGAATCTGCTGGGGCGCCAACGTACGGCAACGGGCCGCCGCCAACTCGATGGCGAGGGGCATGCCGTCGAGGCGGGTGGCGATCTGGGCGACCGTGTCGAGGGTGGCTTCATCGAAGCGCAGCGAGACGTCGGTCGCCAGCGCCCGCTCGACGAACAGCCGTACGCCGGGCGAATCGGGCGAGTCGGTGGGCAGCGGTGCCAGCACCACCGCGTGTTCACCATCGACCCCGAGCGCCACCCGCGAGGTCGCCAGCACATGAACGTCGGGCGCGGCGACGAGTGCCTGGTCGACCAGGCTCGCCACTGCGTCGACCACGTGCTCGCAGTTGTCGATCACCACCAGAGCGCGACGACCGGCGAGTTCGGCGAGCACGTGGTCGATCGGCGATCGCTCGGGCGGAACCGCGCGAGCCAGCCCGTCGACGAACGCTGCCACCACCTCTGAGCCGTGCTCGACGGTGGTGAGGTCGACGAAGAAGGCTCCTCCCTCGAACTCGGCCAGCAACTGTCCGGCCGCCTCGATCGCGGTTCGGGTCTTGCCGGCACCCCCGGGTCCCAGCAGGGTGACCAGTTGGTGCGAGCGGAGCGCTCCTCGCAGGGTCGCGAGGTCGCGGGTTCGGCCCACCAGCGACGACCGCTGGGCCGGCAATGTCGAGCGGTTGTCGCCGCTCGATCGGAGCGATGGGTGATCGCCGGTCGTACCCGGGACCTCGATCTGGTGAAGGGACCACGAGCCTGCGAGATCGCGCAGACGATGGGTCCCGAGCGGCCGCGTGGGCACGTCGATCGATGCTGCGACGGGCTCGGACGCCACGATCTGGCCGCCGTGGCCCACACTCATGATTCGAGCCGCCTCGTTGAGCGTGGGTCCGTAGAAGTTCTCGCTGCGGCGTTGGGCCTCGCCACAGTGCAGACCCATCCGCACCCGCAGACCTCCCGGTACCTGCCACGCGTGACTCCCGAGAGCACGCTGGGCAGCGATGGCCGCACCGACCGCGTCATCGGCCGTCTCGAACACGACTGCGAACGAGTCGCCGGCGGTGGCGAACTCGAGTCCGCCGTGGTCGGCCATCGCCCGCCGGATGAGGTCGTCGTGATCGGCGAGGTCGGCACTCATGGCGGCGGGATGTTCGGCCCACGACCGGGTCGACCCCACCACGTCGGTGAACAGGAAGACGAGTTCGGCGGAGTCAGCGGTCATCGTCGCCCGCCATCGGAGGGAGACCGGTGGAAGCGGTCATGGCGATGGCGTCGAACACGGGGGCAGTTCGCCGATCTCGGGCACCGTGAGATCGGGCGTCGTCGCCGGAGGCGTGCCACCCGGGCCGGGCAGGGCGAACGCGATCGTGAAGATGAACGCCTGTCGGGGTACTGGCGCACCCTCGCACAGCACCGCCGGGGTCCCGTTGGCCGTGTTGCCGGCGAACGTGGTCGCGTCGTGGCCATGGATCCACCGGTACGGGAAGTCGTTGCCGGTGATCGTCGCGTCGTTGCCCGTGAGCACGGTGCCGGTCACGGGTTCGGCGAGGACCGCCGTGCGGTCGGGGGTCCCGACGATGATGGCGTGCTGGTCCGGCGCCGAACCCTGGAACGAGTTGTCCTCCACGGTCGTGTCGTCGTCCTCGACCCGGATGCTGTAGGCCACGTCGACGAAGCGGTTCGACCGGAGCGTGTTGCCTTCGGCGTGGTCGCGCACGACCCGTCGCAACGGTTCATCGACGTAGGCCGGATCGGTACACGCCATCGGCAGGGTGTTCTCGGCCATCCGCGAGCCGACCCAGATCCCGTTGCGTCCCTCCAGGAAGGTGTTGCCCTCGATCAGGTTGTCGCGGGCATGGTCCCGCCGCTCGAAGTAGCGGGGACTGTCGGGGTACTCGCCGCAGTTCTTGTACAGGAAGATGCCACCGGCGCTGTTGGCGTAGAACCCGTTGCCGACGATCGTGTTCTCGTACGACCCGTCGACGGCGATGCCCTCACGGCCGACGCCCCAGAACCAGATCGACAACCCGTTCACGGTCGTGAGCTGTCCATCCGGGCCGTTCTCCCGGTAGCCGTTGCCGTAGAAGCCGTTGTTCTCGATGAGGTTCCGCCGTGAGCCGGTTTCGAGGTAGAGCCCGGCGCTCCCGGCGTGGTGGATCCGGTTGTTGCGCACGGTGACGTCGCTCACGTAGGCGTCGATGTAGACGCCGACCCCGTGTGACCGCAGGAAGCTGTTGTTCTCGAGCACGATGTTGCTCGTGGGGTGCTCGAACTCCTCACCCTCGGCGAAGGTGCGGAACCCGTCGCGCATGACACGCAGGTTGTTGAGGAACCCCTCGACCCGACAGTTCCGTACCGTGACGGTCGACAGGGCGACGTTTTCGGGTGCGGTGATCGCGATGCCTCGTCGACCGGTTCCCGGCGCCCCCCGGATGATCGCTCGGCGGCAGTCGAGGGTGACATCGGAGGCAGTGATCTCGAACCCGCCGGTGTAGACGCACGACGGGTCGAGGTGCGCCGACGCGGTCAGGGCGACCCGCTCGGCCGCCCGCGAGCAATCGACGAGTCGTGAGCCCGGATCGACCGGCGGGAGCGGCTCGCAGGCGGCGACCGTCGCGAGACCGACTGCCAGCACGACCGTGAGCATCCCCCGCTTCATGTCGGAGATCATCGCGCACGCCGTCCTCAGGGATCGCCGTGCGGGGGATCAACGGGCGGACCCCCGTGCCGTGGACTGGCCGAGCAGGCCGAGATCGGCGGTGACGCCACGGTACCCACCTCGGTGCAATGGATCACCGAGGTCACTTCCGGAGCCGTGGCGGACGAGAATGAACGCCTGGCACCCCGTACGGGATTCGAACCCGTGTTGCCGGCGTGAGAGGCCGGTGTCCTAGGCCGCTAGACGAACGGGGCAGGAAGCGGGAGATGGTACCGCCCCGTGGGCGACGGCCAAAGTCCGCCGTGGGTTGACGCGACCCCGCACGCAGCCGGATGCTGCGCCGGGAAGGAGAGCTCGGGGGGGAGGACTTGAACCCCCAACGACTGGACCAGAACCAGCTGTGTTACCTATTACACCACCCCCGAAGGTGGACAGGACACGCTAACTCGTGGGTGCCCTCGACCGCACAATCGAGATCTGGTCGTCGAGGTTGACGAGGCGGCGGAATCCGATCACCCTGCCGACCGCCACGGCCACCGTTTCGCGGGTCATGGCCTTGACCCGCGCCCTCGTCGACAGCTTCGGATCGACGGGCGACACCTGGGCCTGCAGTCCGAGCTCGTGGGCGATGCGATCGAGGCGGTAGGCGTGGTAGTCGTCGGAGACGAGCACGGCACGCCGCATGTCGCGAGCCCGCAACACGCGGGTCGCGGCCGCGAGCTGCTCCCAGGTGTTCAATCCCTGCTCCTCCCGGAGGATGGCCGAGTCCGGGATGCCCGCATCGCGCAGGTACTGGTAGCCGGAGGCCGCCTCGGTGAACCGGTCGCCGACCTGCTTGCCTCCCGTCACCACGATCGTGTTCGCCACGCCGGCTTCGTAGAGCTCCACCGCATGGTCGAGGCGCCCGGACAGGACGGGCGACGGCCGGCCGTCGTACTGGGCGGCGCCCAGGACGATGATGGCCTGGGTCTGGTCCTGGGCCGACTGGTTGCTGGCGTGCCAGACCTGCAGGAAGGTGAGGCCCAGGTAGAGGACCATTCCGATGACAACCAGGCCGCTGACGCGCAGGACGATGCGAACGGCGCGGGGCACGATCAGGCGAGGGATGCTCGAGCCGAGCGCAGCCGGTCGAGGGTCTGGTCCCGACCCAGCACCTCGAGGGATTCGAACAACGGCGGGCCGACCGTTCGGCCGGTGATCGCGACCCGGATCGGGGCCTGGGCCTTCCCCAACTTGAGCCCCTGCCCCTCGCCGACGGCGAGGAGGGCCGCGTGCAGCGCCTCCGCCTCCCACTCGACGCCGGTGAAGGCGTCGATCGCTCCGTCCAGCATGGCGACTGCCACGTCGGGCGACTTCCCCATCACCTTGTCCCAGGCGGCGTCGTCGCGCGGGACGTCGTCGAGGTAGAGGAAGTCGACCATGGCCTCGGCTTCGGTGAGCAGCCGGACACGCTGCTGCAGGACCGGGGCGAGCCGGCGGATCGACTCGAGGGAGCGGTCCGCATCGACCAGGAACGGCGTCGTCCGCTCGATGAACTCGTCGATGTCGAGGGCGCGGATGTACTCCGCGTTGAAGTGCTCGAGCTTGCGCTCGTCGAAGAACGCCGGTGCCGGGTTCACGTCCTCGAGCCGGAACTGCTCCATGATCTCGCGCATGGGGCGGATCTCGATCTCGTCCTTCGGGCCCCATCCGAGCGTGGCCAGGTAATTCATCATCGCCGCGGGCAGGAAGCCCCGGTCCCGAAACTCTCCGACCGCCACGGAATCACGGCGCTTCGAGAGCTTCTTGCGGCTCTCGTTGACCAGCAGCGGGAGATGGGCGATGACGTCGGGCCGGCCCAACCCCAGCGCCTCGCGCAGGAGCAGGTACTTGGGCGTGCCGTTGATGTGGTCCTCCCCCCGCACCACGTGGGTGATCTCCATGGTGGCGTCGTCCATGGCGTTGGAGAGGAGGAACACGGGCAAGCCGTTGGAGCGGAGGAGCACGAAGTCCTCGATCGTCGCGTTGTCGAAGCTGACCTCCCCACGGACGACGTCGGTGAACTCGGTGACGCCCTCATCGGGAGCACGGAAGCGCAGAGCCGTGGTCGGGCCGTGCTCGACCCCCCGATCGCGGCAGTGCCCGTCGTAGCCGGAGGCGCCGGTGGCGGCGGTCCGGGCCTGGACTTCCTCGGGCGTGCAGTCGCACCAGTAGGCCCGGCCGGCATCGCGTAGCGATCGTGCCGCTTCGGCGTGATGGTCGAGGTTGTCGGCCTGGTAGACGACGTCGCCGTCCCAGTCGAGACCGAGCCAGCGCATCGAGTCGAGGATGTTGTCGGTCAGCTCAGGACGGTTGCGCTCACGATCGGTGTCTTCGACCCGCAGGAGGAACGCGCCCCCGGTGCGCCGGGCGACCAACCAGTTGAACAGGGCAGCGCGCGCACCGCCGACGTGCAGGTACCCGGTGGGTGAGGGAGCGAACCGGAGACGGGGCGTGGCGGACACCGCGGCGAGCGTACCGGCGCGGCTCGTGTCGACCGATCACCACCGCCGCGCCGTCGATTGCCGCGTCTGCGCCGGATCTGCGTGTCAGCCTGACCGGGTGCCGCAGCCCACCCCTGTCGACGACGAGACCACGGTGGTGGTCACCTCCGCCGCCGCATGCGCCCCGATCCAGGTCTGGGACGTCCTCGTGTCCCGCACGGCCGAGTGGTGGGGTGAGCCGTACCTGAGCCCGCACGACGGCTTCATGCGGCTCGAACCAGAGCTCGGAGGCCGCCTGTGGTCCGGGGCCAGCGACGCATCCACTGGTCAGCTCCACGGCACGGTTCGGGCGTTCGATCCCCCTGAGCGTCTCGAGATCGGCAGCGTGCTCGTTCCCGGTGCCTACGCCGGAAACATCACCATCACCATCGAGAAGACCGCCCTCGGCTCGGAGATCCGAGTGGAGCAGATGGCCCGGGGCCGGATCGACGAGAGCACCGAGGAGCGCATCGCCCTCGGATGGACGCAGATGGCGACCGCACTGGCCGACCTGGCAGAACGCTGATCAGACGCCGAGGGTGAGCTGGTCGTGCCAGTCGCGCTCGTAGCGGGCCGTCGCCTCTGCGGGCGAGAGGCGCAACACGTCTGGGGACACGATGTCGGCGATGTGGCGCAGCTCGGCGTAGTGGTGGAAGTGACCGACCTCTTCGAACAACTCGGTCCGTAGGCGCACGAGCTCGGGGTCCGGTGACGGGTCGAGGTACCCGAAGACGGTCGCCCCGACCCGCATGTCGTGCATGACGGGCGCCCGACCGAGGATCGATGCCCGCTTGAGGCCCACGGCCACGATGCCGGCCACGGCGTCGCTGGCGTGTTCGCCCTCGGTCAGATGGAGCTCCGGTCCGAGCAGACGGCCGAGCTTGAGCCCGTAGCCCTGGTCAGGGCCTGGGTTGCCCAGACGATCACCGACGGGCTGTCGGTGCATGTCGGCGAAGTCTGCGGGACGATTCGTCCGCCACGTCTCGGGCCGCCGGGGCGGCGAGCCGTACACGCGGACGTCTTCACCGGGCTTGGCCGGCTTCGTGGGGACGAACTCGGGAGCAGCCATCGAACGAATCGTAGCTTCCGTGGTGGTCGGCTCCGAGGGAAGGAGGCTCAGGCCGTGTGATGGAGGCTCAGGGTGAACGGTGGAGGAGGCCGTAGACGATGCTGTCCATCAGCGCCATCCAGCTGGCCTCGATGACATTCTCCGACACGCCGACGGTGAACCAGGAGTCGTCCCCATCGGACGACTCGATGAGCACCCGGGTGACGGCACCCGTCCCGATGGCCGTGTCGAGAACGCGCACCCGGTAGTCCACGAGGTGGATGTCGGACAGGGCAGGGAAGTGCCCGTTCAGGGCGGTCCGGAGGGCGGAATCGAGGGCGTTGACCGGACCGTTCCCCTCGCCGACGGCGATGCGGCGATCGTCGCCGATCCAGACCTTCACCGTGGCTTCGTTGGTCAGCTCGACACCCTCGCCCGGCTGCGAGGACCCCCGCAGCAGCGCGGTCCCTTCGCGGTGATACGAGCTCACCCGGTACTGCTCGACCGTGAAGTAGTCGGCGGTCCAGCCGGTGGCTTCGCGCATCAGCAACTCGAGCGAGGCGTCGGCGGCCTCGAACACGTACCCCTGGGCCTCGAGGTCGTTGACTCGCTTGGCCAGCTCGGCCGAGGCCGACGCATCGAGCGGGATGCCGAGTTCCTCGGCCTTCATCTGCATGCCGGCCCGTCCACCGAGGTCGCTGATCAGGACTCGAGTGTGGTTCCCGACCAGGACCGGATCGACGTGCTCGTAGCTCCGGTGGCCGGCCTTGCCCAACCCGGAGGTGTGGAGACCACCCTTGTGGGCGAAGGCCGAGGCGCCGACATACGGATCGGCGGCATGGGGCGGGAGGTTCACCAGTTCGCTGATGTGGCGTGAGACGCCGGTGAGGCGGCCGAGGTTCCCCTCCGGCAGGCAGGTGATCCCCATCTTCAGCTCGAGGTTGGGGATACAGGTCATGAGGTTGGCGTTCCCGGTCCGCTCCCCGTAGCCATTCACCGTCCCCTGCAGCTGGGTGGCCCCGCCCACGACCGCCGCGATGGAGTTGGCCACGGCGCAACCGGAGTCGTTCTGGGTGTGGATGCCGATCTGGAGGTCGTCGCCGAAGTGGGACACCACCTCGGCGGTGATCCGCTGCACGTCGTGGGGCAGCGAGCCGCCGTTGGTGTCGCACAGCACGAGGCACTCCGCCCCGGCCACCGCGGCGGCCTCGAGTACACGGAGGGTGAACTCCGGGTTGGCCTCGTAGCCGTCGAAGCAGTGCTCGGCATCGAAGAAGACACGCAGGCCAGCGTCGGCGAGGAACCGCACCGAGTCGCCCACCATGGCCACTCCCTCGTCGAGCGTGGTGCCGAGGGCCTCGGTCACATGGAAGTCCCACGACTTGCCGACGATGCAGGCGGTCGACGTGCCGGCGTCGAGCAGGGCGTGCAAGGTGGGGTCGCTGTCGGACTTTCCGGCCGGGCGCCGAGTGGAGCCGAAGGCCACGAGCTGCGAGGTCCGTAGGTGGAGATCCGTGGGTGCCCGCCGGAAGAACTCAGCATCCTTCGGGTTCGCTTGGGGGTACCCACCCTCGATCCAGCGCACGCCGAGATGATCCAGCTGCTCGGCGATGCGCAGCTTGTCCTCCACCGACAGCGAGATCCCCTCGAACTGCGCCCCGTCCCGCAGTGTCGTGTCAAAAATGTCCACGCCGTTGCGGTCGCCTACTGACACAGCTCGACCCAGTCCTTGTGCTGGGCCAGCTCGCCCCGGACGCACCTGGCGTACGCCTCGGCGATCGCCGTGGTGGCCGGGCCGGGACACGGGATGGGCCGGTCGTCCACGGAGTTGACCG
>JBPPNA010000168.1:0-4351 GCA_051306355.1 Acidimicrobiales bacterium | reverse complement strand
TGCGACATGAGGACGCTCTACCTGCGGAACGTGCCGGACGACGTCGGTGAGCGGCTGGACCGCCTCGCCGCTCGCGAGGGTTTGTCGCTGTCGGCCTTCGCGACCCGGGAGCTCGCCGCCATCTCGCGCCGTGCGGACAACCCGGCGTTGCTGGCGGGCTTGCCCGATCTCGGTGTCGAGGCTGAGGCTGTCATGGCAGATGTCGATGCGGGGCGCGCATCTCGTTGATCGTCATCGACGCGTCGGCGGTTGTCCTCGGGTTGATGAACGACGGCGAGGCGAGGGCGACGCTGGAAGTCGACGCCGTGGTCTGTCCGCACCTGGTCGACTCGGAAGTGGTCCACGCCCTTCGGTCTCAGGTGCTCCGGGGCGGCCTCGACGCAGGCACCGCCGAGAACATGATCGTGGTCTGGCAGCGTCTGGGCCTCGAGCGCGTCGGTGTGACCGGCCTGCTCGGTCGTGTGTGGGAGCTACGCGAGAACCTCAGCGCCTACGACGCGACCTACGTCGCACTCGCCGAAGCTCTCGCGGTTCCTCTGCTGACCGCTGACGGTCGACTGGGTCGCGCCCCAGGACCCCGGTGCACGATCTCCGTGGTGCGCCGGTGACAAGCGGATGAGCTGGCACCAGCGGCGCTCGCGGGGGCTTCCGGGTTGCTGAGATCGGCACTGACGTCGCTCTGGACTGCCCGGGCCGTCTGTCGTTGACGGCACCGGTCTGGGAGGCTGTGCCGCATCGCGAGCGAGGACCCCGGAGGAACACCTTGGATGGAGCGCTGGCCCACGACGACCGGGGCTCGGGACCGATGCTGGTCTTCCTGCACGGGATCACCGCCAACCGGGCGCACTGGGGCCCCGTCGTCGAGCGGCTCACGGATCGGTTTCGTTGCGTGAACGTCGATCTGCTCGGACACGGTGCATCCCCACCAGGGGAGTCGACCGACCTGCTCGGCCAGATCGAGGCGGTCGCCTCGGTGCTCGACACGCCGCCGGACGAACTCCTCGGGCAGGTGCGGGCCACGTTGCCTGCGGTCGCAGCGCCGTACCTCGGTCTGTTCGGAACGTCGCTGTCGGACGAGGAGCGTGCATTGCAGGCGCTGATCCCCGACTCCCGGGTCGAGGTGTGGGACGGACAAGGCCACTTCCTCCACCTGGTCGATCCGGATCTCACCGCCGACCGCATCGCCCGGTTCGTGGCGTGCCTCGGGGACTGAATCGTGACGGACCCGGAGCACGTGTCGACAACCCGGGCCGCATACGACGCCACCGCCGAGGCCTACGTCGCGCTCATCGGCACCGAGGTCACCCCTACCGTCGAGGGACCGCTCGACCGGGCGTTCCTCGCCACCTTCGCCGGGTTGGTGGCGCAGCGCCCGGGTCCGGTGATGGACATCGGCTGCGGCCCCGGCCGCGTCGCAGCCTTCCTCGCCGCTCGTGGGCTCGACGTCGTCGGCGTCGACGTCTCCCCGGCGATGCTGGCCGCGGCGCGACGCGCCCATCCCGCCATCCGGTTCGAGGACGGGCGGCTCACCGACCTCCCGGTGTCGGACGGGGCGCTGGCCGGTGCGGTCTGCTGGTACTCGATCATCCACACCCCACCGAAGGACCTCGACCTCGTCTCGGCCGAGCTGGCCCGGGCCCTGGCACCGGGAGCACATCTCCTGGTCGGCTTCCAGGTCGGCCACGGTGAGCGGGTGCACCGGACGGAGATCCAGGGAACGGCGGTGTCATTGACCAACCACCGCCACGATCTCGGCCAGGTCGTCACTTCGTTGGCCACGGCCGGCCTCCACGTCCACGTCCGGGCGGTACGTGAGCCCGAGCTGCCCCATGAGTCGACCCCGCAGGGTTTCGTCCTCGCTCGAGCCGGGACGACGTCAGCGGAGGATGACGGAGGCGACGTGGTCGTCGGCGGGGAGGTCGCCGTCGACGTACGCGGTGATCTCGGTCGAGATGAGTTCGGCTTCGCCGGCGAGGGTGGTGGCGAACGCGGTGTCGGCCGCGTCGCGCCCGGTGGCGATGCGGACGAGGGAGCTGCGGGGTGCGAGCCGGGTGGGGTCGACGATCTCCCACCGTGAGCCGTTCCGCACTTCGACGACGGCGTGGAAGTCCATGGGCGAGAGACCGGGCGCGTAGACGGCCGCGAGCCGGGCGGGGATGCCGAGGCCGCGACACAGGGCGATGGTGACGTGGGCGAAGTCCCGGCACACTCCGGCGTTGGCGACGAGGGTGTCGATGGCGGTGTCGAGGGGCCCGCTCGAGCCAGGCTGGTAGGCGAAGCGCTCGAACACCCACGACGCCACGGCGGGGGCCAGGAGCGGACCGTGCTCGACGCCGGCGAACTCCACGGCGGCGAAGCCCGCCAGCGCGTCCGAAGGGCAGTAGCGGCTCTGCCTCAGGGCCACGATCGCTTCGTCGTCGTAGGCCGGACCCGCATCAAGAGATCCGGGTGGCGGGTTCGCCGCACGTGTGGTGGCGGCGTACCCCACCCGCAGACGCCCGGCGGGAGCATGCACGACGTGCGTGCGTCCGCCGTGGAGCGAGACCTGCTCCGACACCTCGATCGTCGAGTCCTCACAGGTGACGTCGAGCTGCTCGTGCGCCAGGTCGTGTCCGGCAGCGACCGCGATCTGGAAGGCCAGGACCGCAGGGTCGGTGAGGTCGAACCCCAGCGTGCAAGCCACGTGGCGGACGGACGGCGAGGAAGGGGGCGGAGCAGGGACCATGAGGACAGACAAGCGTACGCCCGACCCGAGCGGACCAGACCGCTCCATCCGATACCGACGTTGTACGCAAAGGGATCCGCCAGAGGGTCCGCCACTTCTCTCGTCGAGGGGGACACAATTCGGAACCTTGATCCCCGCCCTGGCCGGCCTCGCCGTCGGCCTCCTCGCCAGCACCGTGGTCGCCAGCTGGATCACCGCTCGACACCGTCGCTCGGCGCGCGCCCTCGAAGCCGCCAACCGGCAGCTCCGCGTGGCCGTGGAGACGGCGACTCGTCGTCTGCACGACCGGGCTGACCTCGAGGCGCGCTTGGCCCACGAGGCCGCCCACGACCACCTCACCGGGCTCGCCAACCGGTCCAGTCTGATGGTCGAGCTCGATCGGGCGTCGGCGCGGACGGCCCGGAGCGGATCGGGCTACGGCGTGCTCTTCATCGACCTGGACCGGTTCAAGATCGTCAACGACACCCTCGGCCACGGTGCCGGTGACCTCGTGCTCCAGCGGGTCGCCGCGGCGTTGCGCTCTGCCACCCGCGATTCGGACTTCGTGGCTCGCAACGGCGGAGACGAGTTCGTCGTGGTCGCCGAGGAGGCGGGTGACATCGCCACCGTCGTGCGGCTGGCGGAACGGATCCAGATGGCCCTACGAGCACCAGTCGTGGTGGGTGACGACAACGTCCACGTGTCCGCGTCCATCGGGGCAACCTGGCTGACGCCCGGGTCCGGGGCCGGAGCCGATCACCTCCGTGACGCCGATCGCGCCATGTACGAGGCCAAGGCCTCGGCGCCCGGTCAGATCCGCGTCTTCGACGAGGCCATGCGGCAGTGGGTGGAGCAGCGCCTCGACCTGGAGCGGGCGCTACGGCGCGCCGTCGACCGGGACGAGCTCGGCGTCCACATCCAACCCATCATCGACTTGCGCACCGGGGCGGTCACCGGCGGCGAGCTGCTGTGCCGCTGGACCACCGACGATGGTCTGGAGATCCCGCCCACCGACTTCATCGCTCTCGCCGAGGATTCCTCGCTCGTCGTCGACATCGGGCGTCTGATGTTGGATCGTGCCGGCCAACTTCTCGCCGACTGGGCGCGTGATCCGCGTCACGCCGGCTTGGAGCTGAGCGTGAACCTCTCCGGTCGACACGTCGACCACCCCGGCGTGGTGGACGATGTGGCAGCAGCCCTGCACCGCTGGGGCGTGGATGCCCGGCGACTGAAGGTGGAGCTGACGGAGACGAGCCTGCTGCGCGATCTCGGCGAAGCGGCCGCCACGCTCCGCGCCCTGCAGGGACTCGGCGTCGGCATCACGGTCGACGACTTCGGGGTCGGTCACGCATCCCTGCGGTATCTGCGCGAGCTCCCCGTGGAGCGGGTCAAGATCGACCGCTCGATCGTGGCGGGGTTCGACCTCGTCGACTCCGACACCGTCATCGTGACCATGCTTTCCCGTCTGGCCGACGTGCTCGAGATCGACATCGTGGCTGAGGGGATCGAGACCGAGGAACAGCGTGAGCGCCTCGCCGACGCGGGCTGCCAGTTCGCCCAGGGTCACCTGTTCGCCGTGGCCATGCCCACGACGAGCTTCGGGTCCTGGGTGGCGTCGTGGGATCAGCACCACACCCACCCCGCCCG
>JBPPNA010000160.1:0-3098 GCA_051306355.1 Acidimicrobiales bacterium | reverse complement strand
GCCGCTCAGCGTCAGATCAACGCGTCGACGAGCAGGCGTGGCTGGGTGGCAGGCAGTGTGTGGTCGCCTGGCACGGTGACCACATCGACTCCCGGAATGGTCGCGAGACCCTGGATGTAGCCGGTATCGCCGATGCCGTCGCGGTCACCGCGGATCAGTTGGACGGGAGTGTGGGCGGCGGCGAGCCGATCGAGGAGTTCGGGCCAGGGGCAGTCGATGATCTGTTCTTGGAGTGTGTCGATGTAGGCGGGCCAGGTGTGGAGGCTGGCCTGGCGGGCGATCGGGATGGGCCATCGGGGTGCGATGGCTGCGGACAGGAGGCCGGCGAGGTTCCGGTGCCGGCAGTTGAACGAGCAGATGGCGTGGGCGATGCGGCGGTCGAGGATGAGCGAACGGCCCATCGGGCCGAGCCGGCCGAGTGCGTTGCGGGCGGTGTCGGCGTCGGGCCAGATCGGTGGGCCGACGCCGACGACTCGTTCGACGCGGTGGGGGTTCGCTGCTGCCCATCGCAGGGCGAGGGCGCTGCCCATGGAGTGGGCGCCGATGCGGACCTGCTTGCCGGCGAGTTCGTGGGAGAGCAGGTCGTCGAGGGCATCGAGGTGCGCGGTGGTGGAGAAGTCGGTTCGGTGCTCGTCGAGTGATCGTCCGAAGCCGAGCAGGTCGGGAACGACGACGCGGTGCTGTTGGGCGAGGATTCCGGGGGTGGCGCCGAAAACGTCGCCGGTGGCAACGAGGCCGTGGAGCAACACGACGCCGGTTTCGGCGTCTCCGGGGCCGGCGACTCGGTAGCTGAGGGGACCGTGTCGTCGGATCGGCAGGTCGGGGGCTCGCCACGCATGGACCGCCGGCGAGCGCCGGTGGACGATCGCCCACGCCGAGGCGGCGAGAGCAGCGGCGGTGGCGACTCGCTTCATCGGCACTGGCCTACTACGTTCTGTCGTAGTTCAGTGTCGTGGTGGAGGTCCGGTGTTCGCTGCAATCTCGTACGACCCGTTGGTCTCGATCGATCTCGGTCCGCTGTCGGTGAGTCCGCATGGGATCTTCACCGGTGTCGGCGTGGTGGTGGGGGCATGGTTCCTGCTGCGCGATGTCCGGCGAGCGGGCTTCGACGTGGACGTGGTGACCTCGATTCTGACGCGCGCCGTCATCGCGGCGCTGATCGGTGCCCGGTTGGCGTACGTGGTGAATCACTGGTCTCGGTTCGACTCGGTCTTCGAGGTCCTGCGGCTGTGGGAGGGCGGGGCGAGCCTGCTCGGCGGGCTGACCGCTGCGCTTGTCGTCGCGGTCGTGGAGCTCCGGCGGCGACGGCTGCCGGTCCTCGTGTTGCTCGACCTGGCTGCGCCGTGGTTCCTGGTCGGGATCGCCGTGGGGCGGATCGGCGATCTGATCATCGCCGATCATCTCGGCACGGTGACCACCGCGTCGTTCGGCTTCCAGTGCCCGGACGTGGTCGACGTGGGCGAGACCGTGGGGTCGCCGTGCCCCCCGGGCGAAGTTGTGCATCTCACGGCGCTCTACGACTTGGTGTGGGCGTCGGTCGCGGCTGGTGTGGTGTGGTGGATTCGGCGGCGGACGGGCCGGACCGGCGTGGCGATCGGTGTCACCGGCTTGCTCTACGGGCTGGGCCGGTTCGTGCTGGACGGGTTCCGGGCCGATGCGATCCGGTTCGGCCTGACCGGCAGCCGGTGGACAGGGTTGATCCTGATCCTGGTGTCGCTCGGCGTGCTCGTCGTCGCGATCGTCCGATCGGACCGCAACGGGGTCGACGACGCGCCCGCCGAAGCCGACGCGTGAGGGGCGGCGCCTCGGTCTCGGCCAATACGCTGGCGAGGATGCGATGGTCTTCGGAGAGGTTCGGATGAGTCGACGGGGGATGGGTGAGCTCGAGGCGGCGGTGATGGAGTCACTGTGGTCCAGCGATGACGGTCTCACACCTCGTGAGGTGCACGATCGGGTGGCTGATGATCTCGGCTACACGACGGTGATGACCGTGGTGACCCGGTTGTGGGAGAAGGGGCTCCTGGCACGCGAGCCGGAGGGCCGGTCGTTCCGCTACCGGCCGACGTCGACGGCCGCAGAGCACCACGGCGAGCGCATGCAGGCAGCACTGGCCAAGGCTGCGGACCGTCCAGCAGTACTGGCGTCGTTCGTATCGCAGCTCGACGACGACGATCGCACGCTCCTCCTCGACCTGCTCGACGACGAAGCCTGAGCACGTGTTGCTGACGACGTTCTCTCCGCTCGCCGGCGTCGTGCTGGTCACGCTCGGCGCACGCGCCGTGCCGTGGCGGCGGTTGCCGCCGCGGGCCGCGCTCTGGGCCCTGACCTCGATCGGGGTCATCAGTGCGTCCACGGTTGTGGTTGCCGTCGCGGTCCTCGTCGGGGGGTTCGTGCTGGGTACTTCGGTGGGTGCGTGGCTGGTCGACGCGTGCTCGCTGTTCGCCGCCCACCACCGGGTCCCCGTCCCTGTCGGAATCGCCGTCGTCACCGCGCTCGGCGCAATCGCCTGGCGGGTCGGCGTCGTCGTGTCGACCGCGTGGGCAGCCCGACTCGATGGCGATGGTCCGCTCACCGTGGTCGACCTGTTGGAGCCGATCGCGTTCGCCCGCTCGGGCCGGCACGGTGGTGTGGTCGTCTCCACCGGCATGTTGGACGCGCTCGAACCGGCCCAGCGACGGGTGCTGTTCGCGCATGAACGCGCCCACGTCCAGGCGCGCCACGATCTGCACCTGCTCGCATCCCAGCTGGCCGCCGCCGTGCTGCCGTGGCTCGGCTGGCAGCGCGATGAGCTGTGCTTGGCCACCGAACGCGCGGCCGATGCAACGGCGCTTGTCGAGGTTCGTGGGGACCGCCGGTTGGTGGCAACGGCGATCGCCCGTGCCGCGTTGGCGGCGGATCGACACGGGGCCGTCGCGCCAGCGCTGGCGTTCAGCGGCGGTGCGGTCGGGTTCCGGGTGGAGTCGATGCTCCACCCATCCGGACGTGCACCCGTGCCGGCGTCGGCGTCCGGACTGCTCGGGGTCGTGGGTGTGCTGGGCGCGACGGTGTTCGTTCACCACGTCGCCACTCTGTTGGCGCACATCTGCTGGTAGCCGCCT
>JBPPNA010000155.1:0-2646 GCA_051306355.1 Acidimicrobiales bacterium | reverse complement strand
CCCCAGCAGACTCGCGAGATCGACCTCCCCGTCCCTCCCCTGCGCATCGGCTCCCTTCGGGCCGACCCGCCGGTCGTCCTGGCCCCCATGGCCGGTGTGACCAACGGCGCGTTCCGCGCCCTCTGTCGCCAGTTCGGCGCTGCGCTGTACGTGAGCGAGATGGTCGGCGCACGCGCCGTGGTCGAGGGGAACGAGCGGACCTTCGACATCGCCCGCTTCGCCCCCGACGAACCGGTGCGCTCCATCCAGCTCTACGGCACGGACCCCGCGGTGATGGGCGAGGCCGTCCGCCGCGTGCGCGACGAGGTCGGCGTCGATCACATCGACCTCAACTTCGGGTGCCCCGCCCGCAAGATCACCCGGCACGGTGGCGGCGCCGCGCTGCCCGTCCGTCCCCGACTCTTCGGCGCAGTGGTGGCCGCGGCCGTCGAGGGCGCCGCCAACGTCCCGGTCACGGTGAAGATGCGGGTGGGTCTCGACGACCAGCACCGCACCTGGCTCGTGGCAGGCCGCATCGCCGAGGACGCCGGCGCAGCAGCGGTCGCCGTCCACGCCCGCACGGCCGAGCAGCTCTACTCAGGGGTGGCCGACTGGTCCACCATCGCCGAGCTCAAGGCCACTGTCACCACCATCCCCGTCCTCGGCAACGGTGACATCTGGCAGGCGACCGACGCGGTCGCAATGATTCGCGAGACCGGCTGCGACGGCGTGGTCATCGGACGGGGCTGCCTCGGACGGCCGTGGCTGTTCCGGGACCTGGTGGCCGTGTTCGCCGGCGAGCCCGTGCCGACCCCGCCGACGTCCGGGCAGGTCGTCGCCATGATCCGAGACCACGGCCGACTGCTGGCCGACTGGTTCGGGGAGATGTCGGGGATGAAGGAGCTGCGCAAGCACACCGGTTGGTACCTCCAGGGGTTCTCGGTGGGGCGTCCCGTACGCAACGCCCTGCGCCAGATGTCGAGCCTCGACGAACTGCACCGCCTGCTCGACCAGGTCGATCCGTACCAGCCCTTCCCTCGCGAGGTGCTGCGGACGCCCCGCGGCCACACGACCGGGCCCCGTCCCGTGGCCATGCCCGCGAGATGGCTCGACGACGCCGAGGCCCTCACCCCACCCGACCGCCTCGCCGACCTCGCCGTCTCCGGCGGTTGAGTCCCGTGGTCCTCTTCCCGGTGACCGAGGTCAGCGTCGTCCTGGCGTCCGGCTCGCCCCGCCGCGCCGAACTGCTCCGCCGCATCGGTCTCGAGCCGGTCATCCGGCCGGCCGACGTCGACGAGACGCCCCTCCCCGACGAGGACCCCGGCGCGCTCGTCGCGAGACTGGCCGGTGCCAAGGCGAAGGCGACGTGGGTCGGTGAGGAGTTGGTCATCGCCGCCGACACCGTCGTCGTCCTGGGCGATCAGATCCTGGGCAAGCCCAACAGCGCAGGCGACGCCGCCACGATGCTCGAGGCGCTCTCCGGGCGCACCCACCGGGTCCTCACCGGCGTCCACCTCATACGGGGTGATCGGAGCGCCAGCGCAGTGGAGGAGACGTCGGTGCGGTTCCGCGTCCTCACCGCAGCCGAGATCATGGCCTACGTCGCCACCGGCGAGCCGCTCGACAAGGCCGGCGGCTACGGCATCCAGGGTGCGGGCGGCATGTTCGTCGAGTCGATCACCGGCAGCGACTCCAACGTCGTCGGCCTCCCCCTCGCCACCGTCGTGCGACTCGCCGGCGATCTCGGCGTGGAGCTCCTTCCCCGCTGATCCCGCCAGCGGGGTCAGGTACCCACGCCGACGGGTTCGGGCCTGCCCGGCGGCGCCTCCGGCTCACCGGACCGGGCGGCCTCGATGGCGGCGGCGACCTGTTCCTCGTGGTCGGGGGCGCCCTCCACGTTCAGCTCGGGCAGGATTCGGTCGAGCCACTTCGGGATCCACCAGTTCCGCTCGCCCAGTAGCTCCATGGTGGCGGGCACCAGCAGCATGCGCACGACGGTGGCGTCGAGGAGCACGGCCATGCCGAGCCCGGTGCCGAACACCTTGACGATCCGGCCGTCCTCCAGCAGGAAGCTGCCGAAGACCACGACCATGATCGCGGCGGCGGCGCTGATCACCCGGGCCGTGGCCGCCAGCCCGTCAGCGACGGAGTTGCGGGCGTCGCCGGTGCGCTCGTACTCCTCCTTGATGCGGGACAGGAGGAAGACCTCGTAGTCCATCGACAGGCCGAACACGATGGCGAACATCATCATGGGGATGAACGGCTCGATCGGTGCCGGTTCGATGCCGGTGATGCTGCCGAAGTGGCCCCACTGGAAGATGGCCACCACGATCCCGTAGGCGCCGGCGATCGACAACATGTTGAGGATCACCGCCTTCAGCGGCACGAGCAGCGAGCGGAACACGGCCATGAGCAGCACGAACGACATGGCGAGGACCACGCCGAAGAACAGGAAGCTCCGGCCGCCCAGGAAGTCGGAGAAGTCGACGGAGACGGCGACGAAGCCGGTGACGAACACGTCCGGGCCGCCGTCGACGGAGGCGGCCGGGATCACGTCGCCGCGCAGGCGGTTGAGGAGCTCCTCGGGGGCCTCGTCCGGGGGGGCGCTCGTGGGCACGACGCGGGCGAGCGCGGCTTCCGGGGCCTCGGGGTCGTCCGGCAGCGCCG
>JBPPNA010000146.1:0-4799 GCA_051306355.1 Acidimicrobiales bacterium | reverse complement strand
TGTTCCACGCACTGGTCGAGCGTCTCTCCGAGCAGTCCGTCCGCAAGCACTTCGACGCCTACGTCGACGTGCCCTGGGACGACCACGAGATCGACCCCACCGACCCACGGTGGGAGCTCAAGGACACCGACCCGCTCGCTGCCACCGAGTGGTACCGGGAGCTTCCGCAGCCCACCCGGGCACGCTTGGGGCTGTTCAGTACGGCAGCCAAGATGAAGACCGGACTCGAGTTCGAGAACGTGCTCTCCCGGGGAATCCTCGAGTTCGTCTCGACCTTGCCGAACGGCGCCCCCGAGTACCGCTACGCGATGCACGAACTGATCGAGGAGGGTCAGCACCAGCTGATGTTCCAGGAGTTCGTGAACCGCTCCGGCATCGATGTCGACGGCATGCCGCTCGACGCCAGGATCGGCTCGAGCTTCGTGGTGCTCCTCGGCCGTTGGTTCCCCGAGCTGTTCTTCATGTTCGTGCTCGGCGGGGAGGATCCCATCGACCACGTGCAGCGCGAGGCGCTCCGGTCGGGCGACAGCCACCCGCTCCTGCGGGCGATCATGAAGATCCACGTCACCGAAGAGGCCCGACACCTCAGCTTCGCTCGCCACTACCTCAAGGACCGCGTCGGCCGCATGGGGCAGGTCAAGAAGGTGGCGCTGTCGATCGGCACCCCGCTGATCCTGGGGGAGATGGGCCGCCTGATGCTGATGCCGTCGAAGCAGATGGTCCGGGAGTTCGCCATTCCCGTCGACGTCCTGCGGGAGGCGTACACCGACAACGCCGAGTTCGCGGCCGGCGCGGCCACTGCGCTGCGCAAGGTCCGCAAGCTCGCCAGCGAGATCGGCATCACGGGACCGGTGGCCAGGCGCATCTGGAAGGCCCGCAACATCTGGGCCGACGACGTCAGCTGAGCGTCGACCAGGCCGGTCTACACGGAGGCGTAGACCGCGTCGATCAGGGCTCGGTTGTGGGAGCTCTGCCACCGGGGGACGACGGCGTTCATGACGTAGCCGAATGCCACACCGGCCGCCGGATCGGCGAAGCCGACGGCACCGCCGGTGCCGAAGTGGCCGAAGCTCCCGGCGTTCGGACCGAAGGATCGGTCAGGCCGGGTGGGTTGGAAGCCGAGGCCGAACGTCGCCTCGCGCTCGAGGACCGGACACCACCCTTCGGATTGGGGCGCCGTCGCCTCCGCGAGCACACCGGCGTCCAGGACGGTCACGCCGTCGATGGTCCCGCCGGCAGCGAGCGCGCCGTAGACCCGTGCCACCCCCCGCGCCGTGGCGTGCAGGTTCGTCGAGGGCACCTGCGCCCCGCGCCACTCTGGGGAGTTGACCACGCCGATGCTCGAGTAGCCGGGGGGATTCGCGTACCCGAGGGCGATCATGCGTTGCTCGTCGGTGACGGCCTGCGACGCGAGCCAGTCGATCCCGATGGCGGCGTCGATCTGCCACACGACCTCCGCGCACCGCGCCTGCTCGGCAGCGTCCAGGCCCCACGCCAGGTCGGCATCGAGCGGCCTGGCGACCTCCTCCGCCAGCCACTGGCCGGGGAGCCGTCCGTCGACCCGCCGGGCCAGTTCGCCCACCAGATGGCCGTAGGTGTTCGTGTGGTATGCGTGGCGGGTGCCCGGCTCCCACCACGGTTCGGTGGCCGCGACCGATCGGCACATCCGGTCCCACTCCCACAGGTCCTTGTTGGTCAGCGGAGCGCGGATGGCGGGAAGGCCAGCCTGGTGGCACAGCACCTGCCGCACGGTGGCCCCGCGCTCCCCGGCGCGCAGCTCTGGCCACAATCGGCGAACGGGCTCGTCGAGGTCGACGCGACCGGCAGCGACCAGCTGCAGCAGGGCCAGCGCGACGATCGGCTTGCCCACCGAGTACGCGTTGACCAGGGTGTCGCGCCGCCAGGGATGCGTGCGCTCGGCGTCGGCCCAGCCGGCCCAGATGTCGACGACCACGTCCCCGCCAACGCTGACCGCGCACGCTGCCCCCAGCTCCCCGCCCTCGAAGTTGGCAGCGAAGGCGTCCCGCACCGGCCTGAAGGCCTGATCGCAGAAGCCCTTCACCTCGACCACGATCGAGAGCGTACGGGCCGGTCGGTCCCTCCGAAGCGCGCCCGTGTCGGAACGCCTCGCCCGCCGCCGTCGAGCATGAGGCGTACCTGGCGAGGTCCGCCGCGTGACCGTAGTGTCCCCGCATGGGCATTCGTGGGGGAGGGCGCCGGCTGCCGGCGCTGCGGCGGGTCGTGCTCGTCGTGGTGCTCGGTCTCCTGGCGGGAGGCTGCTACTGGACCGGGTACCGGTTCGACTGGGAGAACTCGGGCCACAACCCATACGAGCGGCAGCTCGGGGTGGATGAGGTCGGTGACCTCGTGGAGCTCTGGCGGTTCGACGGTGTGGATGGGGTCACCAGCACGCCCACCGTCCTCGGTGACACCGTGTATTTCGGTGCGTGGGACGGCTCGCTCCGGGCCGTCGACTCTCGGACCGGGGACCTGCGGTGGGAGACCGCGCTGACCACCGGGACCATCGACGCCAGCCCGGTGATCGCTGGCGACGACGTCTTCGTGGGTGATGGCGACGGCCGGTTGCACGCCGTGGATCGAGCGACGGGCGACGTGCGGTGGACCGCGATCCTCGACACCCATGCCAGCACGCAGATCTACTCGTCGCCAGTCGTGGTCGACGGCCTCGTGGTCATCGGGGTCGCCAGCACGGAGCTGGCCATCCCGAAGTCCGACTACACCTTCCGGGGCAGCATCGTGGCCCTGGACCGCGACAGCGGTGCGGAGGTGTGGCGGACCTACGTCACCGACGATGACGAGTGGGGCGCGGGCGGATCCGTCTGGTCGTCGGCCGCGTTCGATCGGGGCCGTGGCCTGCTCTACATCGGCACCGGCCAGTCCTACGAAGCACCCGCCAGCCCCCTCACCGACTCGCTACTCGCCCTCGACCTCGCCACCGGGAGCATCGAATGGTCACGCCAGTTCACCGCCGATGACGTGTTCACCTTCTGGAACATGGCCGGTCCCGACGCCGACATCGGTGCTGCCCCCAACCTGTTCCGGATCGGAGACCGCGACGTGGTCGGGGTCGGCGACAAGGCGGGGCACTACGCCGTCTTCGACCGAAGCACCGGGGAGACGGTGTGGACCGTCGACCTCCCGGAGGGCAACCGGCTGGGCGGGATCATGACCACCGCGGCCCACGCCGACGGCGTGATCTTCGTCAACTCGAACCGGTGGGGAGCGAACATCCTCGACTTTCACGATCCGGCCCACGCGTCCACCACGTACGCGCTCGACGCGGCCACCGGAGCCGAGCTGTGGTCCACCGACCTGCCCTCCCCGGCCTTCAACGCGGTGAGTCACGCCAACGGGGTCGTCTACCAGACGTCGGTCAAGGGCACGGTGTATGCCCTGGACGCGGCCACCGGGGCCGATCTGTGGACGGGTGCACCCGGGGCCGACCTCGGCGGAGGCGTCAGCATTGTGAACGGCACGGTCTACGTCGGGTACGGCTTCTGGTTCATCGCCGCTCCAGCCGTGCCGGCCGGCGGCGTCGTCGCCTACGCGCTGGAGGAGCCGGCCCCGTGACCCCGCGGGGGTCCCGTCTCGGCGACGGGACCGCCCGGGCCGGGACCGGACGCACCAGTTCGCATCCACTCCAACAGTTGCCTCACCCTCGGCGGGCATGCGGCCGGGGCCACTGAGGCAGTCGACGACGATCTGTGCCAGCGATGCGTACACCAGGCCGACTCGGCTCCAGGTGCGGTCGAAGACGATGGGATCGAAGGGATCGACGAGCACGACATTTCCGTCGCGCCGGGCCGGTCGCAGCTCTGACCGTTCTGCGAGTCCCTCGGGGTCGTTGGTGTAGACGAACGCCTGCTCGGGTGCGGTGACTGAGACGAGCCGACCACCGGACCGAACATCCGTGGCCCGCGTGCGTGGGCCCTGTGTACCGCACCCGCCCGTCCACGGCTACTGACCTCCAGGAGGTCCGCGGAGTTGGGCAGATCAGAACACTGAGCGCCGTCGCTGCCTCGCGGAGCTTGCGATGGGGCCAGTTCGCGGCGAGGTCGAGCACGAGGTCGCGTGCCGCCGGAGCAAGGAGGTCGATGCTGTCGAGCAGGCCGTGCATGATCGCCGCGCCACCGCGGGGGTCGGCTTGGCGCGCTCGCGGCACGAGCGCGGCCCAGCGGGAGGGGTCGGAACGCACGGCACGTGCGGCCCCCCATCGTCGCAATGGAGGGCGGATCTCCCGTGCGAACACGACGGGTCCGTCGTCGGAAACCTCTCGTTCGCCGTCGTCGAACACCCCGGCGACGTCGTGGTCATCCGCCCCGAGAACGGCTGTGGGGCCGTCGAACCACTCGTCTGGCGCCTCCCAGTACACCTGGGTCTCGGCGGCAAGAAAGGTCTGCGCCAGCAAGTCGAGCTGATCGTCAGGAACGAGACATGAGTCCTGGATGCGGCGGACCAGACGCCCGGTGGCGTTGCGCCAACGCCGGTCGGTGAGCAGGAGGAAGGCCGTGACGGCGGCTTCTTCTGGCTCGTCTGCGTGAACCTTGTGAAGCAGACACCTGGTGCCGGCAGCGTCACTCGCTGCGGTCACCGGAGCGCTTCTGTATCTCCACCTGTCCTGAGTCGCGGAGACGCGATCCCTGCTGTTCGCCGCCGTCGCGCCCGTTGAGGATCGCAGACACCGCTGCTCCGGTGAAGACCGAGATGGCAGGTATCGAGCGCTTCAGCGGGTCCTTGACCTTGACATGCATTCCGATTGCGCCGAGCATCAATACGGC
>JBPPNA010000129.1:0-6218 GCA_051306355.1 Acidimicrobiales bacterium | reverse complement strand
CCCCAGGGTGATCGACGACAGCCGCCACTCGTCGAGCAGACGCCGAAGCCGATGCGGCGCCGATCGCGCCTGCGTGTCCTTCCTCCGCGTGCTCACGAGTCAGGCGCGAACCGGGTCACGGTCTTCGGCGCGGCACATCGGATCACGTTACCGAGCGTAACGCTCTTGTTCGGAGCCGGGTGCAATCCGCAATCGCAGCGGCATGGCGCCGGTCCGCCCGCAGTTCGCCGACGAGGTCGCAACCAGTCAAGTCCTCGCGAACTCGCTCGCGTACCTGGTCCGTGTCATGAGGACCAGGCCGGACCGTCACTCCTGCGCTCAGGTCCGATCGAGAGCCAGGACCGGGATCGTCCGGTTGGCAGACTCCTCGTACTCGGCGAACTGTGGCTGCTCGGACTTCTGCGCCTCCCAAACCCGGTCGCGCTCGGCGCCCTCGAGTTCGGTGACCCGCACAGGGATGTCTCGCCCGCTCGCTGCCGAACTCGATCGTGGTGTGCATTCCAGTCGTTGGGATCGGTGTCACTCATGGCACTCCTCCGGAGCTCGTCACCAGATGCTCGAGAGGGGGTTACGGGCGTCGCCCGGTCACTTCCACGGCGCATGACCCGACCGCGAGCGGGGTAACGGAGACGTCCCAGGCCACGATCCAAGGAGTGACCAATGAGCGAAGACCGCGCACGTGGAACCGACACACCCACGGCGGCTGACGAGACGGACGATGAGACGAGCACGGATCCGCGGCTCGAGGAGATACAGGAAGACGTCGACGAGATCCGGGCCCGGCTCCCGAAGAACCCCGGACTCGGCATTCCCGATCCGGACGTGGTGCCGGTCATGGGGGAGGACGAGGACACCAACCCGCCCGTGTGATCCCGTCCGTCTGATCCGGCCCCTCGATCCGGAGCGGTGACCTGCCGGCGCGAGCCAAAGGGGTCAGCCGTCTAGGTTCCGGCCGTGACCGGAATCATGGATCGTCTGATCGGAGTCGAGGGCAAGCACGTGGTCGTCACGGGAGGCTCCCGGGGAATCGGGCGCATGATCGCCGGGGGCTTCGTCGAAGCTGGCGCGACCGTCTACATCTCCGCCCGCAAGGCCGAGGCGTGCGATGTCGCCGCCGACGAGATGAACGCACTCGACGCGCCCGGCACGTGCCTGTCGATCCCGGCGGACCTCTCGGGCCAGGACGGCGTCGAGGCATTGGTGGAGGCGGTCAGCCAACGCACAGACCAGCTCCACGTTCTGGTGAACAACGCCGGAGCGACGTGGGGCGCGCCCCTCGAGGAGTACCCGGAGGACGCCTTCGACAAGCTCTTCAACATCAACGTGAAGGGTGCGTTCCTGCTCACCCAGGCATTCCTGCCCGCCCTGCGGGCGACTGCCACCGAGGACGATCCGGCGCGGGTGATCAACATCGGCTCCATCGACGGCATCCGGACACCGGCGATGGAGACCTACGCCTACAGCACCACAAAGGCAGGCATCCTCGCCCTGACCCGACACCTGGCCAAGAACCTGGTGCGCGAGCACGTTCTGGTGAACGCGATCGCGCCCGGGCCGTTCGAGTCGAAGATGATGGCGTTCGCTCTCGGGACCGAGGAGGGTCGCGACATGGTCTCCAGTGGCGTCCCCGCCCGCCGGATCGGCCGACCCGACGACATGGCCGCCGCTGCACTGTTCCTCGCCGGACGGGGTTCGACCTATCTCGTCGGCGAGACCATCGTCGTCGACGGCGGGATCGCCAACGTCAGCTGATCAGGCGAACAGGTCACGCGTCGGGGAGGATGACCTCCGACGGTGCCTGCCCGTGTTCCGCCATGGGGTACGCCGTCTGGCAGTAGCCGTGGTTGCAGTACCCGTTGGGGTGCACGTGCAGGTACGCCTGGTGGTAGTCCTCGGCGTAGTAGAAGATGCCGTCGCCGGCGTTCTCGCGAGGTTCGATCTCGGTGCTGATCTGCCCGTACCCGGCGGCATTGAGCGCTTCCTGATACCGATCGGCGGACGCCTGGGCTGCGGCGAGCTGCTCGTCGTTGGTGGTGTAGATCGCCGAGCGGTACTGCGTGCCGACATCGTTGCCCTGCCGATTGGGCGTGGTGGGATCGTGATTCTCCCAGAACGCCTTGAGCAGCACCTCGAGGTCGGCCTTCGCAGGGTCGTAGACCACCTGGACGGTCTCGGTGTGGCCGGTGCGCGCCGTACAGGTCTCCTCGTAGGTGGGGTTCTTGGTGAACCCACCCATGTAACCGACGGCGGTGACGTGCACCCCGGGGATCTCCCAGAAGATGCGCTCGGCACCCCAGAAGCAGCCCATGGCGACATAGAGCACCTCGTGACCCTCGGGCCAGGGCCCCTGCAACGACGCGCCCAGCACGAGGTGCTGATCAGGGACCGGCACCACGGCGTCCCGGCCGGGAAGCGCGTCGTCGGGGGAGATCATGGCGGTCTTGTCGCGGCCGAAGAGAGGCATGAGGTCAGGCTATTGGAGTCGGTAGCGTGTCCCGCATGCTCGGTGACGATGAGGTCGAACGTGTCCTGGTCGTCACGGCACATCCCGACGACGTCGATTTCGGCGCCGCCGGATCCATCGCCCGATGGACCGCGGCTGGCGCCGAGGTGGTCTACTGCATCGTCACTGATGGCGATGCCGGAGGCTTCGACCCCGCCGTGCCCCGAGCGGACATCCCCGGCATCCGGCGCGGCGAGCAGACCGCAGCGGCGGCGACACTGGGCGTCGACGAGTTGCACTTCCTCGGCTACCCGGACGGCCGGCTCGAGGTGACGTTGGAGCTGCGGCGCGACATCTCCCGCGTCATCCGCCACGTTCGTCCGCGTCGCGTGCTCGTGCAGTCGCCGCTTCGCACGCTCGACAGCATGTACCGCAACCATCCCGACCACATCGCAGCGGGTGAGGCGGCGTGCTGCGCCGTGTACCCGGATGCCCGCAACCCGTTCACCTTCCCCGAGCTCCTCGCCGATGGGCACGAGCCGTGGAGCGCAGAGGAGCTGTGGATCATGGGGAGCGGCCCGGAAGCCGACACCTTTGTCGACATCACGGACACCTTCGACCGCAAGATGAAGGCACTGCGCTGCCACGTCAGCCAGATGACCGATGCCGAGGGCTTCGAGACCCGGTTGCGCGACTGGGGCACTGCCAACGCCGAGGCCGGCGTCCTCGACGCTGGCCGCCTGGCCGAAGCCTTCCGGGTCATGGACACCCGCTGACCGACCGATCGGCCTCTCGATGGTGCCCCACCACCCGTTCTCGTCACCGAAACGGTCACGTCAACCCCCGAAAGGGTGACAAGAACGGGGTCTTGGGGGCGTCAGGTGAGGCCGGCGATGCGGAGCATCGAAGGTGGGATCGCGGTGTCGCCCCGGGCCAGCATCGCGGCTCGCTCCACGTTGACGATGTCGTGCTCGCGGTGGCGCCACCGGTCCCACGGCCCCGGCGCGAGCGCACCCACGTCCCCGTGGGCGTCGACGCAGGCCCGCAGGTAGGCCTGGAGGTCACGGACCTCCTCCTCCCCACCGATGGGGCCGTGACCGGGGACGATCACCGGGGCGAGTCCGAGGATGCGGTCGAGCTCGTCGGCCCACACGGCGGGATCGCCCTGGAAGCACCGCGGCGTCACCCCGAACGTGGCCATCGCTCCTGCGAAGCACACGCCGGCGCCGTCCACGACCGCCACCAAGTTCTCGGCCTGCGACCCCGACGTGGGATGCAGGGTGATCGCCGGGGTGAGCTGCACGACTGTCTGCACCACGTGGGAGACCGGCCTGGTCGTGAGCTCGTCGTCGAACTCGTCGGCGACGCCGGGCAGGATGCGGCGGTAGATGTCGGGCGTCGGGGCCTGGTCGAGGTGGACGCTCGTCTGCTGGCGGCCGTACATGCCCGACATGGTGAACATCGCGGAGCCACCCACGAACTCGATGGTGGATCCGGTGAGAACGGTCCGGCGCACCCGTAGGCCCATGCCCTCGACCGCAGCCACGAAGGCCGCCGACTGGGATGGGACGCACAGTGTGTCGATGGCGGTCGCCGCGTCCCCGTCCACCACCAGGCCGGCATTCGGGTGGCCGTCCCCCGGTGTCTCGTCCAGCCAGGCGTAGATGCCGGCGTCGAGGGGCGCGAGGGTCATGGCGAGGAGCCTGCGCTGCTGTCCCGGCGCATCGGCACGTGTGGGATCCCGTCCTCCACGTACGCCGGCCCGCTCTGGGCGAACCCGAACCCGGCGTACCACTGTTCGAGGTGGGCCTGCGCACCGATGCGAATCTCCGTGCACCACTGTTCCTCGAGGATGGCGATCGCTCCGTCGACCATCCGGGACGCGATCCCCGTGGACCGGACGTCGGGCCGGGTGACCACGCGACCGATGGACCAGACGCCGTCGCCCTCGTCGAGCAGCCGGAGCGTGGTCGCGACACCGCGTGCGTCGCGCACCCAGAGATGTTCGGTGGCCGGCTCGCGGTCACGCCCATCGAGGTCGAGGTAGACACAGTCCTGCTCGAGGACGAACACCTGCGACCGCAGCTGCAGGATGTCGTAGAGGTCCTCGTTCGCGAGCTCGTGGAAACGGGCGCGTTCGATACGGACGCCGGGTGCGACGGGCAGGTCACTCACGATGGCATGGTGACACGCCCGCGTCCGTAGGCGGTCCTGCCTACGCGCCGGTAACGTCGAGCCATGGCCGACTACTCCGCCCCGTTGGACGACATCCGCTTCGTGTTGAGTCGCATCGCCGGTCTCGGTGACCTCTCCTCCTACGAGGGTTACGAACACGCTGAGCCCGAGATGGTCTTCAGCGTGCTCGAGGAGTGCGCCCGGTTCATGGAGAACGAGGTCGCGCCACTCAACCGCATCGGCGACGAACAGGGCAGCGTCTGGCACCAGGACAACACCGTCACCACCCCCGATGGGTTCATCGACGCCTACCAGGATTTCGTGAGCGCCGGCTGGGGCGGGGTCCCGTTCCCCGAGGAGTACGGCGGCGGTGGGTTCCCGTGGTTGGTCGGCCTCGCCATGCAGGAGCTGCTCACTGCGTCGAACGAGGCCTTCTCCATGGCCCCGCTGCTCACCCAGGGGGCCCTCGAGGCGCTGCTCATCCACGGTGACGAGACGCAGAAGGAGACCTTCCTCCCCAAGATGATCACGGGACAGTGGGCCGGAACCATGAACCTGTCCGAGCCCCAGGCCGGCTCGGACGTGGGCGCGGTCCGCACGCGAGCGGAGCCCCAGGACGACGGCAGCTACCGCATCACCGGGACCAAGATCTGGATCTCGTGGGGCGAGCACGACCTCTCCGAGAACATCATCCACCTCGTCCTCGCCCGCACGCCCGATGCGCCTCCCGGCACCAAGGGCATCTCGCTGTTCATCGTTCCCAAGTTCGTCCTCGAGGACGACGGCAGCCTCGGCGAGCGCAACGGTGTTTTGTGCCAGTCGATCGAGCACAAGCTCGGCATCAAGGCGAGCCCGACGTGCGTGCTCGACTACGACGACGCCACCGGCTACCTCGTGGGCGAGGAGAACCGGGGTATGGCCTACATGTTCACCATGATGAACAACGCCCGTCTCTCCGTCGGGCTCCAGGGCCTCGCCGTGGGCGATCGCGCCTACCAGGACGCCCGCCAGTACGCCAAGGAGCGTCTCCAGGGTCGGGCCATCGGCGCCGATGCCGGCGTGCAGTCGCCCATCATCGAGCACCCCGACGTCCGCCGGATGCTGCTCACCATGAAGGCCAACATCGAGGCCATGCGCTGCGTCATGTACCGCACGGCACAGAACATCGACATCGCTGGCCACGCGGCCGAAGAGCAGGACCGCACGGCGGCCGAGGAGCGGGTCGACCTGCTCATCCCCATCTGCAAGGGCTGGGGCACCGACCTCGGGGTGGAGATCACCTCCACCGCAATCCAGGTGTTCGGTGGGATGGGCTACGTGGAGGAGACGGGTGTGGCCCAGCACTTCCGTGACGCCCGCATCGCACCCATCTACGAGGGCACCAACGGCGTCCAGGCCATGGACCTCGTCGGGCGCAAGCTGCCGATGCGGGGCGGCGGTGTGGTGAAGGACTTCCTCGCCGACGTCGATGCCACGGTCGAGACGGTGCGCGCCGCAGGGGATGACTTCACCGAGATCGCCGACAACCTGGCCGATGCCCTCGGTGCGCTCACCGAGTCCACCGACTGGCTCATGACCAACGGCCTCGAGGACGTCCGCC
>JBPPNA010000078.1:0-16310 GCA_051306355.1 Acidimicrobiales bacterium | reverse complement strand
TCGTAGGGGGCGTAGAAGCTGATCCGGCTGATCACGTCGCCGTAGCGCTGGTTCAGTTCCGGGCCGATCTCCTCCGGCTCGCCGACCACGGCGAAGGTCTCGAGGACCTCGTCGTCGATCAGCGTGCCCATCTCCGCCCACTTCCCCTCCTTGGAGAGCCGGTTGAGGTCGGTCTGCAGGTCGCCCCAGCCGTGGCACTCGAGGACGGGACGGTACGCCGGCGTGGACCCGTAGAAGGCGATCTGCTGGCGCGTGCCGACCTTGGCCTGCTCGAACTCCTCGGCCGTGTTCCCGGTGACGACGAAGCTGGGTCCGCAGATCTCGAACCCGTCCATCGATCTGCCGGCCTTGTCCCGTCCACGCTCGAGCGCCGGGAGGGTGACCTCCCGCAGGTACTTCTCGGTGGTGAAGCCGTGGCAGAAGAACCCGTCGCACACCTCCCCTGCCACCTCGGTCATCAACGGCCCCACGCCGGCGAGGAACACGCGTGGGATGCCGAACTCGTGGGGCCCGGGATCGAAGAAGGGGGTCATCAGGGTGTGGGTGTAGAACTCGCCGCGAAAGTCCAGCGGCTCGTCATGCATCCAGCAGTCCCAGATGGCGCGCATCGCAACCACGAACTCCCGCATGCGGGCAGCAGGCTTCGACCACTCCATCGAGAAGCGCTTCGTGATGTGCGGTTTGATCTGACTCCCGAGACCGAGGATGAACCGGCCCCTCGAGAACTGGGTCAGGTCGTAGGCCGTGCTGGCCGTGGTCATGGGGGAGCGGGCGAACGCCACCGCGATCGAGGTGCCGATCTCGATGCGGTCGGTGTGCTCGGCGGCCAGGGTGAGCGGCAGGAACGGATCGCGCGATGTCTCTGGCACCCAGAGCCCGTCGTAGCCGAAGTCCTCCGCTTCCTTGGCCGCCGCTCCGGCCCGGTCGAGGTCGAGCCCGATTCCCCCGTCGATCTTCATGGACCGACGCTACGGAGCACTTGACCGACCAGTCAACTCGCTACTCGGGGCCCTGCTCGCGAAGGAACTTCTGGAGCTCCTCGGCCAGATCGTCGCCGGACGGGAGATCCGCGATGCGGCTCTCGGTCTGGGCGTCGGCCTGCTCCTCGAGCTGGTGGATCATGGCGATGTGGTCGGGATTCCCCTCGAGCAGCTGGTCGATCTTGCCCCGGGTCTCGCTGATCTCCTCCGGGAGGGCGCCGAGGTCGAAGTCGGTGCCGGCCAACTGGTTCAGCCCGTCGATCAGCCTCGCTGCCGCTGCGGGGTATGGCATCGTCGCTGCGTAGTGGGGGACCTGGGCCCAGATCCCGATGGCGGGGAGGCCGGCCTCGGTGAAGGCGTGCTCGATCACCGCCTCGACGCCCGCCGGGACGTCGATCGTCCCCCGCACGAAGCCGACGCTGGTGGCGAGGTCGTCGTCGGAGGCCGTGGCCGACAGGGTGACGGGCCGGGTGTGGGGGACGCCGGCGGGGTAGGACCCGAACCCGAGCTGCATGCGGCATCCCATGTCGATGGCCAGATCCCGCACGGCGGCGGAGAAGGCGTTCCAGCTGTGGTCGGGTTCGGCACCGGACAGGACGAGCACGTCGGTGCCGTCGGGGGACCGGATGGCGTGGAGCTCGGTCTTGGCCCACGTCAGCCCGGTGTTGACCCCGTCGACGAGGTGCATCGTTGGGCGGCGGGCCCGGAAGTCGAGGAGCTGGTCGGCGTCGAAGGTCGCCACGTGCAAGGGCTCGGAATGCTCCAGGAGCACCTCGACTGCCCGCCCGGCGCCGAAGCCGGCGTCGATCCAGCCCTCGAGCGCGACGAGGAGCACCGGACCGGCGAGATCGGGGCGTTCGTGGAGCTCGAAGAGTGCCATGGTCACGCCATCCGGTCGATTGCGGCTGCGGCCTGTGCGGCCATGGACTCGACCTGGCGGGCGAACACATCGAAGTCGCTGCTGTCCCGATCGCCCATCGAACCGCCGATGTAACGGGCGTAGACTCCTTCGACGATGCAGGCGAGCTTCCAGTACCCGAACGCCACATAGAACTCGATCTGGGACAGGTCTCGTCCGGAGGCCGCGGCGTAGCGCTCGAGGATCTCGGCTCGCGTGCGCATGCCCTCGGCCAGGGTCGGCGAGGTCAGGGTGGCAGCGGCGCTCTCACCGGGCTCGCTCCAGTACACCATCAGCAGCCCGACATCGGCGAGGGGGTCGCCCAGGGTGCACAGCTCCCAGTCGAGCACCGCCACGACGTTCCCGTCGTCGTCGACCATGCAGTTGTCGAGCCGGTAGTCGCCGTGGACGATTGCAGCCGGGCCTTGCTCGGGGATGTTGGCCGAGAGGGCGTCGTGGACGCGGTCGATGTCGGCCAGGTCCCGGGTCTTCGACTTGTTCCACTGGCCGTTCCAGCGCTTCAGCTGCCGCTCGATGTAGCCGTCGGTGCGGCCGAGGTCGCCCAGGCCCACCTGCGCCGGGTCGACCGCGTGGATCCGAGCCAGCACCTCCACGAGCGAATCGCCGGCGTTGGTCCGGGCCGTTACGTCGAGCTTGTCGGCTGCCGTCTGATCCCGGAGGACGTGGCCGTCGACGAAGTCCATGACGTAGAACGGCGCGCCGTTGACCTCGCTGCTGGGTTCGTAGCCGAGAGCAGGCGCCACGGGGATGTCGGTGTCGGCGAGGGCCGCGATGATGGTGTGCTCGCGACCCATGTCGTGTGCGCTGGCCAGCACCTGCCCGAGCGGGGGCCGGCGCAGCACGGTGGCCCGTCCGGCGTCGTCGGTGACCCGGAAGGTCAGGTTGGAGTGGCCGCCGGCGATGAGGTCGAACGACAGGGGCGTCGTCGTGCCTGGCACGTTCGCCACGTACCAGTCCGTCACCGCCTCGCGGTCGATTCCCTGGACCTCTGCCACGTCGTTGTCCCTCTCGTCGGCCATCGCCCATCGAGTCTGCACCCGGTCGAGCGAGAGGGGCCAACCGGGCGACGTGACCACTCGCGGCCGACCGCGCCGGCTGCGTCGGCCGGTAGCGTGCGATTCCATGGCGTACATCGATGTCACCGATGCCACCTTCCAGACCGAGGTGATCGACCGCTCCACCCAGATCCCGGTCGTGGTCGACCTCTGGGCGGAGTGGTGCGGTCCGTGCAAGACCTTGGGACCGATCATCGAGAAGGTGGTCGATGCCACGAACGGCCAGGTCGTGCTGGCCAAGGTCGATGTCGACGCCAATCCCCAGATCGGCCAGGCCTTCCAGGTCCAGTCCATCCCGGCCGTCTACGCGCTGCGCGACGGCAAGGTGGTCGACGGCTTCGTCGGTGCCCAGCCGGAGCAGACCGTGGCGGCATGGGTCGCCAACCTCGTCCCTTCCGAGGAGGAGTCGCAGGTGAAGGCCCTCCTCGATGCCGGCGACGAGGCCTCGCTGCGTCAGGCGCTCGAGCTCGAACCCGACAACGCTGAGGCCATCATCGCCCTCGCCGCGCTCCTGGTCGACTCGGGCGACCCCCACGCCAAGGCCGAGGCCCTGGAGCTGCTGGCCAGGATCCCCGAGACCGCCGACACCCGTCTCATCGCGGCCCAGGCCCGGGCCGCCAACCCTGATGTCCCTGCCGATGTCGAGTCCCAGCTCGACACCCTGCTCACCACCGTCAAGGACGACGACGACGCCCGGCAGACCTACGTCGACATGCTCGAGCTCATGGGGCCCACGGACCCCCGGACGCTCGAGTACCGCAAGAAGCTGAGTACGGCGCTCTACTAGGGAACCGGGGCGAAGGCGTGTTCGGTCGTCGACGGGTTCCGCCGGCGATCGACGACATCCGGGTCGTGCGGGGATGGGCCGCTCCGGGCGCCTCAGCCACCACGCTCGGCGCCACGGTCTTCGTCCGACGCGGCGTGACCATGAGCCCACGGCTCCGGCGCCACGAGTACGAACACGTCCTGCAGTTCGCCGAGTTCGGCTGGCTCGGCTTCTTCCGGCGGTACCTGTGGGCCTATGTGGCCTGGCGGCTGCGCCGCCATCACCATGGTGGGGCGTACCTTCGCATCCCGTTCGAGATCAGGGCCGAGTGGCGAGCCCGCCGGGAACTCGGCATCGGTGTGCGCTCCGAACGCCCCTGATGCTCAGCCCCGGGGTGCGTCGTCTGCCTCGGTGTCGTCGTCTGCCTCGGCGGGCGGCACGGCATCAGGCGGGCCCCCGGGCGCGGCATCTGGCTGATTTCCCGCCCGGGGCGGCGGTCGAGGCGTTTCTTTGTCCGCCTGGGGCGGAGGGCCGTTCTCGCCCGCCTGCGGGGGGCCGGGCACGTCGGGCGGTGCGTCGCCGGCCTCGCGGCGCCGCTCAGCCTCCTCCGCAGCCCGTTCTGCTGCGTCCTCGGCGGCGTCGGCTGCGTCCTCGGTGTCGTCGTCGGTGTCGTCGTCGGTGTCGTCGTCGGGGCAGGCCTGGCGCGCTGCCTTGGCGTCGGCCTTCTCGGTGTCGGTCATCGTCTTGTTGCGGGCCCAGGGCGGCTTGCCGCGACAGGGATCGCCCTCGTGCTTCGTCTGGCCCGGCGCGGTGCCGGACCGTCCGGGAGCCTCGCCGGATCGTCCGGGACCTTCACCCTCGCCGCCGCCGATGCCCTCGGGCGGTCCGCCCTTCGGGCACTCGGCCTTCTGCGCCTTCTTGTCGTCCTTGCTCAGTTCCGGGTTCTTGGCGATCGCGCTGACGCACTGGCCGCGGTTGCTCTGGGGGACGTCGACGTTCACGGTCGAGAGCACGTCGTGGGCCACGTCCTGGGCCTGGTCGGGCAGGGCACCGGCCATGGCGAGCCCGGTGGAGCCGAAGGCGAAGCCGACGACGGCCGCTGCGGCGACGGCGAAGCGGCCGAAGCGGCGCTCCGGAGCGGCGGTGGGCACGGCAGCCATGCGGTGGGTGTGGCGAGCCGTCACGTCGTCGGGCACGGGGTGGGTTCCGAGGTCGCGCAGGCGCTGGGTGAGCTCTGTTTCGTCCATCACCCCGTGATCGTCGCCGACCACGAAAAGGTCACGATCGATCTGCAAGCGGGTTCGGAGGCTCGATCTCGGCCGCCAAGGCGCCGAGGCCCCGGGCCTGGAGCATCTTCACGGCACCGGTGCCCTTGCCGGTGATCTCGGCGACGGCGGCGATCGACAGATCGGCCACGTAGCGCAGCACCAGCACCTCCCGCTGCTCCGGGGTGAGGCCGTCGAGGGCGGCGAGGAGATCGGGGTCGAACGGGGCGGCGTCGACCACGGACGGTGCGGTCGGGGCATCGGCGAACACCTCGGGCCGGCGCTGCGCACGGCGGATCTCGTCGACCCGTCGGTGGTGGGCGATGGTGAAGACCCACCGGCGCAGCGCATCGTCGTTCCCACGGAACGTGGTGAGCTTCTCGGTGACCGCGACGAACACGTCGCCGGTGAGGTTCTCGGGATCGTGCATCCGGTGGGACCGGAAGTAGCCGAGCACGGCGGGGGCCAGCGCGGCGTACACGCTGGCTGGTGTCCGACCCTGCCGTCGTCCTCGCATGGCCGAGGATCTTCGCAGGTGATCGGCGAGCGCGCGACGACCCTGCCTCGGATACCATCGCCGTCGACTTCCCCCGAGTCTCGAGCAGCCCGCTTGGGAGGAGGTCACGTGCCCGAACACGTGCCGCAGTCGGTGTCGTCGGAACGGCCGGGGGAGTCGTTTCGCTCCCCGGTGATCGCGAGGGGACGCGCCTACGTCGACGAGATCCTCGACACCACCGGGACCGGGTGGCGGATGCTCGTCGTCGGCTGCCTCGTGGTGGGCGTCGCAACCGGTGCGCTCTGGTGGCTGACGCGCCAGGCTCCGGTTCCCGTCGACTCGACGCTCCCACTGGTCGAACCGGCGTCGGTCACGACCACCACTGCGCCGGCCGGTCCCGTGGTGGTCCACGTCGCCGGTGCCGTTGTCCACCCGGGTGTCCAGCAGTTGCCGGCCGACAGCCGGGTGATCGACGCCGTCGAAGCGGCCGGAGGGCTCGCTCCGGAAGCCGACGCCGGCCGGGTCAACCTCGCAGCCGAGCTGGTCGATGGCTCGCAGATCTACGTCCCTGCAGTCGGGGAGGAGCCGCCCGTGGTCGCCGGGATGGATGCTGGCACGTCCGGCGACGGCCTGGTCGACGTCAACGTCGCCGACGGCACCACATTGGAATCGCTACCAGGCATCGGGCCGTCCACGGCCGCCGCGATCATCGACCACCGGGAGCGGAACGGTCCTTTCGCCACGATCGACGGCCTGCTCGAGGTGCGGGGCATCGGCGAGGCCAAGCTGGCCGGGCTGCGGGACCTGGTCCGTGTCTGACCGATGGTGGCTGGCCGCGGCCGCGGTGGCCTGGGCGGGTGCGCTCCACGCCCACCCGGTCGCCTGGTGGGTGCTGGGAATCGTGGTCGTGGTGGTCGTGGTGCTCCGCCGGCCGATCCTGCTCTGTGCGCTGCTGGGCGTCCTCACCGCGACGTTGGCAGATCGCGCCCTCGACGGACTGGTGCCCCCGCCCGATGACGACTTCGCCGGGACGGTCACCATCCTCACCGATCCGGAGCCCACCCCCGGTGGACGATTGCGCCTCGAGGTCGACACCGATCTCGGTCGACTGTTGGCCGAGGTGCGCTCGCCGACCGCCGTGGCTGCGTTGGAAAACCGCCTCGCTGGTGATCGAGCCCAGGTCCGAGGAACCTCTGCCGCCTTCGGACGCGTCACCGAGTGGCTCCGGTCCCGCCACCTCGCTGGTCGCCTCCGCATCGAGTCGGTGGAGGCGGTCGGGGGTGGCGCTCGCACCACCGAGGCCGCCAATCACTTCCGACGGGTGCTGGATCGCGGTGCCGCCTCCCTGTCCGAGCGGCACCGGTCCCTCCTGTCGGGCCTGGTGTTGGGCGACGACCGCGCCCAACCGCCCGAGCTCACCGCTGACTTCCGGGCCGCCGGGCTCACCCATCTCCTCGCTGTCTCGGGCCAGAACGTGGCGTTCGTGTTGGTCGTGGTCGGGCCGTTGCTGTGCCGGTTGCGGATCTGGCCCCGGTACCTGCTGGCAGTGGGCGTCATCGCAGCGTTCGCCCTCGTCACCCGGTTCGAACCCTCGGTGGTGCGGGCTGCGTTCGTCGCCGGGGTGGCGTTGTTCGCCCGCACCACCGGCCGACCGAGCGGCGGCTTGCGGCACCTGTCGATGGCCGTGTGCCTCCTCCTGGTGGTCGATCCGCTCCTCGTGCACGCACTGGGGTTCCGCTTGTCGGTGGCGGCGTCTGCCGGTGTGCTGCTCATCGCCCCGGTGATCGTTGGGCGGCTGCCCGGGCCGCGGTGGATCGCGGAAGGACTCGGCGTGACCACCGGCGCCCAGCTGGCTGTTGCGCCGGTCTTGGTCCCGGTCCTCGGCCCGATGCCCCTGGCCGCCCTTCCCGCCAACATCGTCGCCGGACCGTTGGCTGCGGCCCTGATGGTGTGGGGGCTTGCGGCAGGCATCGTGGCCGGACTGGTCGAGGGACCACCGGCCATGCTGTTGCACCTGCCCAGCCGGGCCGGGTTGGCCGCCATGGAGGCCGTGGCGCGCTCGGGTGCGTCGTTGCCGCTCGGCCGGATCGACCTGCGCCACGTGGCGGTGGTGACACTCGCTGCAGGCGTCGTACGGTGGGGCGCCGAGTGGGGCCGGTGGGCGGGTGTGGCGCTGCTCGCCGTGGTCGTCGCCGCGCCGCTCCTCACGCCGGTACCGCTGGGGGAGCGCCCAGCGGGGTTCGACGCCAGGATCTGGGTCGACGGGCCCCTGGCCGTCGTCGACGTCGGCTCGCGGGCGACGCCCGTCGACGTCCTCGATGCCCTGCGTTCCAGTCACGTCGCCGCGGTCGGGCTGGTGGTGCTCCGGACCGCGCAGCCGTCCGTGGTGGAGGTCGTGGACGCGATCGGGGCCCGGTTCCCGACGGGTGCTGTGATCGGCCCCCCGGGGCTCGATCTGGCCGATGTGGTCGTTCCCACCCCGGGGTTCCGCGCCCGGGTGGGTCGCTTCCGCGTGGTCGTCGACCGGCCCGGGCCGCCCATGCGTGTACGCATCGGCTGGGTCCACGAAGACGAGGTCGCCGCCTTCTCGACGGCGATAGGTTCGGCTGGTGCTCTTGGCGCTCGGCTCCCACCAGTTCGACGTCACCCACCGGGCGATCGTCATGGGGATCGTCGACCGCCAGGAGTCGGGTCACGACGCCACGGTTCGGCGCGCCGAGACACACCTTGTCGCCGGCGCCGACTGCCTCAGTCTCGCGTCCTGGCAGATCGAGGAGATCGAGGCAACGGAGCGCCACGGTGTGGTGACCGCCGTTCGCGCCCTCGGTGAGCGCTTCGACGTGCCGGTCTGCGTCGACACGTCCCGTTCCGGTGTGGCCTGTGCCGCGTACGAGCACGGCGCCGCCGCGACGCGTGACGAGCGCGGCGCAATCGACCCGGCCCTCCTGCGCTGTGCGCGGGACGCAGGCGGGTCCGTCGTTCTCGTCGAGCCGGTCCGTGCTGGCGGGTTGGTTGCGACGATGGGTGCGTTGGAGGCGCGAGCCCGAGATGCCCGCGCGGCGGAGATCCCGGACGAACGGATCCTGGTCGAGATCACCGTCGGCCCTGATGCTGACGAGACCCACCGGCTCGCCGTGGCCCGGAATCAGGACCGCGTGGCCCGTCTGGGGTGGCCACTCGTGCGCTCGACCACCGGCGCGGCGCCGTACGACGAGATCGCTGCCGACGGTCTCGGCATCATGCAGGGCGTGCGCATCCTTCGCACCCGCGACGTCCGCGCCGCTCGTCGCGTGGCCGCCATCGTGGAACGCCTCCTCGGTGCGAGAGACGCAGCCCCTCATTCCCGAGATCCGGATCCAGTGGCATGAGCGCGGTGTACGTCCTCACGGGCGGAGACGAGATCCTCCTGTCGGCAGCCCGTACCGACCTCGTCACCGAGCTGGTCGGCGACGGCGACCCGACGATGATGGTCGCCGAGCTCGCGGGCGACGACTACGAGATGCACCAGCTGGTCGATGCCGCCCAGACGCCGCCCTTCCTGACCGATCGACGGGTCGTCGTCGGGCGCGGGATGGGCCGGTTCGTCAAGGACGACCACGCGCTCCTCCTCAGCTACCTCGCCGATCCGCTCGACACGACGGTCCTGGTGCTCGAATGGGCCGGAGGTCGTGTCCCCAAGCCCGTCACCGAAGCCGTGAAGCAGGCGGGCGGCGAGATCCGCAGCACCGGACCGGGACGCAAGATCGGGGACTGGGCCGCCCAGCAGCTGACCGACGCCGGGATCCGACCCGACCGGGCCGGCACGAACCTGATCGTCGACTGGCTCGGAGACGACGCCGGCAAGTTGCCCGGCCTCATCGCCGTGCTCGACTCCACCTACGGAGAGGGTGCCCGGCTCACCGCCGACGACATCGAGCCCTTCCTCTTCGACGCCGGCGGCGTCCCGCCGTGGGACCTCACCGATGCCATCGACCGGGGCGACATCGCGGCGTCGATCACCGCCCTCACCCGGATGCTCGGTGCGGGTCGCCACCCGTTGCAGGTCATGGCCACGCTGCACACCCACTTCCAACGCATCCTGCGTCTCGACGGCGCCGCCGTCCGCGGCGAGAAGGACGCGGCCGTGGTCCTCGGACTCAAGGGGTCGACGTTCCCGGCCAAGAAAGCGCTCGCCCAGGCTCGCAAGCTCGGCCCCCGCAACGCCCGGTCGTCCATCGCCCTGCTGCACCGTGCCGACGTCGACCTACGCGGCACGGTCGACTGGCCCGATCATCTCGTGCTCGAGGTCCTCGTCGCCCGCCTGGCCCGGGTCGCCCGCGCCGCGAGATAGGACGCGGAACGACGGGAGGCCCGGGAAACGCGGGTCCCCCGGGCGCGGAACGACCCCGCCGCAGCGGGGTCGTGCAGGGCGCGGGGCGCGCCGGTCGATCGCTCGACCGGCTCAGGCGCTGGCGCTCTCCTGGATCGTGCGCACGCGCTTGATCAGCCGCGACTTCTGCCGGGCGGCGGTGTTCTTGTGCAGCACGCCCTTGGAGGCGGCGGTGTCGATGCGACGGATGGCAGCCTGGAGCTTGTCGGCCGTGTCCTCGCCGTTCTCGGCCGCCGTCAGGACCGCCTTGGTGCGGGTGTGGAGCTCGGACCGCACGGTCCGGTTCCGCTGGCGCGCCTTCTCGTTCTGGCGGTTGCGCTTGATCTGGCTCTTGATGTTGGCCACTTCGACCTCGGAGACTGCAGGTGGGAGACGGAAAGGCGCCCGCGGCGGCGGACACAGAACTGCAAACCGTAGCGCCTTCGGCCGCGCCTGCGTCAATCCGTCCGGTCCGCCGGGGCAGACTCTGAACGTGGTCGCCGATGTCGAGTTGCGCTGGGGAACGCGGTCCGAGCAGGTGGTCGACGGCGTACCGGTCCTCGTGGAGGCAACCGGTCCGCTCGTCCCCGGCGGGAACGCCCCCACGGTCGTCGCACTCCACGGCTTCGTCTCCGGGACGTTCACGTGGGCCGGCGTGGCCCCCGCATGGGCCGAGGCCCACAGGGTGGTGGCCTGGGACCGCCCGCCGTTCGGGCGCAGCGGTCGGCCTGCGCCGGGGCGCGGCCCTCGGGATCCCTACCGGCTCGAAGCCGAGATCGAGCGTGCGGTCGCCATCGTGGGACCCCACGTGGGCGCGGCCGGCGTCGTCCTCGTGGGCCACTCCGCCGGTGCGCTCCTGGCCGTGCAGCTCGTCGTCGCCGGTGTCCTCCCTGTGCGAGGCGTCGTGTTGGTTTCGCCGGCCCTGGACGGCGCGCCGCCGGCGCCGGTCCGCAGGGCCGCGACGCTCCCCGGAACCGGATTCGTCGCAATCCCTGCGCTGCGCCTCGCCCTGCTGGGCGCGGGGCCGGCGCTGCGGGCGATCTCCCACCACCGGTCACCGATCACCGACGCCACCGCGATCGAGACCGCCAAGCTCTTGCGGGGTCGGGGCATGGCCGCCGCACTGTGGCACCTGACCTCGACATGGCGCCCTCCCGCGGTGTTGGCCGAGCTCGGACCGCTCGGCGTGCCGACCATGGTCGTCGGTGGGCTCGACGACCGGATCAGCTCGCCCCCGGCCACCGAGGCCATCGCCGACCGGCTGGAAGCCGAGCTCCACCTCCTCGCCGGTGTCGGTCACGCCCCCCACGAGCAGGTCCCGCACGTGGTCGGCCCGTTGGTGGGTGCATTCGTGGGGGGCATCGGTCGGTAGCGTTCAGGGCTGCCCATGGAACCGCCCCGCATCCCACTCGATCGCATCCGGAACATCGCGATCATCGCCCACATCGACCATGGCAAGACGACCCTGTCAGATCGCCTGCTCGAGGTCACCGGGGCGGTGTCGGCGCGGGACATGAAGGAGCAGTTCCTCGACTCGATGGACATCGAGCGCGAACGGGGCATCACCATCAAGCTCCAGTCGGTCCGCCTCGAGTGGAGAGACCACGTGATCAACCTGATCGACACACCCGGTCACGTGGATTTCGGGTACGAGGTGTCGCGTTCGCTGGCTGCCTGCGAAGGCGTGGTGCTCCTCGTCGACGCGTCGCAGGGCATCGAGGCCCAGACCCTGGCCAACTGCTACCAGGCGCTCGAGCACGACCTCGAGATCATCGCCGTGCTCAACAAGATCGACCTGCCGGCGGCCGAGCCCGATCGGGTGGCCGAGGAGATCGAGTCCGTGCTCGGGCTGGCGGCCGAGGACATCCTCCACGTGTCCGGCAAGACCGGCGAAGGCGTCACCGAGCTGCTCGACGCGATCATCGAGACGATCCCGGCACCGGTCGGCGATGCGGACGCACCGCTCCGCGCCCTGATCTTCGACAGCCACTACGACACCTACCGCGGTGTCGTCTCGTCGGTCCGGGTGATGGACGGCACCATGCGCACCGGCGAGAAGCTTCGGTTCATCCAGGCCCGCTCCAACTACGACGCGGACGAGATCGGCGTCCGCAACCCGGTCCCCACGCCCGTCGCCGCCCTCGGCCCGGGGGAGACCGGCTACCTCATCGCCGGGATCAAGGACGTCGCCGAGGCCCGTTCCGGTGAGACCGTGACCACCGCCATCCGTGGTGCCGAGGAGGCGCTGTCCGGCTACCAGGATCCCAAGCCCATGGTGTTCGCCGGCCTCTATCCGGTGGACGGCGACGAGTACTCGGACCTGCGCGACAGCCTCGAGAAACTCCGCCTGAACGATGGGTCCTTCACCTACGAGCCGGAGACGTCGATGGCCCTGGGCTTCGGCTTCCGCTGCGGCTTCCTCGGGATGCTGCACATGGAGATCATCCGAGAGCGCCTGTCGAGGGAGTTCGACCTGAACCTCATCATCACGGCGCCATCGGTGGCGTACGAGGTGGTCACCACCAGCGGAGCGCGCGTCGAGGTCGACAACCCCTCTGACCTGCCAGATCCCACAGAGATCGACTGGATCGAGGAGCCCATGTTCTCGATCTCCATCCTCACGCCGGTCGCGTACGTCGGCTCGATCATCGAGCTGTGCGAGTTCCGGCGCGGCGAGCAGACCCGCATGGAGTACCTGTCACCCGAGCGGGTCGAGATCACCTACAAGATCCCCCTCGCCGAGGTCGTCCGTGACTTCTTCGATCAGCTGAAGTCGCGCACCCAGGGCTATGCCAGCCTCGACTACGAGCTCGTCGGCTACGAACGGGCCAATCTCGTGCGGGTCGATGTGCTGCTCAACAGTGTCGCCGCCGACGCCTTCTCGTCGATCGTGCACCGCGACAAGGCCTACGACTACGGCTCCAAGCTGGCCGAGAAGCTCAAGGAGCTGATCCCGCGTCAGATGTTCGACGTCCCGATCCAGGCGGCCATCGGGGGCAAGATCATCGCTCGTGAGACGGTGAAGGCCAAGCGCAAGGACGTGCTGTCGAAGTGCTACGGCGGCGACATCACGCGCAAGCGCAAGCTGCTGGAGAAGCAGAAGGAAGGCAAGAAGAAGGCCAAGAACATCGGCCGGGTCGAGGTGCCCCAGGAGGCGTTCGTCTCCGCGTTGCGGATGGATGACTAGGCCGACGACCGCGGAACGGGCGACGGTCCGCACGGGCACCATCGCCGGTTTCTCCGCCTACGCCCTCTGGGGGGTGTTCCCCCTCGTCTTCCGCCTCCTCGACGACGTCTCGGCCGTCGAGATCCTCTTCCACCGCATCGCGTGGTCGTTGCTGGTGGTGCTCGCCGTGCTCGCCGGGCAGGGACGGTTCCCCGAGCTACGGGTGCTGATCCGGAGCCGACGCTCGCGACGCGTGCTGGCGCTGGCCGCGGTGTTCATCTCCATCAACTGGCTCACCTACATCTGGGCCGTCAACAGCGGCCACGTCGTCGACGCCGCGCTCGGCTACTACGTGAACCCGCTCATCACGGTGGCGCTCGGGGTCGTGGTGCTGAAGGAGCGTCTCCGTCGCGCCCAACGCATCGCCCTCGGCTTCGGCGTCGGGTCGGTGGTGGTGCTGACCGTGGCCAACGGCACGGTGCCGTGGATCGCCCTGGTGCTGGCGTGCTCGTTCGCCACCTACGGCTACCTGAAGAAGTCGGCTGACGCCGCTGCACTGACGTCCCTGGCCATCGAGACCGCCGTGCTTTTCCCGGTCGCGATCATCGGGTTGTCGGTGTTCGCCGCCCGGGGGTCGTTGTCGTTCGCACACGGACCGATCGGTCGTGACGTGCTGCTGGCCGGGCTCGGCATCGTGACCGCGGTGCCGCTGCTGCTGTTCGCCACTGCCGCGACCCGGATCCCGCTGTCCATGCTCGGGTTGTTGCAGTACGTGACGCCGACGCTGCAGTTGCTCTGCGGTGTGGTCCTCCTCGGCGAGAACCTCCCACCCGAGCGGCTGGTGGGCTTCGTACTGGTCTGGATCGCGCTCACGGTCCTGGCCACCGACGCAGTGGGCAACGAGCGCCGACTCCGGCGGGAGGCTCTCGCCCCACCGATCGTCTGAGAACCATGCCCCCGAGGGCGTTCTTGTCACCGTTTCGAGGAGCTGGATGCCCGAAACGGTGACAAGAACGGGGCTCAGGCCGTGGTGGCGGCGGTGAGGGCCTGGTCGAGATCGGCGATCAGGTCGGCGGCGTCCTCGATGCCGATGGAGAGCCGCACCACGTCGGGACCGGCACCGGCTGCCTCGAGCTGCTCGGGCCCGAGCTGGCGGTGGGTCGTCGACGCGGGATGGATCACCAGTGAGCGGGTGTCGCCCAGGTTGGCCACGTGCTTGAAGATCTCCAGGCTGTCGACCAGCTTCACGCAGGCGTCGTAGCCGCCCTTGACGGCGAAGGTGAACAGCGCGCCGGCACCCTTGGGCAGGAGGCGATCCGCCCGCTCCCGGTACGGCGAGGACGGCAGGCCGGCGTAGGTCACCGTCTCCACCCGATCGTCGTTCTCGAGCCAGGTGGCGACCTCGACGGCGTTGTCGACGTGCTTGCGCATCCGCAGGCTCAGGGTCTCGATGCCGAGCAGCGTGTAGTGCGCGCCCTGGGGGTTCATCGTCATACCCAGGTCCCGGAGCCCGACGGCGATGCCGTGGAACGTGAACGCCATCGGCCCGAGGGCGTCGTGGAACACGAGGCCGTGGTAGGCGGGCTCGGGCTGGGACAGCGACGGGAACTTGTCCGATGCCGACCAGTCGAAGTTGCCGGAGTCGACCACCACGCCGCCGGTGACGGTGCCGTTGCCGGTGAGGTACTTGGTGGTGGAGTTCACGACGAGGGTGGCGCCGTGCTCGATCGGCCGGCACAGGTACGGCGTGGCGGAGGTGTTGTCGACGATCAGCGGGATGCCGTGCTCGTCGGCGATGCCGGCGATGACCGGCAGGTCGGTGATGTAGCCGCCGGGGTTGGCGATCGACTCGCAGAAGATGGCGCGGGTGTCGTCGTCGCACGCGGCGTGGATGGCGTCGGTGTCGTCGAAGTCGACGAAGGTGGCAGACCAGCCGAAGCGCTTGATGGTCTGGGAGAACTGGGTGATCGAGCCGCCGTAGAGACGGGTGGAGACCACGACGTTCTTCCCGGGTCCCATCAGCGGGAACAGGGCGAGGATCTGGGCTGCGTGGCCGGACGAGCACGCCACCGCGCCAGCGCCACCCTCGAGTGCAGCGACGCGGTTCTGCAGTGCCCAGACCGTTGGGTTGGTGAGGCGGGAGTAGATGAAGCCGACCTCTTCGAGGTTGAAGAGTCGGGCGGCGTGTTCGGCGTCCTTGAAGACGAACGACGTCGATTGGTAGATCGGCGTCTGCACGGCGCCGGTGGCCGGATCGTCCTCGGTCCCGGCGTGGAGGAGCTTGGTGTCGAAGCGGTACTGGGATGCGTCAGTCATGGCGCGGACCGTAGGACACGTCACACACCGTTCGCGTACTTCTCGCGCAGCCGGGTGATCATCGTCCGGAGCGTGTGGACGTCCTGGGCGCCAGGAATCAGGTGCTTGTCCTCGATGACGAACGCCGGAACGCCGGTGATCTGGCGGTCGGCCGCCGCTTCGAGGTCCGCCACCACGCCTTCGCGTCCCGCGCCCGTGGCGACGGCTTCACCGGCGAGATCACGCTCGGCGCCGACCTCGACCGCCCAATCGACCAGGTTGGCGGGGTCGGCGATGTCGGCACCCTCGGTGAAGTAGGCCCGGAACAGTCGCTCGTGGAGCGCAGCGGCCGCGTCGCGACCCACGGCGCCGGCGATCCAGTCGACGAGCATCAGCGCCGGCACGCTGGTCACCCGCTGGGCGATGTCGAAGCGATAGTCGATGCCCACCTCTCGTCCCAGGGCCCCGAGTCGGGCGGTCATGGCTTCGAACGCGCCCGGCCCGTACTTGCGGTCGATGGCCGTGCGCAGATCCTTCGGTTCGGTGGTGGCGGTGGGGTCGAGCTGGTAGGCGCGCCAGCGGACATCGATCTCGTCGGCGAAGTCGAGACCGTCGAGCGCTTCCTCCAGGCGCCGCTTGCCCAGGTAGCACCACGGGCAGACCACGTCGGACCAGACATCGATACGCATGGCCCCACCCAACCACGTGACCCCACCGAACGCGCAGGCTGCTGCCTGACGAGGACGGGGAAGCGTGGGTAGCTTCACGCACTGATGAAGACCGACTGGAACCCGCTCCTGCGAGACCAGTTCGACGAGCCGTACTGGCAGGAGTTGCAGGCCTTCGTCCGCGACGAGCGCAGCCGCCACACCGTCCACCCGCCCCCGGACGAGGTCTTCGCCGCACTCCACCTCACGCCGTTCGCCGACGTGAAGGTGCTCGTCGTCGGTCAGGATCCCTACCACGGTCCCGGCCAGGCCCATGGGCTGTGCTTCTCGGTCCGGCGGGGCGTCGACATCC
>JBPPNA010000055.1:0-8104 GCA_051306355.1 Acidimicrobiales bacterium | reverse complement strand
TAGGCGATGAAGCCGTAGCCGTAGCTGTGGCTCTTGTTGAAGGCGTAGTCGGCGAAGGGCTCGATGATGTCGAACCACTCCTTGCCGAGCTCCTTGCCGTAGCCGTTGGCCTCGCAGCCTTCCTCGAACTTCCGCCGCTCCTTGACGATGAGCTCCCTCACCTTCTTGCCGCACGCCTTCCGGAGATTGTCGGCGTCGGCCAGGGTGAAACCGGCGAACTTCTGCGCGATCCGCATCACGCTCTCCTGGTAGATCATCAGCCCGTAGGTGGACCCCAGGATCTCCTCGGCGTCGGCATGCAGATACTCGATCGGTTTCCGGCCGTTCTTCCGGTCGGCGTAGTCGTTGTGCATGTTGGCCGCCATCGGGCCCGGCCGGTACAGGGCGACGAGGGCGGCCACGTCCTCGAACGAGTCGGGGGCGAGGGAGCGCATGAGCGCGCGCATCGGCGGTGACTCGAGCTGGAACACGCCCACGGTCTGGCCCGCCCGGAGCAGTTCGTAGGTGGGCTCGTCGTCGAGGGGCACGTTGTCGATGTCGATGTCGACGCCTCGGAGGTCGTGCACGAGGTCGAGGGCGTCGGAGATGATGTCGAGGTTGCGGAGGCCGAGGAAGTCCATCTTCAACAGACCGAGGTCCTCGACGCCGTGCATCTCGTACTGGGTGACGACCGGTGCGTCCTCGATGGGCTTGCCCGGCTCGGGCTTGCGCTGGATGGGCAGGTAGGTGGTCAGGGGCTCCTTGGTGATCACCACTGCAGCGGCGTGGATGCCGTCGGAGCGGCGGAGTCCCTCGAGGCCCTTGGCGACGTCGATGACCTCCTTGGAGATCGGGTCGCTCGAGTACATCTGCCGGATCTCGGTGGCCATCTTGTAGCCGTCGACGTACTTGGGGAACTCGTCCAGGCAGGCATAGAGCGGCGTGTCGCGGCCCATGATGAGCGGCGGCATGGCCTTGGCGATCCGGTCGCCGGTGCCGTAGTCGTGACCCAGCACCCGGGCCGCGTCGCGGACCGCCTGACGGGCCTTGATGGTGCCGAACGTGATGATCTGGGCGACGTTGTTGCGGCCGTACATCTCCGCGGCGTAGCGGATCATCTCGTCGCGGCCCCGGGTGTCGAAGTCCATGTCGATGTCGGGCATCGACACCCGGCTCGGGTTCAGGAAGCGCTCGAACAGCAGGTCGTACTCGATGGGATCGAGATCGGTGATCCACAGCGTGTACGCGACCGCGCAGCCGGCGGCGGAGCCACGGCCCGGGCCGACCCGGATCTCATGGGTGCGGGCGTGGCGGATGAGGTCCCAGGTGATGAGGAAGTAGCTGGAGAACCCCATGTCGCTGATGACCTTGAGCTCGTAGAGGAGCCGATCGGTGATGCGGTCGTCGAGGCGTTCGCCCCAACGCTTCTTCGCCCCCTCGAAGACCTCGTGACGGAGGTAGTCGTCGTCGGAGTCGAAGCCGGGCGGCAAGGGGAAGTCGGGCAACTGCGGCTGGCCGAACTCGATCTCGACCTCGCACCGCTCGGCCACCCACAGGGTGTTGTCGCACGCCGTCGGGAGCTCGCGGAACAGGTACCGCATCTCCTCGGCCGACTTCAGGTAGTGGTCGTCGCCGTGGAACCGGAACCGGTTCTTGTCGCTCATCAGCGACGCCGTCTGCACGCAGAGCAAGGCGTCGTGGGCGAGGGCGTCCTCGCGGTGGACGTAGTGGCTGTCGTTGGTGGCCAGCAACGGCGCGTGGATCTTCTTGGCCAGGGCGGCGAGGCGGGGGTTGGACCACTGCTGGGCCAGGATGCCGTGGTCCTGGAGCTCGACGAAGAGGTTGTCCCGCCCGAAGATGTCCTGGAGCCGGCCGGCCAGCTTCACTGCGTTGTCGAAGCGCTCGTCTTCGCTGACGTGGTCGACCTGCTGCTTGTCGGGGTCCATGATCGCCTTGGGGACCATGGCCTGCAGCACGTGGCCGCCGAGGCAGCCGGTGGTGGCGATGAGCCCCTCGCTGTGCTCCTCGAGCAGCTCCCAGTCGACCTTGGGCTTGCGGTAGTAGCCCTCCATGAACGACCGGGACGACAGCTGGATGAGGTTCTTGTAACCCACCTCGCTCTCGGCCAGCAGGGTGAGGTGATACCAGGGCTTGCGGCCGCCCTCGCCCTCGCCACCGGAGTCGTCCATCTTGCCCCGGGCGGCGATGCGCTCGGTGCGGTGGTCGTGGGCCATGTAGGCCTCGGTGCCCAGGACCGGTTTGACCCCCTGGTCCTTGCAGGCCCGGTAGAAGTCGAGGATCCCGTACATGTTGCCGTGGTCGGTGATCCCGAGCGCCGGCTGGCCGTCCGCGGCGGCCGCCGCCACCAGTTCGTCGAGGCGCGCCGCGCCGTCGAGCATCGAGTACTCGGTGTGGACGTGGAGGTGGGTGAAGGAATCAGCCACCGACACCACTCCTCTGTCTCCGGGCGCGTGCACGCCGAACCGTCACTTGTCCACAGGTGATCCACAGCCGTTCTCCACAGCTGTGGACAAATCACACGCATGTGATTCGCCCGATGCGACCGTAGCAGCCGCGTCCCTTGGTCGCCGCGCCGAGCGGACTACGGTCAGACGGTGAGGGCGTGCTCGGTCGAGTCGATGGCGGCCCAGGGCTCGAGCTGCGCCGCCAGGGCGTCGTCGCTGCCGGGGACGGTGCAGGTCTGGCCGGTCACGGCGATGTCGGGCACGTCGTTGATGGCGAAGAACCGCTGCAGGCTGACGACGAACCGGGAGTGGAACACGGCCGCGCCCTCGCGGGATGTCTCGGGCAACACGGCAGCGATCCGGTGGACCCGGCCGTCGGTGCCGTGAGCGACGCGGTCGACCGTGCGCACACCCTCCTGCACCTTGTGGCCCAGCTCGCGCAGCACGGTGCGGCGACGACGGGGCCGTAGAGGACCGAGGGCGTCGGCGGGGAACTCGACGAAGGCCACCGAGAACACCGTCTTGTACCGCTCGCCGCGGGCTCGTTCGAGCTCGACGTCCTGGAGGAGGAAGCGGGCGTTGTAGATGCCGGTCTGGTCGTCGATCTGGTCGTAGAGGTCGAGCTTGTCGAGCGACAGCTCGAGCGTCTTGGAGGCCCACCCACCGACGATGCCGAAGAGGAAGTACGACAAGCTGCGACCGATCACGAGGCCGGAGAACTCGCCCCAACCGACGGCGTCGATGGCGTCGGTCCGGAGCACGATGTAGACGATCGTCGCCACCACCGCACCGGCCACCCCGCCCGGCAACCCCAAGAACATCAGCGCCAGGAAGATGGGCACGAAGAGCAGGGTGGCGATGACCTCGATCTCGTCCACGCTGCGGATCAGCAGCACGGCCACCAGGACGGCGAGGATGCCCATGCCGCCCACGACCAGCAGCAGGCGAGCCCGGGCGTACGCCATCCTGGAGAGCCCACCGGTGAACATCGTTCCCGCCACTGTCGGCACCATACAGACCGATTGGGGCCCCCTGCGTCAACGCAGTGGCGTCCCGTGTGGTTCGATGTCATCGATGCTGACCCTGCCGACCTCGCTGCGGGCGCGCATGGCCATGGTCACGCTGCTGGGGATCTTCCTGATCCCCCTCACGACGTCGTCACTGCGGGGATTGACCCACGTGCTCTCCTGCACCGACGAAGTGCCGGCCATCCTGTCCGTCGACACCACCGACGACACCAACACCGTCCTGCTCGGCGCCGACTCGACGACGCGGGAGGAAGCCGACTCCACGCTGTGCGACGGCCTCGATGTCACGCTGCAGCTGTCGTCGGCCACGGCGCAGCGGGCCGACGTCGAGGTGCAGGTCACCAACGGCACCGAGACCGACTGGCAGGGCTCGATGGAGCTCCGCCTCGCCAGCACCGTGATCCCGGTCTCGATCGGACGGATCGACGCCGGCGCCACGGAATCGGACACCATCTCGCTGACCGTCGACGCCGGCCGGTCCTACGAGATCACCGGCACACTGCTGATCGGACCGTAGGCCGCGCTGCTCAGATGCTGCTCAGAGGTACGCGCCGGGGGGGTGACCGTCGCCAGCGCCGGGCGGCTGGCCTGCGGCGAGCTGGTGCCGCATCTGTTCGAGCTGTTGGCGGGCGGCAGCCTGCTGGGCGAACAGGGTGGCCTGGATGCCGTGGAAGAGGCCCTCGAGCCAGCCCACCAGCTGGGCCTGCGCCACCCGGAGCTCGCCGGACGAAGCCGGCGCCTCGCCGAAGGGCGATACCAGGCGGTCGAGCTCCTCGGCCAGGTCGTCGGAGAGCGCACCGGACAGTTCGGTGATCGACTGGTCGTAGATCTCACGCAAGCGGTTGCGGCCGGCTTCGTCGAGCTCGGCGGCCCGGACTTCGTCGAGGAGCTGCTTGATCATCGACCCGATGCGCATGACGCGCCCGGGTTCCTCGACGGACTCCCGCACGGCGTCGGCCAGCTGCGCCTCGGCCTCCACCAGCTCACCCCGCTCCACCTCTGGGTCTCCGCTTCCTGAGTCTGGGGCTCCTGGGTCTCGGGCTCCTGGGTCTCGGGCTTCTGGCGCGCTCATGGACTCTCCTTCACGGGCGTGTGACCGACGGGGGAGGTGATCAGACCGTCGCCGCGACGAACGGGACGAGCATCTCGTCCGCGGTCAGCGAGCCGTGGCGGCCGATCAGCGAGTAGGGGCCACTGTCGAGCGGGTCGACGTAGGCGATGGGTTCGCGGGCCACGAGGGCGACGTCGCCCAGGCGCGCTCGGGCCTCGTCGCGCACGCGGGGACCGAACCAGCCCTCGTCGATCATCTGGTCGCGGGACAGGATCCATCCCGTGTCGGCGTGGACCTGGGCCGCATCGAGCAGCTGTCGGGTCCGGCCCGGGCGGGCGTGGAGCCACCGGAACCGACCCTCCCCCGACTGCATGGAGAGGTGCGGACGGATGGCGTCGTCCAGTTCGACGAGGTTGTCGGCCACGTCGACGTGGCCGTGGTCTGCCGTGAGCGCCAGGCACGTGCCCCGCGGCAGGACCTGCAGCAGCTCGGCCACGAGGTGGTCGATCCAGCGCAGTTCGTGCTCGTAGTGCGCACCGACCCCGTATTCGTGGGCGACCTTGTCGAGACCCTCGTAGTACGCATAGACGAAGGGTTCGCCGGAGCGGACCAGCCGGTCGACCTCGGCCACCAGCGTCCCCAGGGTGCGGTACCCCACGAATCGGGTGCCGCCGAGGTGAGCGTCGGTGAAGCCGGACGAGGCGAACTCGGCCCGGGTCACCACCGGCGGGCGCTGGCCCCCGAAGGGCTCGTGCCACTGGAAGCTGGAGGGCGGGAGGAGCTTGCGGGCATCGCCATCCGGCGTGGCCCAGCGCAGGACGTTGAGCACCCGACCGTCGATGGCCATCCGGTACCCGACGACGCCGTGTTCACCCGGGGAGACGCCGCTGGCGATGGAGGTGAGGGCCGTGGACGTGGTGGACGGTGCCACGGTGGAGATCGGGCCGCCCTCGAGCACCGAACAGATCGTGGGAGCCAGCGCGGCTCGCGGCTGGAGCTGGCGCCATCCGAGCCCGTCGATGGTCAACAGCACGGTCGACTGCTCGGCCTCTGCGACCGGGCGGGGCACCCAGTCGGGGACCTCGTCGGGGACCTGCTGCATCATGGCCGCCACGTTCGACACGCAGGGACCGTGATACTCGGGGATCAAGGGTTCATCAGCCAACGCCCGTCACGCTACCCACATCGCACGCCGGGACCATGTTCGGGACCACGTGGGACCTACGATGCCGATCCGTGCGAGTGTCGACCAGAGGTGACTACGCCAGCCGGGCCTTGCTGTCACTCGCCCTCGACGGGGGCGACACGCCCGTGTCGGTGCGCGACATCGCCGGCCGGACCGGCCTCCCCCAGCCCTACCTCGAGCAGATCCTCCTCGCCCTGAAGGGGGCCGGTCTGGTGCGTTCGAAGCGCGGCGTGGGCGGCGGCTATGTGCTGGCGAGGGAGCCCGCCGAGATCACCCTGGGCGACATCGTCTCCGCCGTAGACGGCCCCATCACCCTCGGCGACTTCGGGGAACCACATACCGACGGGGCCTGCGACCACGAGGGTCAGTGCGTGCTGCTGGCGGTCTGGGCCGACACCGCCGAGCACATGCGCCGCCACCTCGACGCGCTGCACCTCGACGATCTGGCCCGCATGGCCAACGGCCAACAGGCCTGGCCGGCGCCGCCCCATACGGCGATTCCGGAGGACCCGGTCACGGACGGAACGCCGGCTCCCCCGTCGTGATCGACACCTTCCGGTCGCGGATCAGTTCCGCCCGGACGGTGTCAGGTCAGTCGGTGGAGGACGTCGACCAGGTCCGCAGGCAGGGCGCTGTCGAAGGCGAGGGGCTCGTCGTTCACCGGATGGGCGAAGGCGAGATGCTCGGCGTGCAGGAACTGCCGGGAGATCGGCAACGACTGGCGGGCGCCGCCGTAGCGGGTGTCGCCGACCACGGCGTGGCCGATGGCCTGGAGGTGGACGCGTATCTGGTGGGTGCGGCCCGTCTCGAGCAGGCAGGTGAGCTCGGTGACCTCGGCGGGCTGGTCGAAGCGGGCCACCACCTCGTAGGTGGTGCGGGCCTCGCGACCCCCGACGACCACCGCCATCCGCGTCGGCTCGCGGGGCGAGCGGGCGATGGGTGCGTCGACCATGCCACGCGGTTCGTCCAGGTGACCCCAGACCAGCGTGTGGTACCGGCGGGTCACGGTGCGGGCGCGCATCGCTCCACTGAGCGCGTCGAGCGCCGGAACCGTGCGCGCCACGACCATGAGCCCTGACGTGTCGCGATCGAGCCGGTGCACGATCCCCGGGCGGAGTGGCTCGCCGACGCCTTCGATGTCGGGATAGCGGGAGACCAGACCGTGCACGAGCGTGCCGGTGGAGTGCCCGGCGCCGGGGTGGACGACGAGGCCGGCAGGTTTGTCGATCACCAAGAGGTGCTCGTCCTCGAAGGCGACGGCGAACTCGACGTCGACCTCACCTTCGACCGTGGCGGCCGGCGGCGGGGCCGGAACCGCGCAGGCGACGACCTGACCCTCGCTCAGTCGGGTCGAGCGTCGGGTCCGTACCTCGCCGTCGACGCGCACCTCGCCGGCGTCGACCAGCTCGGCGGCCACGCTGCGGGGCAGGTCGCACAGCATGGCCACGACCCGGTCGAGGCGCTCGCCGTCGAGGACGTCGGGCAGCGGCGCGGAGAAGTCCGTCACGAGTCGCCCTGATCGTCGGCCGGGTCGAACGCGTCGGTGAAGAAGCCGGCGGCCAGGACCAGGCCGATGCCGATGGTGAGGGCCGCGTCGGCCACGTTGAACACCGGGAACCACTGGGGATCGACGAAGTCGACCACGCCACCAGCGAAGAGCCCGTCGCCCTCGCGGAACGCTCGGTCGATCAGGTTGCCGATCGTCCCACCCACGACCAGGCCGTAGCCGGCGACGACGAGGCGCGACCGCTGGTCGCGACCTGACCGCAGCAGGAAGATCACCACCACGACGGCGACGACCGAGACGATGGGCCCGGTGTCCTCGGTGAGGCTGAAGGCGGTGCCCGAGTTGTAGATCAGCCGGAAGCGCAGGGTCCAGAACAGGTCGATGATCCGGCTCGGATCGCTGAGGGCCTCGACCGCCCACCACTTGGTGAGCTGGTCGATGACGACCAGGAGTCCTGCCACCGCGAGGATGGCGACGACGGGTCGCCGGACGCCGGGGTCCGATTCGGGGGTGGACGCGTCGGGGTGCTCAGCGTCGACCGAAGCCACCGACCTTGTACTCAACCTTCTCCCGCGCCCAGGGAATGGCATCGAGACGCTCTCTGGGGATCGGGTCCCCGGAGATCTCACAGATGCCGTAGGTGCCGAGATCGAACTTCGCCAGCGCGTGATCGATCTCGTCGATCATCTCGAGCGCCCTCGAGGCGAGGGCCAGGTCCCGACCGCGCTCGACGGCGATCGTGTCGCCTTCGCCCGATTCCTCGTCGAACTGGACATCGCCCGGGTCGAGATCGGCCACCAGGCTGTCGGCTTCGGCGCGGAGCTGCTTGGCCTGGCGCTCGTACACGTCGCGCTCGGTGTGGAGCAGCTTGCGCATCTGTTCGAGGAA